>CAZZVA010000103.1:0-11324 GCA_964657345.1 uncultured Acetobacteraceae bacterium | reverse complement strand
ATCAACATCCTGTCCCCCGCAGGGTAGCGGGTCAACGCAATGGACTTGACCGGCACAGCACCTTCATACAGCGCATGCCACAACTCCTCTGTCAGGAACGGCATAAACGGCGATAGCAGGCGCAGCGCCGCCTCAAACACTCCCAGCAGGATCGTCAACGCCCGCTTGGTCTTTTCCTTGTCAGCACCTTCCGCAAAGTCCAGACGGATCTTTACGACCTCCAGGTACCAGTCGCAGAAATCACCCCAGAAGAATTGATAGATCGCATTCGCCGCAACATCGAATCGATATTCCTTCAAGGCCGCATCCACGGCACCGGCAGTGGAATTCAGTCGCGACACAATCCACCGGGCATCCAGTGTGTCGCTGGCATCCGCCACCATCAGGGCGGGCAGCGAAGCAGCAGGCACCACGATCCCCGCCTCCGCCGCACGTTCCACCTGCATAAACACAAACCGCGCCGCATTCCATATCTTGTTCGCAAATGCGCGGTACCCTTCGGTCCGCTCTTCACTGAACGCAATATCCGTTCCTGGCGAAGCCATCGCCGCCAGCGTGAACCGCGTCGCATCCGTGCCGAAGCGCGCAATCGTATCCAGCGGGTCAATCACATTCCCCTTCGTCTTCGACATCTTCTGCCGATCCGCATCCCGCACCAGCGCGTGGATATACACCTCGCGAAACGGAACCGCATCCTCGAGCGTACGGGCAGTCCCATCCGGCAGCGGCATATCCAGCATGAAGTGGCAGCCGAACATGATCATCCGGGCCACCCAGAAAAACAGGATGTCGAATCCAGTCACCAGCAGCTGCGTTGGGTAAAACACGTCCAGGTCCCGCGTCGAGTGCGGCCAGCCGAACACCGTAATCGGCAGCAGCCCTGAAGAGAACCACGTATCCAGCACATCTGTCTCTTGCGTCAGCTCCGTGCTGCCGCAATGCACACAGGTCGCAGGTGTTTCCCGTGCGACCGTAACATCCTGGCACGCTCCACAATGCCATGCCGGAATCCGGTGGCCCCACCACAACTGGCGCGAAATACACCAGTCATGAATATTCCGCATCCACTCGAAATAGGTCTTCTCATACTGCTCCGGCTTAATCCGGATATGCCCTTGCTCGACCGCCGCAATCGCCTTGTCGGCCAGCGGCTGGATCTTCACAAACCACTGCGTCGAAAGCCGTGGCTCAATCACATCGCGCGAACGATCGCACCTGCCAACAGCATTGGTGTGTTCCTTCACTTCCACCAGCGCGCCGCGCGCTTCCAGGTCGGCAATGATCTGCTTGCGTGCTTCAAAGCGATCGAGGCCCGCATACTTGCCTGCAGCCGCATTCATATGCGCGGTCTCATCCATCACATTGATCGACGGCAGCTCATGCCGCTTACCCAGCGCGAAATCATTCGCATCGTGCGCCGGTGTAATCTTCACCGCGCCTGTTCCGAACTCCGCGCTTACCCAGGTATCGGTCACAATTGGAATGATCCGCCCGGTCACCGGCTCGACTACCTTCATCCGCTGGACCGGCTTGTAGCGCTCATCATCCGGATGCACGGCCACCGCAACGTCACCGGGCATTGTTTCCGGCCGCGTCGTCGCAATCGTGATCGTGTCTCCGGTCGGCGTGTCTCCGGGTCCAACCACGGCATAGCGAATCACATACAGCTTGCCCTGCTGCTCTTCATGCACTACCTCCAGGTCGGACACAGCCGTCTGGCAGCTCGGACACCAGTTCACAATGTAGGCGCCCCGATAGATCAGTCCCTGTTCATGCAGGCGGACGAATGCCTCGCGCACCGCAACTGACAGCCGCTCATCCATCGTGAAGTATTCACGTGACCAGTCCACCGATGCACCAAGCCTGCGCATCTGGTCCAGGATCGCGCCGCCATAGTGCTCTTTCCACTGCCACACACGGCCAACGAAGGCGTCCCGGCCCAACTCGTGCCGGCTGCTCTTCTCGGAAGCCAGCTGCCGCTCCACCATCATCTGGGTCGCGATACCCGCATGGTCCGTGCCCGGAACCCAGTTCGCCAGCTCGCCGCGCATGCGATGCCACCGTGTCAGCACATCGATCTCGGTCTGCTCGAACATATGCCCCATGTGCATCTTGCCGGTCACATTCGGAGGGGGCAGCAGCACAGTAAACGCCTTACGCGCAGCAGCGTCCGCCAACGTGCCCGTCGGCGTGGGTGCATCAAAAATATGCTCGCGGACCCAGTACTGGGCCCAGCGATCTTCTATCAGGGAGGGGTCGTAGGCTTTAGCAAGTTCGTGCGGCATCAGGGCGTCTGCCTAATCCTACCAACACCACACTCGAAAGGCGATTCGCCTCCACGTCGCAATAAAAAATGCGGAGCACAGAATCAGTGTGCTCCGCATCCCTATCATTGGAAACAGCAGCCGCTAGAAAGGGTTGACCTTCTCCAGACCCTTCTTCTTCTTGTGCCGGCTCGACGATTCCTTGCTCTCGTTCACCTTCACCTTGGGATTCTTCTTCTTCCCGCTGGCGTTCGTCACCGTAGTTCCAGGACCGGGTCCACCCGCAGCATCATTGTGCTGCACCTCGGCTTCCGCCGGCTTCTCCACCGCAGGCAGGGGCGCCGTATTCTCCGGTCCGACCGCCTTCAGATTTCCATCAGCCGGTGGTGGCGCCGCTGGCGTCGAGGGATCAGGAGCCGTACCCGTCGCCGGGGCACCCGCAACCGACTTCGCATCGTTGTTGTTCAGGATCGTCGCACCCACTGAATTGCCCGGCGTATCGCCGCCCGGTACGTCATCCAGCTTCACCGCAGGACTTTCCGTGCGCGGAGGAGCCGTCCCATCCGAGTTCGGCGCAGTACTCGCAACCGCGCCCACAGGCGAACCCACCGGCTTGTTGTTCAATGCCGCCGTGAACACGGCAATGTTGTCCTTGCTGACCTCCGGCGCTGTAATCGCCTTCGGATTCACCATCGTCGGCTCGCCGATCCGCGAAGCACTGATCGTCGAAGGCCCATGCTTCACCAGCAGCATCGCGCGATCCTTCAGCTTCACGTTCACGCGGCTCTGTTCCTCTGCTTCGCTCTCCGCAAGCGCTGCCTGCGATGGCTCCGGTACCGGCCGCGCCATGCCAATCAGCCGTTCGCGCGCATCTTCCACGTGCGGGGCCATCGGGTAGCGCGTCACCACCTCCGCGTAATACCGGGCAGCGCGATCGGAATATACTGCCGCCAGTCTCTCCTTCGCCGCGCCATTGATATTCATCCTCTGCGCAATCGCCGACTCGGCTGCATACGCATCGCCAAGCTGCAGCAGCGCCAGGTCACTGTGGCTATACAGCGGATAGGAGTCAACCAGGCTCTGCAAACGCGCAATCGTCGCCGCCCAGTTCTCATGGGTCGCATAGAAGCTGCCGATCTCGTACTGCCGGTCCGCCATCACTTCCTGCACATCGCGCAGCCGCTGCTTGGCTCGCGGCACCAGCGTCGACTCCGGAAACTGCTGAATCATCAGCCGATACTCTTGTTCGGCCCGTTCCGCATTGGTATCGTCGCGATCCGGCTTCGCCATCTGCTGGTAATAAATGTCAGCCACCTTCATCTGCGCTTCGGCAGCTTCCGGCTGATTGGGGAAGAAGGTGATGAAGTCCTTGTACTCGGCTTCGGCCTGCTCCAGCGCCGCCGTACCGCCTTCCTTGTACCAGGTGTCGCCCACCGCCAGCTTGGCCCGCATCACGTACTCCGACTCGGGGTACGTATTCAGCATGGTTTGGAGATCCAGCCGGGCCACATCGAACTTGCCCTTCTTCATCGCCACCATGGCCTTATCAAACAATTCACGGTCCGGCTGCTTGGACTTCAATCCCGCCGTCGGATCGCTTGCGGATGCCTTGTTGGACTTTGGCTTCTTATCAAAAACTCCGGCGTGCGCTGAGGAAACCGGGGCTACCATGCATGCTGCCATGCAGATAGCGGAGAGGCTCGATAACAAACGCTTCATTCACACTCCAATGCGCAGACGCCGCTCAATCCACCCTGCGGATAATCACCCTCGAAAGCTGTCTGCGATGCCTTCGAGGTCGTTCCCATCAGTGTATACGTCTAGCCTGCCGCTTGCACCGCGCCCGCAGCGGCAAAGCCATCGATGTGGCCTCCCCGTCCCTCATCCGCAGCCCGGGCCGCCGCCAGCAGCGCCGCCCCCTGTTTCACCGGATCGCCGCCACTGAACACTGCACTGCCCGCCACCAGCAGCTCAGCTCCTGCTTTGACGACGCTCGCGATCGTATCGTGAGCCACGCCCCCATCCACCTCGATCAAAAATTTCAAGCCGCGCTCGGCTCGAATCCTCCGCAGATGACTCAGCTTCTCCAGTGAGAACGGAATAAACTTCTGCCCGCCAAAACCCGGATTCACGCTCATCACCAGCACATGGTGGAGCATCGGCAGAATATTTTCGAGCACCTCCACCCGTGTCGCCGGATTGATCACGACGCCCGGCTTCATCCCGTGATCCTCAATCAATTGGAGCGTGCGATGCAGGTGACGGCATGCTTCATAATGCACGCCAATCCAGTCCGCGCCGGCATCTGCAAACATCGGGATAAACTCATCCGCATTCTCAATCATCAGGTGGCAATCGAGCGGCAGCTTCGTGGCCTTGCGCAGCGACTTCACCACCGGCGGCCCCAGCGTGATATTCGGAACAAAGTGCCCGTCCATCACGTCCACGTGAATCGCCGTCCCGCCTGCCTCTTCCGCCATACGCACGGCATCCGCCAGGTGAGCAAAATCAGAAGAAAGAATCGACGGAAGCAACTGCACCATATCGCATTGAACCTGCTGTCGAGGATTGAGCCAAAGCTCGCCAGTCAAGTCTATCGCGCTCCCACCACAGATCAGGCATGCCACTTCGCCGGCTTCATCCCGGCCGCACTCGAGCCAAGCTGCGCCGACGCTGCCACCCGCGAAATAGCCCGGATCACACTGCGCCCCCTCAATTCACCATCACCTTCGCGGAAGATCACCTCGCCGATCCGCCGCGTCTGTGGCCGGTAAAACCATCGCGCAAACAACGAAAGATGATCGTCATAGACGTTCCTGTCCTTCGCGGTTTTTTGAGCCTCCAGGCTCGCAATCACTGCCTCCAGCCGCGCCTCCAGCACATCGCGCGAAGCGTCCTTCACCGGCGTCGCCCCATCCTCCGCCAGGGGCACCGGCATCAACGCCATCGGCTGCGTGTACAGCGACGACGAGCCGGACATCTCATTGTGCAGACGCATCCCCAGCGTCGAATAGGGTTGCGGCCCCAGCAGCAGGCCGCGCACAACCAGAAATAGGTCAACCGTATCTGGCTCGCTCCCCGGCTGCACGATCACACCACTCAACTCACTCACCGGCCTCGCCGCCTCCGGCATCTGCGCAGCCACTGCCTCTACCTTCTCGTAGCGCTGGTGCAAGGCTGCAGCCTGCTCGAACTCAAGTGATTCCGCCGCCGCGGCGCGCTCCTCGCCAATCATCCGCAGCAGGCTCTGCCCCCGCGTCCGAAAAAACTCACCAACCGCCACTGCCTCTTGGGCATACCGCTCGTCTGTACAGCCCCGGTAGCAGGGCGCCAGGCACTTCTTCATCTCGGAATACACGCACCCCGGAAACGCCGGATCCGGATCCAGGTTCATCACGCAGCGCCGCAACAGAAACAGATCCAGCACCTGCTCCAGGTAGCGCTCAGCTGCAGCCTTCGAAGGGAACGGACCCACCGGTTCCTTCAGTCCTCCCGCTCCCGCAACGCTTCCACTCAGCCGTGTCGTGACCACCGCCCGCGGATAGCGATTTTCCATTTTGACCTTCAAAAAAGCCGCCGGTCGCAATCGCAACCGCGTCCGGGCGTCGCGCGTATTGCGCCTGCCCGCTTCCTCAACCAGCCTGTCGATCGCAGCAGCAGCCTGGTAAAACACCAGGTCCGATGCAAAATCGGAACCAGTCTCCGTAAACTCGATGCGGCGTATCCGCTCTGCCAGTTGCAGTCTTCGTGACTGCGCCGGAGACGGACTTAAGAATCGCTCCAGGCGTCGCCGTATATGACTGGCCTTTGCCAGGTACGGTTCAGCATGGGCATCCTCGCCGAACAGCGCAAACACACCACAGCGCTCCGGCAGGGATCCGAGCGCCTTCCGCCTGTCCTCAAAATCGAAAGCGATAGCATGCGCAAGCAGCACCGGGTGCGCTTCCCGTTCCTGGGCCGCACCCTCCCCGGCAATGCTCTTCACCTCGACTTCGCCTGCCGGCATCCTGGCCCCTCGCCGCTATCCTACTGCGTTCGCGCAAAGCCACGCCAACTGCCGCAGACAGAAAAAGGCGCGCGTTCCGCAAAAGGAAACGCGCGCCCAATACTCCCGTTTCGAATGACCTGTATATGAAATTACTTCGCCGTATTCGGCTTCATCAGTTTGTCCACATTGCCCATATCCACCAGCGTCACCCCTGTATCGACAAACGCGGGCACTGGCGAGTTCACATCCAGGCCGATATCTCCTGTCAGCGAAGCCGGCTTGTAGTGGTGTAGATGATCCAGCCCCTGCAATCCAAGCATCGCCATGGTGTACGGCTTCTGCGCCATGGTCGAATCGATCGTTCCGTCCTTCACCATCTTCAGCGTCTCGGGATCAGCATCCATCGCCACCAGCAGCCGCCCCGCCGCATGCGCCCGCTGGAAAGCCAGACCCACATCCTTGCCCGCCGAGGCTTCCAGGCAGATAAACGCATCGATCTTGTCCTTGCCGGCTTTACCCAGGTACTCTGACGCCTTGTCCATCGCCGTACCCGAATCGCCCTTCATGTCGAACACATCGACGATCTTGATTCCGGGAAACGCAGAAAACGCATCCTTATAGCCCTTCAATCTCTCTTCCAGGTTGGGCTGGTTCGGCATGGTGAAGAACACCACGTTGCCCTTGTCGCTCAACTGCGCAGCCACTCTCTGGCCGCCCAGCCGGCCTGCTGTCAGGTTGTTCGTTCCGATAAAGTACAGCCGCTTGCTCTCCGGCGCATCCGAGTCGATCGTGATCACCGGGATGCCTGCAGAAATCGCAGCATCGATCTCGGGAATCATCAACTGGGCGCTGGCCACTGACACCAGGATGCCTGCCGGCTTCTTCGCGACCGCCGAGCGAAACTCCTGTACCTCGGCCTGCGGATCGAAGGTCGTCGGTCCATCCATGAAGGCGGAAACGCCATACTCCTTAGCAGCCGCCATCAGGCCGGCCTGCGCACTCTGCCAGTAGGGAAGATTGATATTGGTCGCGACCAGGTAATAGGTCTCGCTCTTGTCGTGTGCGAGACAGCCGGTCATCGAAAGGCATAGCGCCAGGCCCGCCGTCCATGTGGCGCCAGTCAGCAGCAAAGATTTGGCTGCCCGTTGTGCAAGCCCGTCTGTGCCACGCATGCATCTGCGGAAAGTAATCATGTCGTCCTCCGAACAAGTGAACTGCGGACGCATCAGGGTAGAGAACAGGGCCATTCAGCGTTTCCACAGAACCTTGCTAGTCTGCGGTCGCCAATACTACTCCCGCGCACGATAACTTTCACACGGAATCTCAAAGGCCTGTTTTATCCCCTGGTGCCAGGACAGCATTTGACGCTTGTCCCTGTCGGGCGATTCTACAGGCTTTGCTCTTTTAGCTACCAGCGATTGTCATTCCATCCACGCGCAATGTCGGCGACGCCACAGACCCGCGGAAAACCAGGTCATCCGCAATGGCAGAAATGCTCATCAACATCTCCTTCAGATTGCCGGCAATCGTGATCTCTTCGACCGGGTACGTGAGCTTCCCATCCTCTATCCACAATCCCGACGCGCCACGCGAGTAGTCCCCGGTCACCATGTTCACGCCCTGTCCGATCAGCTCGGTGACATAAAGGCCGGAAGGTATGGCAGCCAGCAGCTCTTCCGGCGTCATCGCTCCAGCTTCCAGGAACAGGTTATGACTGCCAATTCCCGGCGTTCCCGCAAGACCGCGCGAAGCATTGCCAGTAGACGGCATGCCGAGCTTGCGTCCCATGTAGGTGTTCAGCAGATAGTTCTTCAGCACGCCATTCTCGACAATCACCGTTCGCCGCGTCGGCAGGCCTTCGCCGTCGAATGGAGACGTTCCAAAGCCGCCGACAATCGTTCCATCGTCGATGACCGTGATGGCCGGCGCCGCCACCTGCTGCCCCAGCTTGCCCGTGAAGAACGATGACTGGTGGTAAATTGCCGAGCCGCTCGCTGCCTCGAAGATATGGCCCACCAGCGACCGCGCAATCTCCGGACAAAACACGATCGGCACCTGCTGCGTCGCCACTGTCCGCGCACCCACGCGCCGCAGCGCCCGCCTCGCTGCCTCGCGGCCAATCGATTCGGGCGACTCGAGCTTGCTCACACTGCGCGCACTGGAGTACCAGTAATCCCGCTGCATCTTGCCGTCGGCGGTTTGTGCGATAGGAGCCGCGTCGATCGAGCAGTAGCTGCGCCGGTATTCGCCGACAAAGCCGCGCGAGTTGGCGAGAATCTTGTGCCCGGTCGCCGCATCGAAGCCCGCACCCTTGCTGTTCGCAATCGTGGCCCCGAACATCGGCCCGTCATAGGAAAGCGCGGCCGCCTCCGCCCGCTTCGCCCACTCGATACGCTCTGCCGGAGGCAACGCATAGACGGTCTCATCGAACAATTTCAAATCGCCTTCAAGCGATCCGAAAGCCTCGCGCTCGGGCAGTCCGGCAAACGGATCCGGCGTCGTAATCTTCGCCAGATCGACCGCCCCTGCCACCAGCCGCGCAATCGCGTCATCGGAAAAGTCGGTCGAGGAAGTCGTAGCCGTCCGCATTCCCGCAGGCTTGCCATCATCATCCACAGCCGCGAAGTACACACGAATGCCGATAGCCCGCGACCCAGCCTCTTTGAGCCGCTCGACCTCACCCATGCGAACAAGCGCCTCAAATTCATCACCTTCGGCAATCACTACCTCAGCATCCGCCGCGCCTGCAGCGATGGCACGTGCGACGGTATCGATGGCAAGTTGACGCAGATCGAGCCGAGTTTCGGCCTGCAGGTCTACGGTCTCTTTTACTTCTACGTCGGGAGTGCCGATCGAAGCCATCAGCGACCTGTTCCTCCGACGACCATGCGGTCGAGCTTGATTGTTGGCATGCCGACGCCTACGGGGACGCTCTGGCCGTCTTTGCCGCAGGTGCCTACGCCTTCGTCGAGCTTGAGGTCGTGGCCTACCATCGAGACATATTTGAGGGCTTCGGGGCCGTTGCCGATCAGGGTGGCGTCGCGGACCGGGGCGGTGACTTTGCCGTCTTCGATCAGGTAGGCTTCGGAGGCGGAGAAAACAAATTTGCCGCTGGTGATGTCGACCGAGCCGCCGCCGAAGTTTACGGCGTAGAGGCCGCGTTTTACGCTGCGGATGATGTCTTCCGGTGCGTCTTCACCGGCCAGCATGTAGGTGTTGGTCATGCGCGGCATGGGAATGGATTGGTAGCTCTCGCGACGGCCATTGCCAGTGTCTTTTGTGCCCATCAAACGAGCCGAAAGCTTGTCACTCATGAAGCCCTTGAGGATGCCGTTTTCGATCAGCGTGGTCTCCTGTGTCGGAGAACCTTCGTCGTCGATATTGAGCGAGCCGCGACGATTCGGCATGGTGCCGTTGTCGACGACGGTGACTTTCGAACTCGCAACCTGACGGCCGATCATGCCAGCGAAGGCTGAGGTTTTCTTGCGATTGAAATCAGCTTCAAGACCGTGGCCGACTGCTTCGTGCAGCAGCACACCGGGCCAGCCGGGACCGAGTACGACTTCCATTTCACCCGCCGGAGCAGCGACGGCATTCAGCTGCAGAATGGCCTGCCGGGCTGCTTCCTTTGCGAAATATTCGGGAGTCTTGTCTTCTTCAAAAAAGTCGATTTCGACGCGACCGCCGCCACCCGAACTGCCGCGGGTGGTGCGGGTTTCCAGCCCGCTGTCGTCCTTCGCGATGACACCGACATTCAGTCGCGCCAATGGCTGGGTGTCGGAAGCAAAGGTGCCGTCACTGGCGGCGATGAGGATGCGCCGCACTTCGTCGAGGAAGCCGGCGCGGACCTGCACAATACGCGGATCGTAGGCACGGGCAGCGATGTCTGCGCGGCGGACCAGGGCGAGTTTGGCAGCGATACCAGGGTCTGCATCGGCGGCTGGAACGGGATACAACGGGGCTGCAGCAGCCTTGCTTTCGAAGGCTGCTACTGAGGATTTTGCGGGGCCGCTGGCGATGAGCGCGGCGGTGCGGGCGGCGCGCAGCAGGCGTTCCGGGGACAGATCGTCGGTGTAGGCAAAACCGGTGCGTTCGCCGCTCAGGACGCGAATGCCGCAGCCGGCGCTCATGCCTTGGCTGGCGGATTTGACCATCGATTCATCGAGGCCGATGGAGGTCGACGAGATGGCCTCGAAGTAGAGGTCGGCATAGTCGCCGCCGGCATGCAGGGCCTCGCCGAGACAGCGTTCGAGAAGGCGCTCGGTGATGCCGAACTTTTCGAAAAAGTAGCGCTTGTGGTCCATGCCGTGCGGTATCGCGGTCTGCGTAGCCAAATCGGTCGCCTCTCTGTGGTGCGTGATGTTGGTGGGCTGCCTCTATTGTAGGCTGCCAGGCCGCTGCTGTCCCCGTTCTCTGCGAGGTAGTCTCCCGGTTCCAGCGATGATGATGTAGTTAATATCGACGCGGTAGTATCGAGCGGTATGAGCGACCTGGCTTCTCTTCAATATCCAATTGGCAAATATGCGCCGCCGAAGACCTTTTCGTCGGCAGAACGCGCGGCGCATATCGATGTGCTGGCAGCACTTCCGGGGCAACTGGCGGCTGCGCTGGCCGGGCTGACGGATGCGCAGTACGACACGCCGTACCGTCCGGAGGGTTGGACGATCCGGCAGCTGGTGCATCATGTGGGCGATAGTCATTTGAATGCCTATTCGCGCATGCGGCTGGCGATTACTACGGACTGGCCGGCGATCTACGCGTATCCACAGGGTCTGTGGGCCAACCTGGCGGATACAAAGTTGTCGCCGCTGGTGTCTGCGCAATTACTGGATGCGGTGCATCAGCGCTGGGTGGCGACATTGCGTGCAGTCGGGGAGCAGGACTGGACGGGGCGCGGCTTTGTGCATCCGGAGAATGGCAGGCAGTCGCTGGAGATTGCGCTCGGGCTGTATGCCTGGCATTCGCGGCATCATCTTGCACATATCGTGAATTGTCGTCATCGGCTGGGTTGGTGAGGGCAAATTGTTCCACGTGGAACAATTTGCTCCCAACACTGCTTCAGATTGTTCCAC
>CAZZVA010000102.1:0-11365 GCA_964657345.1 uncultured Acetobacteraceae bacterium | reverse complement strand
AAGTCACATCACTGGTATTGGTAAAGCGCGTGATCGCGACATTTGGATGCGCTGCCGTGACTTGCGCCTGCGCCTGGTCATACTGCGCCTGTGCCTGCGCAAGCGCTACCTGGTTGTCCTTGGGGTCGAGTTCGACAAGCGTGTCGCCCGCGTGCACCACCTGGTTGTTCTCGAAGTGCACGGCCGTGACCGAGCCATCGACGCGCGAAGCAATCGGGTTCAGATGCCCATCAACCTGCGCGTCGTCAGTAGACTCGTACGTCTGCGTGTACAGGTAGTAG
Source organism: uncultured Acetobacteraceae bacterium (assembly GCA_964657345.1). GTDB lineage: Bacteria > Acidobacteriota > Terriglobia > Terriglobales > Acidobacteriaceae. Next base: position 11,084 of record CAZZVA010000102.1, on the reverse strand, counting down.
AGGATGCCGGCGACGGCCAGCAGGGCAATGACACCGATGACGATGAAGCGGTTGATGCCACGCTTCGGCGGAGCCTCCGGTGTGTCTGGCACAGAGGAGGCCGGAAGCACAGGTGCCGTAGCGACAGTGCCTCCAGCTTGTGGATTATCGTGCGAGTCGGATGGCATCTAGAGGCTTCCTTTCAACAGGTCGGGCAGGTCCTTCTCGGCTTCACCCATCGCACGTGCGAGAGAGATGCGCGCGACACTTTGCGAGAACAGGCTGCTGACGTAATCATGATCGGCGGCTGCGAGCGATTGCTGTGAGCTCACAACTTCCACAGAATTGGCGACACCCACTGCGAAACGATCCTGCGATTGCTGCAGAGTCTGCAAAGCAAGCTTGCGGTTGCTGATGGCAGTCGTTACCTGCTGTGACGCGACCTCGAGATCGATGTACGCGTTGCGAACTTCAAGCTCAACGGCTCCACGCTGGTCTGACAGTTCGGCGCGGCGCTGCGCGACCGCGGCCTCAGCCTGCACGGCGTCCGAGTGAATGCGGCCACCTTCAAAGACGGGCACGCTCACCGTCGCAGCCGCCTGAAAGACAGTCGTTCCCTGGTTCGGATTTGTCCCTTGTAGTCCATACGTGCCGTTGATGTTCGCCGAGGGCAAGCGCTCAGCACTGGCAGCTTTGCGGGCCTCTTCTGCAGAGCGAAGCTGCGCTTCGGCAGCACGCAGGTCAGACCGAGTCGCGAACGCCTGCCGGATTGCGTCGCTCAATGGCAGTGCGGCTGGCGCGCCTTCGGGCAGCTTTTCCGATAGAGTGATTTCGATACCGAGTGGTAAGCCGATCAGGCGTGCCAGCGCATTCTTCTGCTTGCGAAAATCGCCGCCCTCCGAACTAAGCCGCTGCTGCTCGGTCTGCAATTCGACCAGTGAACGAGTAGCATCGATAGGCGCCTTGTTACCCGCATCCGCCTGTGCCTGCGCCTGGTTGTACGAGGCCTGCGCATACTGCACTTCGACGCGCTGCTGCTCGAGCAACGCTGAAGTTGCCAGCAACTGCAGGTAGGTTCCGGCTACAGCCAGCACCACCTGCTCTCGTGCATCCTTCGCGTTGAAGCCGGATGCCTGATCGGACTGCTGTGCCGAACGGTAGTTGTGGATAGCGGTGAAGTCCAGCACATCCTGGGACAGGGCACCATGCAGATCGTAGTAATGGAACGGCCCGACAGCAGTTGGAAAGGCAAAGCCGAGCGAAGTGCCGAACGCGCTTGCACTGAAGCCCTCCGCTGCAAGATCAACCTTGGCGGCATTCTCGGAAAGACTGGCAGAGATTTGCGGGAGCAGGCTGCTGCGGACTGCGATGCGCTGGGCGGAAGCCTGACGTGCAGAATTGTCTGCGCTGACCCTTCCCAGGTTGAAGGCGAGAGCGCGCCGAATCGCATCGTTCAGGGTGAGAGCGATCGTGCCGGCAGTTGTGTCCTGCACAAACGAAGGATCCAGCATGCTACCCGCGGTACTGCCTGATACCGAGATGCTCGTATTCAAAGTGTTGCTGCCACCGCCTGCCGGGGCCGCCGACTGCTGCACGTTCACAGAGCCGCCGCCTTGCCTGCCGGAAAGCGGAAGCTGCGTAGCGCGAGCACCGGAACTCTCGCGATTGCCCTGGATCTGCGCTGTCGCGGCGTGGACGCAAAGCGAGAGCACGAATGAAAGCGTGCAGCATCGTATTGTCTTATTTACAAACATGCGTGTATGTATTTTTATAACACAGGGCTGTTTCTACCGTATGATTGAATTTCAAGTGGCGGCAGAAACTCCAATCCGACTGCGCACCAAGCACCAGGAGCGGACTGAAGCCACCCGGGCGAAATTGCTGTCGGCTGCGCAGGATGTCTTCACACGCGATGGTTTTGCCAATGCCCGCCTCGAGCAGATTGCCGTGGAAGCGGGCTATACCAGAGGCGCAATCTATGCGCATTACAAAAGCAAGGAAGATTTATTCCTGGGTCTGCTTGAACAAAGGATTCAAGCGTCCATTGCCGAGTTTGGCCAGATGATCGACAGGTATCCTGACCATGACGAACGATTAAAACAGTTGCGCGCGATGCTTGTCCGCAAGGCATCGGACAAGAGCTGGACCATGCTGGTTCTCGAGTTCAAGCTTTTTGCACTGCGCCAGCCGAAGCTCAAAGTTCGATTGCAGAAACTGATGAGCATGTTAAAGTCGACCACTGCTACAGGCTCCCTCGGTTCCGTCTTCGGTGAGCTCAAGCCTAAGGAATCCCATCGAGTGGAGAGGCGAATGGCCCTGGTGGGTGCAGTGATGAGCGCTGCCGTCCTCGAAAGTCACTTCCGTCCTGAACTGCTGTCCGGCAAGGACCTGGATGCCGTTCTCAGCGAATTATTCGAGGCGCTCATCCGTCGTTGAGCAGGACTAATCCGGCCCCGGATCAGAAAAACAAGCCGCTGAGGGCGCTAACGATCCTGCGGACGCGGTGTTAGACTTCTCCCACCTGAAAGCGCTTTCCCCCGGTGGAGGATGCTTTGCCGTCCAGTATTTTCAATATAGAAAAAGAAGCTCCGCGGCTGGTACTGCGCGATGCGCAGGGGACGCGCACAGTCATCGTCGAGGCACTGCCATTCACGATCGGTCGCAGCGTCGATCGCGACCTGACGGTGAACAATGCGCATGTTTCCCGAGAGCATGCCATACTGCAGCGCGACGACGACGGGATTTTTATCCAGGACCTCGCCAGTCGTCACGGCACACTTGTGAATGGTGTAAAAGTCGAGCGCACGCGGCTGCGTTCCGGCGACCAGATACAGCTGGGTACGCCCAGCGCGACGCTGCTTTACCTGGACGGATCGCAGGATAACGATGGCACGGCGCGATCCTTTCTCGATCGTGTCCAGGGTAACTCGAATGGATCCGATCTCGAGAAGCTGTCTCTTTTTCTTCAGGCTGCGCAGAGTTTCAGCAATACACGTGTATTGAAAGACGTGCTGAATACGATGGTGGAGTACGCACTTCGTGTGACGGGTGCGGAGCGTGGTTTCGTCTTTCTGGGTGAGAGCGTCGGCACGTTGAAGATGGAGTCCGGCCGCACCAAGGATGGCGAGGCGCTGCAAGACGATTCCAAAATCTCCCGGTCGATTGTGCGTGACGCAGCTGAGTCGGGATCCGAATACATCATGGGAGACGCGACCGGACGCGGCTGGGACCTGGGCCGCGAAAGCATCATCGCGCATGAATTGCGCAGCGTCATCGCGATTCCGCTGCGTCGTCGCGCGTCCGGCAGCCTGCTTGGACTGCTGTATCTTGACAGCCGCCTGGTTGCCTGCAACCTGAGCGGGGTCAGTAAAGACATCCTGCACATTATTGCAACTGAAGCTGCAACGTTAGTCGAGAACGCCGCGATGCTGCAGGCAGAGCAGGCGGCGGCATTGATGCGTAAGGAGATGGAGATTGCGTCGTCGATCCAGCAGCGGTTGATTGCGACCGAACTTCCACAATTTCCATATGCGAAACTCGCGGCGAAGACGATGCAGTGCACGGAAGTAGGCGGCGACTTTTACGACGTTATTCCGGTAAAAAACGGCTTCGTTACTATTGTCGCGGATGTGTCCGGCAAGGGGATGTCGGCAGCGCTGCTGGCCTCCATTATCCAGGGCATGATGTATGCGCAGATCACTACCGGTGCAACGATCGTCGAAACGGTCCAAGCTGTCAATGCTTTTCTGTGCGCGCGTGTGTCCGGAGAAAAATACGTAACCATGGCAGTTATTAAATACTGCGATGGTGGCGAGGTTGAACTGGTGAATGCCGGCCATTGTGCACCGCTTATGTGCCTCCATGGCGGCTTACCCGAGGTTATTCCGGATGGCGACGTGCCAGTGGGCCTGATCCCGGGTGCAGACTTTCACGCTATTCGGTTTCAACTCCCGGTCGGGGCACGCGTCATCCTGTTAAGCGACGGCATCAGCGAAACTGAGGATGCCCAGGGTGAGCAGTTCGGTGATTTTCAGCTCGCCAAGCATGTTGCGGTGAATGATCCGATTCAGCAGACTTTTGCGGCCGTCAACCAATTCTGCAGCGGCGCCCCACCGCATGACGACCGCACCATGTTGACGATCGACCGCGTGGCCTAAGTTCCAGACCGCCCCCAGGTCTCTATACTTGTGTAGCTGCATGTCCCGATACGTCTCATCATGGCTGCGCCCGGCCGCCTTCGCACTCACTATTACGATGGCCAGTGCGACGCGGCTGGTCGCGCAAAGTAGCGATGGCGAGGTTCGCGTTCATCTCGAAGACAGCACTGGCCGAGTGCTGTCGGGTTTGATTGTCCTGCACAGCGAAAGTCAGCATTTCAGCAAGCAACTCGTTACGGATGCCAATGGCAATGCGGATGCGGCGCGACTGGGCCATGGTATTTACCAGGTAACCGCGGTCGCTGCCGGGTTTGCCGAAGCCTCCCTGACGGTTGAGGTTCAGTCCGCCATTCCCGTGGAGCGCATCGTGATGCTGAACGTGGCGACAGTCGATACCAGGGTAAAGGTGAATGCGAACGACACGCTCATCGATCCGCAACGTGCCGGTGCGAGCAGCGAAGTCGGGCCGGCACAGATTGCAACAAGGCCCCAGTCGATACCTGGAAGGTCTTTGCAGGAACTCGTGAACACGCAGCCAGGCTGGTTGTATGAAGGCAATGCGGTGCTGCATCCGCGCGGGTCGGAGTACCAGACACAGTTTGTTGTGGATGGAATTCCTTTCACAGACAATCGTTCACCCGGTTCCGGGCCGCCGATGAATGCCGAGGATGTGGAATCGCTGCACATTTACACCGCGGGCATCCCGGCAGAATTCGGACGCAAGATGGGCGGGGTGATTGATGTGACCAGCAGTCGCGAAGACGACGCGGGTCTGCACGGCAGGATAGCGCTTTCCGGAGGCAGCTATGCCACTGCCGGTGCGTACGGAGAAGCGCGATGGACTCGCGGCCGGGACACGGTGGAGGTCGATAGCGATGGCGACCGGACAGATCGCTATCTGAACCCCGTGGTACCGCAGAACTACACCAACGCGGGCACCATCGGCGAATTTGGAGCAGAGTTCGAGCGGGACTTTTCCGAGAACGATCGGCTCACCTTGAACGTGCAACACTCGCTCGCGCATTACGACATTCCAAATGAGCTTGTGCAGCAGCAGGCAAATCAGCGCGTGACGGCCGACAATCTCGAGACGCTGGGGACCGTGGTCTACCAGCATGTATTCGGGACGCCGTCAGGGGAAAACATGCTGGCGCATCTGCAGGGGATGGTGCGCGATACGTCAAGTGATCTTAATTCCAACGTAGCAGCAACTCCCATCGTGGCATTTGAGAAGAATCATTTTCGCGAAGGGTATTTCAAGGCGAGCCTGGAGGGCCGCTGGCGCCAGCATGAATGGAAAGCGGGCATGGAGTCGGACGCGTCGATCATCGATGAGGACTTTCGCGACACCATTACAGACTTCACGCAGTTCGATCCAGGCACGCCGCCGGCCTTTGCTTTTGTCGGCTCAAGGCCAGACCTGGAGCAGGCAGCGTTTGTTGAAGATCTGTTCCATGCCGGTCCATGGACAGTGCGGGCGGGCCTGCGATGGGACCACTACCAGCTGATTCTTAACCAGCAGGCTTTCAGCCCGCGCGTAGCTGTGGCTCGGTACTTTGCTGCGTCGCAAATGGTGGTGCATGCTTCGTACGATCGGGTGTTTCAGACGCCGACGTTCACGAATATTCTGTTGTCGAGTTCGACTGCGGTGGCGTCGCTCAATGCTGATGTGCTGCGACTGCCCGTCCAGCCATCCCGTGGAAGCTACTACGAAGCGGGCATAAGTAAAGCTGTTTCGATTGACGGCAGTCAGCGTCTGCGGGTCGACGCGAATGTGTACCGTCGCGATCTCAGCAACTTCGCCGATGACGACCAGCTGCTGAATACCGCTGTCAGTTTTCCCATCTCGTTTCGCAAAGCTGTGATTTACGGAGCGGAGACGAAGCTTGAAATGCCGGTATGGTGTGGTGTTTCCGGCTTTCTGAGTTATGCCTACCAGCTTGGCAATGTCTGGTTCCCGGTCAACGGCGGACTGTTTCTGGGTCAGCAGGTAGTGGATGCCACCACGCAGCTGGCAGGGCATTTCCCCGATTCACAGGACCAGAGACATACTGGTCGATCGCGCGTGCAATACCAGGTGCGGCCGCGCTGGTGGGTTGCCGGCACTCTGGCCTACAACACCGGGTTGCCATTTGATTTTCAAGGCACGGCTGCTGATGCGCAGGCGCAGTACGGAAAGTCGGTGCTGAACCGCTTGAATTTCGATCGCGGACGGATTCGGCCCAACTGGCTCCTCGGTGCGTCGAGCGGTGTGGAGCTTTACAGCCAGCGTGCGGGCGCTTCCGAAGCAGCACCCACAAGGAAGATCCGCCTGCAGATCGATGGAGAGAACCTGACCAACGAACTGGATGTGATCGACTTCGGGGGACTGTTCTCGGGCAATGCCATCGGGCCAGGACGCAGTGTGGAGATGCGCCTGACCGGCAGCTTTTAATTCGTCGTCTCGATCAGAAGTTGAACGATGCCGACACATAGATACTGCGGTTGCCCGCGCTGCTGGGACCGAAGAAGCCGCCGGCCAGCGATTGCGAACGATTGAACAGCGAATTGACTGAAGTTGCGCCACTGGGATCACGATTCAGCAATACGCCGTTCGGTGTGCCGAGATTGGTGTGGTTCAACACGTTGGTCGCAAAGGCAGAGAGCGTCAGATTGTAGCGGCGCGATGTTGCCTGGTCGAGCCTGCCTGGACCACCCTGGTTGCCGCTTAGACCGCGGCCGCCGATGCCGCCACCGCCTGGACCGCGGCCGCCTCCCGGAGGTCCGCCGCCCGGTCCGCCGCCCTTCACCTTGTGGCCGATGCCAATCACTTTGCTCACACGCGAATTCAGCGCAATGTTGTAAGGACCAACGCCGGAACCGTAGGGCAGCAGCCTGTGTCCGGCGACGGTGCCGAGATCGAGACAGCCATAGGGGGTTAGCTGCGCACCGTTCGCGTTATTGCATGCCGCACCACTCAGCGGCGCAACCGTGGGGCGAAAATTGAACTGGTTATTGCCGCTGGTGTCTTCACCGGTTGTGATGTCGAACGGTGTGCCCGCATTGAAGCTCAGGAATGGGGCAACAGAGATTCCATAGGGTGCGCTGACGTTGCCCAGGATGGCTCCGCGTTGTGGTGTGTCATAGCCGGTGCGTCCGTAATCGAGGCCGATGTTGTGCGGGTCCGAGGGCTGGCTGGTCGCGCCGTTCGTGTCTCCAAGCACACGACTATAAGCGTAGTAGCCGAAGATGTTGAGCCGCTTGATGCGGGAGTTGCCAGTCACGATGATCTGATTCTGGCGATAGAAACCTTCCGACTGGAACTGGTAATTAAACTGCGGCGTCGCCACATTCGGATCAGGCGTCGTCGTATAGGTCGCCAGGTCGAGGATAGGCGCCGTCACGTTGTTGGTCAGGTACTGGTGTACGCCCTGCGAGTAGAGGTAGGTGATGTTCGAGGTCGTGTTTTTGCCGAACTGGTGATCGACCCCGATCGCAGCCTGCATATCGAGCGCCGCATGGAAATGATGGTCGATGGTGTAGTAGGTAGGGATGCTCGACTTTGAGGAGAGCGCGCTATTTGGCTGCCGGATCGCAGAACTGTTAGGGTCCTGCGGATTCGCCAGGAGGAAGCTTGGAGCATTTGCTGTGAAGCCCTGCTGATTCGGCGTGCCGGTAAATGGATTGTTCTGATGGATCGTGGTGATGACGTAAGGCGTCGGGGCCGCAGAGCTGAAGGAGCCGGCAGCATTAAAGCGCTCGAAGAACCAGCCATAGCCGGCGCGGATTACGGTCTTCGGAGGAGTCTTCCCGCGCCCCACAGCATACGCCACGGAGAAGCGTGGACCGAAATCCCACTTGTCGCGAATCCGGTTCTGCGCTTCGTAGCGAAGGCCATAACCAAATGTCAGCTTCTGGTTCACCTTCCAGTCGTCCTGAAAATAGAGGGCAGCGTCGAATATCGTCGCACTCGCGGTTGGCTTGTTTACTACTGTCACCGAATACTGGCTGGCCGTTGCCGGGAGACCGAGCGAGGCATTGTGCAGCGCCGTAATGTAGCCAGCGAGCGACGTAAATGTATACGATCCGTTCGTCCCGGACTCGGATAGGTTGACGTCGTTATCCGCGCGCAGCCGGGTGCCGAAGTGGATTGCGTGGTTGCCGCGGCTGGCCGTCGCATAATCCTGGAACTCGTACTGGTTTTGATGGTCCTGCACGGTCTGCTCACTATTGCCGCCGGTCGAGAGTGCACCCTGCACGCTGATCGACGGCGTGTCATTCTGCGCAGCGAGCCGGTTGCGGATGCGCCGGTAGCGGAAGCGCGTGTCATTCACGATGCTTTTGCTGAGCACCTGGGTATCTGCAAACGTGAGGGTATTCTCCTCATCCACACTTGAGGATGCCTGCGGCAGCAGCGAATTTTCGCCCAGTCCGGAATTGCTTGCAGCCGAACGGAAGAACTCGTAGTTCGCCGTGAGTGTGTTGTTCTCGCTGAGAGCGAAATCGAAACGTGGATTGATGTCGAAGCGCGAGGAGGGATTGCCGTAGGCTGTGTTGAAGTTGATGCCGGCCGTGTTCAACGAGCCGTCGCTGTTCTCGTAATTATTGGCTGCATTCGGAATGAGCGTATTCACGATGCTCACGTTGTCGTTGTGGCGGGCAAAGAGGCTCACGTTATACGAAGCCTTCTTTGAAAGCGGACCGCCGATCCCGCCATTCAGGAAGTAGGAATAGTAAGGCGGTTCTGTAAGCGGACTTTGCCCGGCCGCAAGGTTCCGATTGAGAATGGGGTTCTGGCCGTTGAAGACGGAGTCGTTGCCATTCGCCTGGGCCTGCCCGTGAATCTTGTCTGTGCCGGGCTTGGTGAGAATCTCGATGCGGCCGTAGCCAAGCCGGTCGTATTCGGCAGAGAAGGGATTTTGATTGACGCGGATCTCGCGAATGGACGATTTGGGTGGGAGCTGCCCACCGGTGAAGCCGTCGATGTAAATCTGGCCGCCGCTGGGTCCGGCTGCCGGGCCGGCGAGGGCCTGCAATTCGTCCGACAGCTGGTCGGGATCGTCGGAGAGCGCGTCCAGCGCCTTGCCCTTGATGACCATGGCGTTGGCATTGCTGTCCGGATTGGTATCGACTGTCGTCTCTTCCGCCGTGATGGTCACCTGCTGGTCCTGGGTGGCGATCGCGAGCGTTACGTTCAGCAGCTTTGACTGGCCGGGCACGATATTGATGCCCGATTCCGAAAACGGGGTGAATCCGGCCACTGTTGTTCCCAGCGTGTAGGTCCCCGGCATTACGCCGTGAAAGGTGTAGCTGCCGCTGCCGTCCGCCTGTGCCGACAGGCTCTTGCCCGGGGCTGTCAATGTAATCGTGGCACCGGGAATGATGGCCCCGGCAGGATCTGTGACCTGCCCATGAAGCGTTGCATCGTTCTGCGCGTAGGCGGGTGCCAGGATGGACAGAAACAGGGACAGGAGGAGCGCCAGGGGGATAGGAAGTTTAGTCATTCGGATAAGGCGGATCTTTCGGAATTCCGGAACAGGGTTCTCCCCCGCCTCGGAAATTGGATTATGGGTCAGTCTGCTGTCGTACAGTTAGACGGCTTCTTTGATCAAAAGCCGCACTCATCCAGCATAAATCGATACCGGGACGTCCTGTCTGCCAACGGGTGTCCTGCTGAAAGGGGTGCTGCCATTGCATTGGTAAAGTAAAGGGATGTTTGCAAAGTGGTATGCGCAGCGCATGTACGCCTGGGAGACGGCGCTGACGACGCGGGACGAAAACCGGATCGTGCGTCCCCTGGAGTGGGGTTTTGACTGGCTGCACGGGGCCAGTGGAGGGTCAGCAGCCGAGGTCCTGCGCGAGGCCGGACGGCTGGCCGGTGGCCTGGAAGACGCCCAGGCCGAGGAACTGCTGGCGCGCTGGAACCAGGAGGTGATCGCCCATAGTGATGAGTTCTTCGGGTACGACACGCCTACGGACTTCCGGCTGGAGGAACGGCATCCGGAGCTGTTTCCGACCAATGTGCGGCCGGAGACATTGGCACAGGCAGCGAGGCTGAAGGCCGATGCAGCGGCTGGCAAGCTGAAAAAGGCGCAGTACCTGCGGTTTACTTCGGCGGAGCAGACGCCTTATCCGGAGAACGACCAGGTGAATGCCCGGTGGTATCCGGCGGACCCGGAAAAGCAGGCAGGCAAGCCGAAGCAGGCCATTATCGTGATGCCGCAGTGGAATGCGGATGCTTTCAGTCACAATGCGCTCTGTAGCCTGTTCAATCGGTTCGGGATTTCGGCGCTGCGGCTGTCCAAGCCTTATCACGATATCCGGCGTCCGGCGGAGCTGGAGCGCTCGGATCATGCGGTGAGTGCCAACCTGGGACGGACGATTTCCGCTTGCCGGCAGGCGGTGGTGGATATTCGGAGCTGCCTGGACTGGCTGGAGACGCAGGGGTACCAGCAGTTCGGGGTGCTGGGGACCAGCCTGGGGTCCGCCTATGCTTTCAATGCGACGGCCCACGATGCGCGGCTGCAGGTGTGTGCGTTTAACCACGCTTCCATGCGATTTGGCGACGTGGTGTGGACGGGGCAGAGCACGCGGCATATCCGGGCGGCGTTCGATCCGATCCTGACCCAGGACCGGCTGAACCGGCTGTGGGCGGCGGTCAGTCCGATCAGCCATATGGACAAGTTTGCGGCGAATCCGAAGAAGGTGCTGCTGGTGCATGCGGCTTATGACTTGTCGTTCCTGCCGGTGTATTCGGAGGAAGTGGTGCGGTATTTCACGCAGTACGAGCTGGATTTCACGAACAAGGTGCTGCCGTGCGGGCATTACACGACGGGGGAGACTCCTTATAAGTACATGGATGGGTGGTATTTGGGGTCGTTTGTGTACGGGGCGTTTCGGGAGTTGGCGGGGCATTAGGGCGGGCGGCCTGCCGGGGTTGGTAAAACTCCGAATGCCGCAAATCAGCCG
>CAZZVA010000101.1:0-11491 GCA_964657345.1 uncultured Acetobacteraceae bacterium | reverse complement strand
CACCTTGCTTCGCTTCGAAGAACGGCCGCGGGCCCCTTCACGATTGACCGGGCACAGACTTTGGACGAGTTGGAGGAGGCCGCTGCAGCGGGCAGGCTCGAAGAGTTGTTTCCACATGCACGCGTGCTGTTGCCGGAGCTGCCTGCGACCACAGTCGACCCGTTCGTTGCAGGGCGCATCCGCAACGGCAGTACGGTGAACCTGCCGGACTTTACGGAAAGTGGCTTGGTGAAAATTTTCGAAGGACGCGATCATCTCATCGGTATCGGCAAGCGTATTGCCGGCACGCTCTTTCAACCGACTGTCGTGATCGGCTGACTTATCAAGGCTTCTTCAGCAATGGCGTTAGCAGCGGCAGGATGTTGCGGGCAACTGTTTCGTTGCCGCTGGCAGTGGCGTGGATGCCGTCATCCTGCATGCCTCCAGGCACGCCGTAGACGCCCTGCAGCAGGAATGGCAGGAGTGGCGCGTGAAATTGTTTGGATAGCAGGGCGTAAGTCTGATTGAACTGCTGGATGTAATCCGGCCCGTAGTTGGGTGGCAGCGTGATCCCTCCGAGGACGACGTGCGCGCCGGCGCGCTGGATGGTGCTGACGATCGTGTCGAGATTCTGCCGGGTGGAGGCGATGGGCAGGCCGCGCAGACCATCATTGCCGCCAAAGGCGACGATGACAATCTGTGGATGGAGAGCGATGACTGCCGGAAGGCGGATGACACCGTCCTTGGTCGTGTTCCCGCTGACGCCTGCATTGACGACGCGGTAGTGATAACCCTTCGCATCCAGGTCGCGTTGCAGGGCGTCGGGATAGCTTTGACCCTCATTGGTGCCAAAGCCGGCTGTAAGTGAATCACCAAAAGCGATAATGACCGGGCGCGGGTCGGTGGAGGACGCCTTTGAAACGTTTGCGGGTAACGAAACGTCCGGTTGTGATGACGGCATGGAAGAGCCGGGAGAAGAAGGCTCGGACGATCTGGCGTCAGAGTGGCATCCTGTAGACAGTATTCCGCCGAGCAGGACCGAGAGCAGCGGAAGCAGCAAGGTGCGTTTCACAGCTTCAGACTAGCAAAGAGTGTGCGCTTCATGAGTCGCAGCAAGCGCATGAGACTGCGCCAGACAGAAACAGAGGATGGAATGATTGAGGTTCGTGGAGTAACGAAGTCCATTCGGAATGGCAACAGAACAATCGATATTTTGAAAGGGATCGACCTGCTGATCCCGGCAGGGCAATTTGTAGCGATCATGGGAGCTTCCGGAAGCGGCAAGAGCACGCTGCTTGGATTGCTGGCCGGCCTGGATGCTCCGACCTCGGGCGAGGTGCTTCTGGATGGCGTCGACATCAGCCGCATGAATGAAGACAGGCTGGCCGAGATTCGCGGACGCAAACTGGGATTTGTGTTCCAGTCCTACCAGCTGATTCCGACATTGACGGCGCTGGAAAATGTACTGCTTCCGCACGAACTGAATGCGCGCGGCGATGGCAAACCACAGGCACGCGCACTCCTCGAGAGCGTAGGACTGGGCGAGAGGATGATGCATTACCCGGTGCAGCTTTCGGGAGGAGAGCAGCAGCGCGTAGCACTGGCGCGGGCATTCATTCTCGATCCGCCGATCGTGCTGGCGGACGAGCCTACGGGCAATCTTGATTCTGTGAATGGAGCTCATGTGCTGGATCTGCTGTTAGGGCGCAATCGCGATGCGCGCACGACGCTGGTAATGGTGACCCACGATGCGCAGGTCGCAGCGCTGGCGAATCGTCGAGTGATCCTGCGCGATGGATCAGTGATTGCCGACGAGATGCAATCGTGACGACGATGCGTGTTATGGCCGTTGAGGAAACCTTATGAGTGTGACCGAAATCGTACGGCCCCAGGAAATATCTGCGTTGCAGAAGCCGGTCCTGAGCTGGAGCACGGCGGCGCGCATTGCCTGGCGGGAATTGCATGCGTCGATGGGGAAGTTCATGTTTGTCGTCCTTTCGGTCGCGATCGGCGTGGCGGCATTGACGGGTGTGCGCGGATTGAGCGAGGCCTTTACAAGAACATTGATGACGCAGGCCCGCAGCATTATGGCGGCTGACTTGTCTGCCCGATTGTTTCGCCAGCTGACCCCCAAAGAAACGCAGCAGCTGGATGGTTTACGCGCCCAGGGACTGCAGCGTACGGACGCAACCGAGCTGGTGTCCATGGCGTCCAGTGCGAAGGACCCGGTGCCCCTGCTGGTATCGCTGAAGGCAGTCGATCCCAATGCGTATCCGTTTTACGGTTCGGTGATCCTGGATCCTGCCGGCGACTTTCGCAGGGTGCTGACAGATCAGACCGTAGTAGTCGGCGGCGACCTGTTGTTCCGATTGCATCTGCAGGCGGGCGACACATTAAAGATTGGCAAAAGCACGCTCACGATTGCTGCGTCGCTGGTGAAGGAGCCGGACCGGATGAGTTCCAGCATGGGGCTGGGGCCGCGCGTGTTTATCACTCGTCATGCACTCGAGGCAAGCGGTCTGTTGCAGCAGGGAAGCCGCGCGGGTGAGCGCTTCCTGTTCAAGCTCAGTCCTGACGGTCCGAACGTCGCGAAGGTTCGCTCCCGCGTGGAAGCGATTTTGCCCGAAGCACAGATAACGGACTTCCGGCAGGCCAATCCCGGACTTACGCGTGGGCTGGACCAGGCAACTGGCATCCTTAGCATGATCTGCCTGGTGGCGATGGTGCTGGGTGCGATTGGCGTGGCGATGGCCATGCGGGCGCACCTGGCGCAGCGCATGGACATCCTTGCCGTGATGAAGTCGATCGGTGCAAAGTCCTCAGACATTCTCAGAATTTACCTGTTACAGACAACGCTTCTGGGGCTGGCCGGCGGCGTGCTGGGAGTAGTCCTCGGCATCGGCGTGGAATGGGCGCTGCCGCATTTCCTGGGAATGCTGCTGCCGATCAAGATTGCGACGTATATTCCGGTGCGCGCGGGCCTTGCGGGATTACTGACCGGTTTGCTGACCACGCTCCTGTTCTGCCTGCCTCCGTTACTGGACATTCGGGATGTGAAACCGAACCTGGTGTTCCGGAGGCTGGTAGAAGAAGCGAGCGAAGGACCGCGCAAATCCTGGTGGAAGCGAGTCGGCGAGAAGCGGGCGCAATGGATTTCGATCCTGGTCATCGTGCTGGCGCTTTGCGGAATTGCGGCAGCGCTGTCAGATTCGTGGCTGGTGGCGCGATGGTTCACGGGCGTGCTGGTCGTGATCCTGTTGTTCATTCTGGGTCTGACGGCACTCCTGCTGCGCACGCTGAGGTACCTGCTGGATCGCACGCGACTCAGCCTGCCTTCGTTTCTGCGCCACGGCCTGGCGAATCTCTATCGTCCCGGGAACCAGTCGAAGGCAGTTCTTTCGGCGCTGGGTGTGGGGGTCATGCTGATCCTGGCAGTGTTCCTGATGCAGCGGTCGATGATCCATGACATGCAGGTGACGCTGGGCAGCGGAGTGCCGAATGTTTTCATGATCGACATCAGTACTGAGGAGCTTGCTGGTTTGCAGAAGCTGGTCGCGGAACAACCGGGCGTCCGTGGTGCGATGGAGGCTCTTCCGGTGATCAGCGGCAGGCTGGCACAACTGGATGGCGTGAATGCCGAGACCAGGAAGAATGAGAAACGATTTCCGCGCCATCTCCTACAGTCAACGACGCTGACGTGGTCCGATACTGCTCCGGCCGGTGCCAAGGTGACGCAAGGGTCATGGTGGAAGCAGGGCGCCAGACAGCAGGTGGCCGTCGAGGAGGACATCGGGAAGAGGCTGCATCTGCACGTCGGCTCGAAGATTGCTTTTTCTGTGAATGACCAGCCGATCGAGGTGCAGGTGGCGGCATTCTTTCGCAATGACGGCCAACACGTAACGGCGCGAAGTGAATTCATCCTGTCACGGGATGCGCTGGCGGGGCTGCCGACCGTCTGGTATGGAGCTGTCCATATCGCACCGGCGCAGGTGGGCCGGGTGCAGGGTGCTATCTTTGCGAGTTATCCGACAGTCACGGTCATCAATATTGCGGATGTGATTGAGACAATCCAGGGAGTGGTGAAGCAGATCACGATTGTGATTCGTTTTCTCGCTGGATTTTCAATTCTGGCGGGAGCAGTGATCCTTGCCTCCAGTGTCGCCAGTACGCGCTATCGTCGAATCCGCGAAGTTGTGGTTTTGAAGACGCTGGGAGCGAAGCGGTTGAGGATTGCCGGTATCTTTGCAGTAGAGTTTCTGATGCTCGGCTCACTTGCAGGACTGGTGGGAACAGTTTTTGCGAGCGTCCTTTCGGCGCAGTTGCTCAAGCGGATGGACGTGACGTTCACGACTTCCTGGTGGGCAGATCTTCTTGCGATCGGAGGGACTGCGCTGCTTGCCATGGCAACGGGGTGGCTTGCCAGCGCCCGGATCCTGGAACAGCGGCCTTTGGAGATCCTGCGGGAAGAGTAGCTACTCCTGGGAAGAGGCGTCTCTCTGCGTGGCTGTCGCGTAACTGGTGGCATGCTGCTGCTCCTGGGTATAGGTCCTGACCAGCTTCAGATGATGCCGTCCCGAGAAGAGGGAATGGAGGTTACGGTGCCGCTCAGATTGCGAACCCAGCTGTTGCAGAATAGTGTCCGCAGAGGCGACTTCAGTTATTGGTGCGGCCGGCTCGGGGATGAGCTTGCCGGACAGCGCTGGCAGAAAGCTGGCGCGCCCAGGAGCTGAATAGTAGAGAAAGTGCATGGACTCCAAAGCATTCGAGTTCGTCGCGCCTGCCGGGGCCTTGGGGCAATGATCCAGGGAAGCCGGTTCTTCTGCAAAGGCGAAGCAGACGGAGAGGCAAAGCACCAGTGCCGCAAAGTAGATGATGACCCGGTAACGATGACCTGTAAGCATTTCCGCCTCCACGCTAGTCCAACCCGCCCATTTCAATTCAGCGACTATCAGGAGCAGGTGCTGCGGGGAAGTACTTCAGCAACTGCTCTTGATTTGCATCATGACAATCTTGATTCCGGCTGGTGAATGGCGCATTCGGGTGATGACAGACGTACGGATTTGTAGGAGAGCGCGAAGATATTGATTTGGTTGTGTTTGAAGGATGCCGGGCATTGTGACGTACCGTTACGGTCGTGACTGGGAGACGATCGACCTCCGAAGTCTGCAGATGCCGGCGGCGCGGGTGAGGTGACGCCCGGCAGTCAAATGGAAATTGAGGTTTCAGGCGTTTTCGATTAGGATCAATAGATTAGCTTGAAGTGGGCCGTGGAGGTGTTAATCCCGGTCACCTTTATATGAAGGGCGTAACCATGGCAAAGCGTCGCGGAAATCCAAATTGGGGAAAGCCGGAACCGATCGGTCCAGTCGTCCCGACAGTCACGTCGTTTGAGCAGGTAGTGAAGGAGTTCAAGTTAACTCCTGACCAGTATGTTCGTTCCACACGCTTGAGAGAGTGGGCACGTCGGAACAAGAATTCGAAGTATATTCCAGAGGCTCTCCTGGAAGCCTGGGGTTTCGAAATCGAATCTACTCTGTAGATTGAGAGAGAATCAGGTCATCGAGGGTCGCCAAACTGGTGGCCCTTTTTCGTTACTGGCATAATTCCTTGCGGAGAGAGCATCAGGTCGTTCATCCACAACCGTACGATGGAGTTGAGGTGAATTTTCGAGCTTGCCTCCGGCCCACCTTCGCATGCGTACAGAGAAAACTGGTTTAATGCAGCCATGACGTCAAAGTTGCCGTTTGTCGATGTGCCCGGGGCCATACAAGAAATAAAAGCCGGCCGCATGATCATCGTTGTGGATGATGAGGATCGTGAAAACGAGGGCGACCTTACCCTGGCAGCGGAGTTTGTCACGCCGGAAGCTATCAACTTCATGGCGCGACACGGCCGGGGATTGATCTGTCTGACACTGACTGAAGAGCGGGCGGATTATCTCCGACTGCTGCCGATGACACAGGAAAACACCTCACGGTTCGGTACGGCCTTTACGGAAAGCATCGAAGCGCGCGAAGGCGTGACTACCGGTATCTCCGCGCATGACAGGTCGCACACGATTCGCGTTGCGATCGATTCCAAAAGTGGAGCAGCCGATCTGGCCAGACCCGGTCACGTGTTCCCACTCAGGGCGCGCAAAGGCGGTGTGCTGGTGCGTGCAGGACAGACCGAGGCATCTGTCGACCTGGCGCGCATGGCGGGTCTGATCCCGGCGGGCGTGATCTGCGAAATCATGAACGATGACGGCACGATGGCGCGTGTTCCCGATCTGACCAGGTTCTGCGCCGTGCATGGCATGAAGATGTTGACGGTTGCGGAGATGATCCGCTATCGGTTGAGGCACGAGCGATATATTCATCGGGTGGCTGAAACCGTGCTTCCAACCGAGTACGGGAACTTTCGCATGATTGCTTATGAAAGCGAAGTCGAGGGCGGCGAAAGTCACCTCGCGCTGGTTCGTGGAGATGTAGGCCTGCACGACGACCCGGTGCTGGTGCGTGTGCATTCCCACTGCCTGGCTGGTGACATCTTTGCTACAACCGCGTGCGATTGTCACGCCATCCTGCAGGCTTCCATGCGGCAGATTGCGGAAGCCGGCTCCGGCGCCGTGGTCTACCTGCACAATGCGGGCAAGGGGTTTGAAGTGGACAGACGCGGGGATGCGCCTCGCATTGTGCTGCATCGAGAGACACGATCGCGCGAGGTGCATCGCGACGTTCATGCACGCGAGATCAGCATGGACGAAAAGGATGAACGTCAGCAGCGCGTGCTCCGCCAAGTGGGCATTGGAGGGCAGATCCTCGCGGATTTGAACATCCGGAAGATTCGTCTTTTGACGAACACGCCGACGCATGTTCCGGCACTCGAAGGATTTGACCTGGAAATTGTGGAGCAGGTGCCGCTGCAGATGGAGAAGCAGGTAAGGCTTTAGGCAGTGGCGTCGATGGCTGGCAACGGCAACTGTCCTGTCAGCCCGAGTCCTGCAAGATCCCTTGCAAGACGCTGTGCGTCGGTGAACAGTACAGCATTTATTCCTAGCTGCCGCGCCGCATCGATGTTGCGCTGGATGTCATCGATGAAGAGGGCTTCTTCTGCATTCACGCCGAGCTGCTGGAGTGTGTGTTGATAAATTGCAGCATCGGGTTTCGCCATCTTCAGTTCACATGACCAGGTGAGATGGTCGAAGTTTTGCAGGAAGGCGTGTTCGCGCAATAGATAATCCCGCGTGCCATCGCCCATGTTTGACAAGACTCCGATCTTGAAGCCTTTTCGTTTCAGCTCCCCGGCCCACGAGACCATTTCGTTGTTGAGGCTTCCCCACATACGTCCATCGTGCTCGAGCAGATCCACAAGCAGGTTGTCGGTGAGAGGGAATTTACCGTCGCGAGCTATGGTTTGCCAATAGGTGCGGCTATCTAATTCGCCGCTGTCGTAGGCATGGCGGTGGGCCCAGTAATGATCCTCAAAGCTGGCATCGTCCAGGCCTGTTGCCTGGACCAGGCTGGTATGCGCCTCCGCGTCGGGATGAGCGCTTAGAACTTTGCCATAGTCAAAAATCACAGCCTTTACGACCATCCGAACGTTACTCTTTTCTCTTGCTAAGATCGATGCTGCGGACAGCAGAATTACTCTCCCTATTATGCGCGAAGACGCACGCCTGGGTACGCCGAACGCACCGGGAAAGCTGATGGATCCTTTTAAAGTGAAGCAGACCGGCAATAGGTTTTCCTCCAGAACGAACTGGGACACCGAGGAGACGGCCTGGATGCGTGCGCTGACCGAGCGCCGCAGCGCCGGTCTACCTGTCTACGACCTGACCGAGGCGAATCCTACGCGGTGCGGTTTTGATTATGATCCAGGCCTGCTGAGAGCATTGACGCAAGTGGATTCACTGACCTACTCGCCAGTCGCATTTGGCTTGGCAGGGGCGAGACAGGCCGTTTGTGATTATTATTCGGACCACCTCGCTCACTTGCCTTCTTCCGTCGGAAAGCAAACGCCGGCGAATGTAAATCCCGGGCAGGTCATACTTACTGCGAGCACCAGTGAAGCCTACAGTTTTCTGTTTCGGCTTCTGTGTGATCCGGGTGATGAAGTTATGATCGCGCAGCCCGGCTATCCATTGTTCGACTACCTGGCTGTGCTCGACGATGTGAAGCTGGTTTCGTTTTCGATGTTTTATGACCATGGCTGGCACCTGGATCTCGATGCCATGAAAGCCGCCATCACGTCCAGGACCCGGGCGATCATGATCGTTCACCCAAATAATCCCACCGGGCACTTCATGAGTGCAGAAGACCGGAAGTTGCTGGAGGACATGTGCCTGCGATTTGGACTGGCTTTGATTGTGGACGAGGTCTTTCTCGATTACAGCTTGAATGAAGTGCGGCCAAGCTTCGTGACCGGCGAGCAACCAGTGCTTACGTTCGTCTTGAGCGGACTCAGTAAAGTTGCGGGCCTGCCGCAGATGAAGCTGGCCTGGCTTGTCGGCCTTGGGCCCGAGAGAGAGAGAAATGCGGCGCTTGCCAGACTGGAAGTTATCGCCGACACCTTTCTTTCCGTAAATACCCCGGTGCAGTATGCATTGCCGGCATGGCTGGGGACGCGGCAGCTGATACAACAGCGGATACGTGAAAGGGTAAAAGAGAACCTGCGAGTGTTGGATGCCCTGCTCATACCTGCGCCTGCCGTGGACAGGTTGCAGGTTGAGGGCGGCTGGTACGCGATTGTGCGGGCTCCTGCGCTTGAGAGCGGAGAAGAGGCAGCTTTGCAGTTGCTACTGTCATGCGGGGTCGCGGTGCATCCAGGAAAGTTTTTTGGAATTGCAGGAGAACGAAGTTTCGTAATCAGCCTGCTTCCAGGCAACGAAGTCTTTGCTGAAGGAGCAGAACGACTCATTCATTTCCTGGATCGAGAACAGGTATTGCCGGGCTGATCGCAGCAGAATGAATGTGGCTGTCACGAAAGCTTCAATACCTGAAATCAGGCTTTAGAAATGGGTTGTCCGCTCGTTCTTCACCCATGGAGGTGAAGAGCCCGTGACCGGGAATGATCTTGGTTTCTTCCGGCAAGGGGAGGAGCCGTTCCCGCAAGGATTTCAGTATCTGCTGGGTGCTTCCGCCCGGCAGGTCGGTCCTTCCGATCGTGCCGGCGAACAACGTATCCCCGGCGAAGAGCAGCTTTTCCGAGGGAAAGTGCAGGCAGATACTGCCGGGCGTATGCCCCGGGGTGTGAAGTACCTGTCCTTCCAGGTCCAACAATCTGATCGATACGAGGTCGTCCGCACTTCCGTCCAACTGTACGATTTCCGGAGTTTTCACACCAAGCCACGAGGCTTGCATATCCATCTGCTGGAGAAGAGGCAAATCATGCTGGTTCATCAGGACGATGGCACCGGTGATCTTCTTCAGCTTTGCCGCCGCGCCAACATGATCGATATGCGCATGAGTGATCACTATCTGTTTCAGGGTAAGTCGGTGATGCGCCAGCCGCGCCAGGATGTGAGCAATGTCATCGCCGGGATCGATGACCATGGCGGTTCGAGTTGTCTCTTCACCCAGGATAGAGCAGTTACATCGTAGCGGACCGACAGGAAAAGTCTCGAGAATCACATCCTTATTGTATGGGCGTCCGGTTGATTTGTCCTTTCATGGTGACAGAAGACGTAGCGTTTCTAGTTGCAAGGAACGTTTACGGTCAATTTGTAAGTCGAATCCTCTAATACTTTGCTACACGGCATCGCGGGGACCGAAACAAACTATAGACTTCCCGCCTCTTTTTATTTTTTTCATAAGTACGTATAACCTATATCTGGCCTATTCTGTAGGCGGAGGGTTCATGAACATTGAAGATATTCTGTCCGAGATTGATGCGGAGATAAGCAGACTGCAGCAGGCGAAGGTATTGCTTGGGGAAGGCGGATCCCCTGTTACGGTTTCGAAGAAGAGGCGTGGTCGTCCGCCACTCTCGGCTTCGCAGCATGTGGTTGCCAGGCCCAAAACGAAGCGGCGCATGATGAGCGCCGAAGGTCGTGCCAAGATAGCTGCGGCTCAAAAGGCACGTTGGGCAAAGTCCAAGAAAGCTACCTCTACCGCCAGCAAGAAGAAGGTAGGCCGGCCGGCGAAAGCGACGGGCAAGAAGGCAGCAAGTGCGACAAAGAAGACAGCTGTGAAAAGCGAAAGTGCAGCTGCACAAGCCTAGTTGCAGGTTATAGTTCACGGAGGCTCGACCAGGCACAGTGGTGCGGCTCGCCCTGAGCCGCACCAGGGCCAAAGTTATTTTGGTAAACTGTCTGAACAATCCTGGTTAAGAGATACGGACGTTTTGCAGGCGATGAAAAAGGATCAATCCGACTGCAATCGAGACGATGGCGATGAGTTCCGTGAAGATCCTGATCTCGATAATCACACCCACATACATCATCAGCAATAGCCAGACCGGTAAAACGATGGCACACATACGACGGATGGCAGGTTGCTGAATCCACTGTCTCTGGCTGATAAGCAGAGGCAGAGTGAAGCCGAAATTGCTGAGCAGGAGCGGCCACTGCTGCGGTTTGAATAGCGCGTGCAGGTTGTAACGCAGATGCGGGACAAACAGGCCGGTGCCGCCATGCTCCCGTGGATTGAATGCGAAGTGTCGACTTAGATAAAACTTGAGCGCTGTCCAAATTAGCAGCTGCGCCAGAAGATGAGGGGCCACTGTGTGCCACCTGGAAGGAACAGGATTCAATGGAGTCGGGGTCCGCTGCCAGATGAGGAACAGGAGCGTGGTAAAGCAAATGGTCTCGCGATTGAAAACCCCCAAGGTAAACAGTAGATAGAAGGGCAGATACTGTCGGCGTAAGAGGAAGTAAATGCAACCCGAAAAGAAGAACAGGCTGGGTACGTCGTAAGGCAATGTAAAGCTTGGGCCGTAAATGAGGACCAGGTTGAAATAGGCCATGAATACGACAAGCAGGGCGGCCCACCGGCTGAAGGAACTCGAGAGGGTCAGAGATGTAAGGGAACCGCGGGTAAAAGCCACGGCTCCAAGGAGCGCGCCGAAGCTTACCAGCAGCTGAATAAAAATATAGGGGTTATGCAGCTGTTCCGGAAGATGGGCACAAAGCCTAGTGACGAGAGGCGCGCGAGCGAAGAGCCGGAAGATCGCGGCCATGAGTACCCGTTCCTGAAAGGGCGAGCTTTCCAGGCCGGCTGTATACCGCTGGAGATTCAGAAATGGACGATTGCTCCAGTCGTAGATGAGAGCGAAATGGGCGCAGATCGCAGCTGTGAACGCGAGCCATCCAGCCTCAGAGCGTAGTGCTTTCAGCCGAGAGCGAGGCACGGTGGATGGGGAACGATCACGCATGTGTGGCTATTATCGCAAGGTAGCTGTCGCGAAGTGCTTCCGGCCTGTAGATAGTACGGGGCCTCGCGTGAGCAGGTGTGAGAGTCCAAGATAGTCCGGGGCTTTGCACCCCGGTTGGACGTTGAGGAACTGAGTCATCTCACTCAGTGGACTAGTTTTT
>CAZZVA010000100.1:0-11521 GCA_964657345.1 uncultured Acetobacteraceae bacterium | reverse complement strand
TAGGTGTCGACGATGATCTTGCGGCCGGTGAGGCCGGTGTCGCCCATGGGACCGCCGATGACGAAGCGGCCGGTGGGATTGATGTGGTACTTGGTGTCTTCATCGAGCAGGTGCGCGGGGAGGACTACCTGAATGACATGCTTGAGGATCTCCGAGCGGAGCTGCTCGTTGGAAACATTCTCGGCATGCTGGGTGGAGATGACGACGGCATCGATGCGGACGGGCTTGCCGGCGGCGTCGTATTCGACAGTGACCTGGCTCTTGCCGTCGGGACGGAGGTAGTTGAGCTGTCCGTTCTTGCGGACTTCCGAGAGACGCCGGGTGAGCTTGTGGGCGAGCGAGATGGCGAGCGGCATGTACTCGGCGGTCTCGTTGGAGGCATAGCCGAACATCATGCCCTGATCGCCGGCGCCGCCTGTGTCCACACCCATGGCGATGTCGCCGGACTGCTTGTTGATGGACGAGATGACCGCGCAGGTATTGGAGTCGAAGCCGTAGAGGGCATTGTCATAGCCGATGGAGGCGACGACGCCGCGGACGAGAGACTGGAAATCGACGTAAGCCTTGGTTGTGATTTCGCCGGCGATAACGACCAGGCCGGTCGCGGTGAGGGTTTCGCAGGCTACGCGGCTGTAGGGGTCCTGCTCCAGGCAGGCATCAAGAATAGAGTCGGAAATCTGGTCGGCAATTTTATCGGGATGGCCCTCGGTCACCGATTCCGAGGTAAATAGAAACCTGTCGCGTGTGGACAAAACGTACTTCCTCCTGTGCTCATGTGTGTGAGCATTTCCTGGACCGCACATTTTCTTCACTGGCAGCCAGGCAGGCGGATGCCGGTAAAGCGAATGGACAGATGGGCGACGGCGCGCGAGCGAAGAGTGCAGCCGGTCTCCACCGTAAAACGGCGAGCCTGGTTGTCGAAATCGGGCATTACTCCGCCCTGCTTTTCGACTTTTCAAGGGTACCAGAGGCAAGGAGCAAGGGGCAAAGCTGTGGGGCTAACGGGTTGGATACAGGCGTGAGCAGCAGTTTCAAGCAGGGAATGGAGTCTGCTGCGTCCGGCCGGGAGTCTGGAAGGGCTAGTCGCGCATGGCGAGGGAGAGCTTCTGCGGAACGATGCCGGATGCCTGATTTTTGTGATGCACATAATCCCAGACAAACCAGCTGAGGCCGCCGAGGAAGAGCAGCAGGACGCAGACGCCGGCCCAGCGGATCATGCCGTCGGACTGCTTGACCTGCTTGCCACGGGAACGGCCGACATTTTCGGCAAAGGCAGTCCAGTTGCGGTCATCTTCGTTAAAGGTGTCAGTCTTCTGGTTCGCAGCCAGGTAGCGGTTGACCCATTCGTCTTCGTCGAGGCCAAGCATGCGCGCGTAATTGCGGACGATGCCCTTGTTGAAGACGCCGCCGGGAAGCTGGTCGAAGCGATTTTCCTCGACATACTGAAGGTGCCGGCTGCTGATCTTGGTGGTTGCGACCACGGTGTCGAGCGTGATCCCGCGGGATTCGCGCTCTCTGCGTAATGTTTCGCCAAAGTTTGCCATAACAAAATCCCTGTTAGTCGGCGATGCGTTTACGTGCCGGCGGGTGAGCTTTCCAGTCTCACGAGCCGTGTTGATGGCCTCCGTTGAGCCTTTCCAACGTGACTACCAAGTTACGACGAATTGCTATTCGTGGAGCACAACTTTAGGGGCATACCGTATCCCACGTAACTAGCGGGGTACGGGGTCGCAGTCTGGGCAAAACGGTCCCCTTGTTACACTCGCAGTGTGAACAGGCTAGTCGTCGGCAACCTTCTCCATCGTCCTCTCAGAGCGCTTATCGGCATATTGGCCATTGCCATCGAGGTGCTGATGATTTTGAGCATCGTTGCCATCATGATGGGGCAGTTGAACGGAGCACGCAACTCGACCAGCGGCATCGGGGCGGACATGATTGTGCGTCCTGCGAACTCCAGTTTTCTCTCCGGGGTGAGTGGCGCGCCGGTTCCGGCGAAGGTCGCGGATGTGCTGCGAACGCTGCCCCACGTCGCGGTGGCCGCCCCGGTGATCCAGAATTTCAATGTGAGCGGAGCTGTCGAGACACTGTATGGCATCGATTTCGAGAGCTACAACGCTTTGAAGCCGTTCAAGTTTATTGCCGGGACTTCCTTTCAGCACCCGTTCGATCTGATCGTCGATGACTACTACGCCCGGTCGGACAAGGGCCATCATGTGGGGGACACGGTGACGCTGATGACCCATGAATTCCGCATCTGCGGCATTGTGGAACATGGGAAAGGCGGCCGGAAGTTCATGCAGATCCGCACCCTGGGCAGCCTGATGGGTGCAGAAAATAACGCATCCATGTTTTACATCCGCAGCGATGATCCAGCGAATGAAGACGCGATCCGCAAGGAGATCCTGGCGACGCCCGGATTGTTGCAATACCAGGTACAGACGCTGGAAGAGTGGCTTTCACTGATGACGCCCTCGCATATGCCGGCCTTCCGCCCGGCGCTGGTTTCCGTGATAAGTATTGCCGTGATTGTCGGGTTCATCGCGATTTTTCAGTCCATGTATACCGCGATCATGGAGCGGACCCGCGAGATCGGGATCCTGAAATCACTGGGGGCGACGAAGATCTATATCGTCGACGTCGTGCTGCGTGAGACGGCGCTGCTGGCGGTGGTGGGTGCGCTGCTGGGAATCGCTTTGACATTTTGTATCAAGAGCCTGATGAATGAAAATTATCCAACGCTGCCATTTCCGATCGAGCCGATGTGGATACTGGAAACCAGCCTGCTGGCCCTGGCCGGAGCGATCGGCGGCGCTGTGTACCCGGCGTTGAAGGCGGCTTTCAAGGACCCGATCGACGCCTTGGCATACGAATAGAATCGCATCGCCACAGGGAAAAGCTTGAGACGGTTTTCGGGATTTCCGCGGAGGATTCCCATGCCGGAACGCTGTCCCTATTTGAACTGCACGCAGTAAAGAAACTTGATGAGGCAGCACGGATCGCCGGTGCCGGCGGATAGGATGAGCCTATTGGCATTGCGTTTCATCCAACGGGCAGGAGAAAGACATGCCCAGAATTGTTCGTTTTTATGAGACAGGTGGTCCGGAGAAGTTGAAGCTGGAGGATGCGGCGTCGCAGCAGCCCGGGCCGGGAGAAGTGCGGTTGAAAGTTGCCGCGGTAGGAATGAACCGTGCTGAATCGATGTTCTTTCATGGCCAGTACCTGGAAGAACCGAAGCTGCCTTCGCGGATTGGCTATGAAGCGGCCGGTGTTGTCGATGCTGTCGGCGAGGGTGTGGATGCGCAGTGGGTGGGGAAGAAAGTCGCGACGGTGCCAGGCTTTTCGATGAACCGGTACGGTGTGCTGGGTGACGAAGCAATTGTGCCCGTGGAGGTGCTTGGCGAGTATCCGGCGCACCTGTCGGTGGTGGAAGCAGCGGCAATCTGGATGCAGTATGTGACGGCCTGGGGCGCGCTGATGCATTTCGGCAATCTGACCAAAGGCGACTTTGTGGTGATTCCTGCAGCTTCGAGTAGTGTCGGGCTGGCAGCGATCCAGATTGTGAAGGCTGAGGGCGGTATTTCGATTGCTACGACACGCGGCAGCTCAAAACGCGAGGCGCTGCTGGCAGAAGGCGCAGACTACGTCATCGCGACCGAAGAAGAAGACCTGGTGGCGCGAATCATGGAGATTACCGGCGGCAAGGGTGCGCGGCTGGTTTTCGATCCCGTAGCAGGCCCACTGGTAGAGAAGCTGGCGCAGGCTACGGCGGCGGGCGGAATCATTTTCGAGTATGGCGCGCTCTCGATGCAGCCTACGCCGTTTCCATTGTTTACGTGTTTGTCGAATGGCATTGCCGTCCGGGGTTACACGCTCGGCGAGATTCGAACGAACCCCGAGTTGTTAAAGCAGGCGAAGCACTATATCAGCGAGCGGCTGTCGGATAAGCGCTTCCATCCCAGGATTGCGAAGACGTTTCCGCTGGAACAGGTGGTGGAGGCTTATCAGTATCTGGAGTCGAATGCGCAGGTGGGCAAGCTGGTGATCACGATCTGACGGAGCGGTGGACCGGCCTTTATGCGGCGGCAGCCGCACGGAGTTGGGCGGCGAGACGGGAGTGGCCGCGTTCTTCGGCGTAGTCGGCCGGGAGTTTGCCGCGGTCGCACGCCTTGTTGCGATCAGCGCCGCCTGCAAGCAGAACGTCGACAGTGGCGCTTTTGCCTCCGGAAGCGGCGGAGTGCAAGGGGGTGAAGCCGCCCATCTGTACGGCGTTGACCTCAGCGCCGTGAGCGAGCAGGAGACGAACCGTCTCGGGGTCGTTGCTGAGAGCGCAGGCAGCGTGGAGCGCCTGGTTACGCATGCCGGAGGTTGAGAACTGGTGAACGTCGGCACCATGCTCGAGCAGGACAAGGACCGCAGCGGGCCCGCCAAATGCAGCGGCGAGATGGAGAGCGGGCCAGCCGTCACTCGAAACGGAGCGGGCGAGCGAGGGGTCGGTGCGCAGATGAGCTTCGAGCCGGGGGAGGTCACCGGCTGCGGCGGCTTCGTGAATATCCAGGGTGTCAAGGCCGGAAAGCAGGAAGTCGCGCACCAGAGTCTGGCCGCTGTAAATGGACCAAAGCAGAGCCGAGACGCCCTGCGCATCACGGCTTTTGGCGATGGAGGGTTCATGTTCGACAAGCTCAGCGATTTCCGTGGTAGCGCCCCGCCGGACCAGCGAAATGAAATGTTGACTCATGCGCGGGAGTGTACCAGTTGATCACGCCGGGCTCAATGGACTCGACAAATGCGACTTTGCTTTTTGTTCAGCGAGGTAGCGGCAACCGCTTTGCGATCTACATCAACGGATTTTCAGCGAGATGATCTCGTTCGGAAATTCTTCTTCAAACTGCAACTCTTTCCTGGCTTTCATGCGCATTCCTGCTGCCCAGCGAACCATGATTGCTCCGGCCAGTAAAAGCAGGACTGCTGCCGCGCAAAAGAGCGGGTGGTTCAAAAGTTTCTTCTCCAGTCTCGCCAACTCGTACAGCAGGCGAACGAACAGCATCAGGCACGCCCAGAAAAGGAAGTGAATTTTGGCTTTGCCCGGCAGGTAGGAGCAGGTAAATGGAATTTTCGGGAAGGAGTAAGCGCAGACCTCGACGATCAGCAGGCCGAACCCAGCCATCAGGATGAGATGTTCCGTGGCTTGTTCCCATGGGTCGCGAGAGAGCAGAAGGAAGACGGCGACAGTTAACGTAACCGGGAAGATGCCGATCGCCATCCAGGAGAACCGGACAGCATCCTGATAGGTTTCAGCAGGCCGTTCCTGCGTGACGCGGATGATCCAGTTGGCAGGCAGGGAGAAGGGCAGGGTTGCGACCACCCTCAGGGCAATCAGGGTCAGAATCATCATCAACAGGGTGACCAGCAGAAAAGCCGTACAGATGCCGGCGTCTCCAGAAAGGTGGCTGACGTGGGTCAGGTCGATATACCCCACGACGACCGTGAGACCGAGGCCGAGATAGAAACTCATCACCATGCGGTGCTGGCGACTTCTGGACAGGGTGCGGAATGTAAACAGGGTGATTGCTGTTTTAAGCGGGCTTCCGAAAGAGGGCGACCAGTACCTGGTCCGCACTCCGGGAGCAATGTTTGGCTGCTCGACGATCCTTGCCATCATTCGTAAATACGTCAGCAAAAGCGACGCAAGCGCCCCGATGGTCACGAGCGCTAATCCCATCCAGGCATGGTGAGCCCATGTCGCAAGGGCTGGATGCAGGGATCCATTCAACTGCTGGAACAGACCCAGGAACCAGTAAGCAGGAAGGCATGCAAGGCTGATCTGATTTTCGGGAGCCACCAGTTTTTCCGGTGACTCGAGCGACGGCCCAAGAAAATACACGCTGAGCAGCAGACATAGAAGTCCCGCCTGCAGAAGCGCGGAGACTCGCAGGAAAAGTGGACGCGGCAGAATATTCGATACGAGTCCCTGGATGGTTAGAACTGCGAAAACACTGAAGGCGCTGCCAAGAAAGATCGTGAGCCAGTAAGCGATCCAGGCCCGCAGAAGCCACAGAATGCCGCCATCTCCGGCACGAAAAGACACCGGCCAAAGAACGCCGGAGAACACGTTGAGAGCGACGATCGCGAGACCGGGAGAAGCGAGGAAGGCAGCGATTTTAGACATCAGGAGTGTGCTGTTGCTTACCGGCAGCGGGGCCAGGATCAACACATCCTGCCGATCGGGTAGAGCATTATCCCAGTTCAGAACCGTAATCAGGGCGGCCAGGGTCATCGACGTCTCGATGAAGAAGTGCTCAAATGGCCAACTACCGCTTCCACGGATCACACCACCTCCGAGGGCACCGATCAGGGCCGGGAGTGAGAAAAAGAAGCTGATCGTTGCAAAGATGGTTACAAACTGGTTGATCAACTTCGCTGGATCGGCATCTGCCGATAACAGGGTGAGATCGACCACGCGCAGGAGGAAGACGCGGTACAGGGTACGGAAGGGAAGTGCGGTCGTGCCCCATGCCTCACGCATGAATCAGATCCGCGATCTCGGTGGATATGGCATCCGCATCCTGTTCGACCGCGAGTTGCGAAAAGATCTCTTCGAGGGTCGGGAGCGACATCAGGGTGCGAAGATGCTCGATGGAGTCGTCGGCAACCACCTTTCCTTTGTGCAGGATGATGATGTGGGAGCATACCCGCTCCACTGTTTCCAGTTCGTGGGAACTGAAGAGGACGACCTTGCCCCGTTTCGCGAGCTCCTGGATCAGGCTGCGCAGGATCAGGGCGGAGCCGACATCGAGGCCCGAGAATGGCTCATCGAGCAGAACCAGATCCGGATTGTGCATCAGGGCTGCTGTCAGCAGGATCTTCTGCCGCATGCCCTTCGAGTAGGACGAGATCGAAACGTCGCGATCGCCGTGGAGTCCGAAAAAACGCAACAGGCCGTGGATGATCGCTTTCGATCGCTTTGCATCCATATTTCGCAGTTGAGAGACCATGAGCAGAAACTCCATGCCGCTAAGGTGGCCATAGAGATGTGGTTCCTCGGGAACGTACCCCATCCTGTGGCGATAGGCCATCAGGTTGTCCTGGATCCTGCGACCGTTGAAAAAGACCTCTCCGAAGTCGCTGTGGATCAAGCCGGTCGCCATCTTCATCGTGGTCGACTTGCCGGACCCATTGGCGCCCAGGTACCCAGTGATCTCACCTTGGCGGGCGGTGAAACTCACGTGATCGACGACCGGGATTCCGGAATAGCGCTTGGAAACGTCCTTGAGTTCCAGCATGGGCACCTATGTAGTGTACTAGTTAATGCTAGCATACTACATAGCAATGGAAAACCTTCGCCTTTCGCATACCGCAGCCCTGATCCTGAAGGCACTGAGCCTTGGCTACTGCTTTGGCCTGGACGTGATGCAGATCACCGGACTTCCAAGCGGCACGGTGTATCCGGCGCTGCGGCGGCTGGAACGCGACGAACTGGTCGAATCGAAGTGGGAGCCGGAGGAAGAGGCGACTGCCAAACAGCGGCCGGCGCGTCGTTACTACGAAGTCACACGGAAGGGGAAGAGCGCGGCAATCGCTGCCACGGAACGGTATCCGCTGCTCGCCCACCTGGTTGCGGAGAAGCGCTCATGAGCCGGCCCTGCGCACAGTCGCCGCAACAGCCCGATCCGACGATTCTGTCCCTGGCTGCGCGCATCGTGCCCGCGCAGGATCGCTCCGACTGGCTGCGCGCCTGGCAGGCGGAACTCTGGCACGGGCATCATCGCTGCCAGAAACCTACTGATCGAAGGACCGGATTCGTTGCAGATCTCTCGATGGGCATCGTTCGCGACGCTTTATGGCTGCGAACGGATAGCTGGCGATGCTCGCTGCGCGGTTCGGCCAGTCTATGTCTCGCGACACTCCTTGGGCTTAGTCTGCTTTCCCTCGGGCTGGCTTTCTTTCACGAGGGCAGCTGGAGTTCGCTTGGGCCGCCGCTGCTTCACCAGTTGAAGCGATCGCTGGTTGTTGTGCCCTTTCTCATCTTCGTATCGTTCTGGACGGGCTCCTGGAGACGCGTGGAACAAGGCTCTCTCCGTTGTTTCATGGTCAGACTCAAACGGTATTCGTTTTTCGCTGTGAAGATGATCCAGGTTCTGCTGCTTGCTTTCTTATCGAGTACGGACAGCTATGAGTATGTCCACGGATCGATACCCGGGCTGGCGCCCCTGCTTCAGCTGGTGTGGTTTGTGATTTTCGCCCTGCTGGGGCTGCAATGGACGTTTGCGGATCAACAACAGCGCTGCAAGCATTGCCTGCAATCGCTGGAGGATCCTGCGCGGGTGGGCCGGCCATCGCACAACCTGCTGGAGTGGAATGGGAGTGAGCGGAGCTGCAGGCGGGGCCATGGCGTGCTGAGCATTCCTGAAATCGAGACAAGCTGGTGCGGGTCCAGCAAATGGATTGTCACCCGGCCCGGGTGAGCAGTGCGTCCCGCTTGCCTGGAACGACAGGACCTGGGGGACCGGTTAGCCGGGACGGGCGTACCAGTAGTATGGGGTCCTGGAAGACAGCTTCTGCTCGATTGAGCCAAGGCGGTACGGCTACGACAGTTGTCGGCTGCCTGGTGGCCGTCAAGGTTTGCTACATATCGTCCTGCAGGGCAATATGGAATGTTTCGCGATGAGTTGTACTACATCGCCTGCGCGCGCCACCTTGCCTTCAAGTATGTCGACCATCCTCCCTTGATTGCCTGGACAATCTGGGGAGTTCTGCAGACACTCGGATCTTCACTGCCGGCTTTGCGGCTCCCGCCTGCCCTTGCCGGAGGCGCCCTGGTCGGATGACGGCGCAGATGCCCGCGAGATGGGCGGCGGCCGGTTTGCGCAGACGATGGCTGCAATCTCCATCCTGCCCTTGCCCATCCCACCTGATGCTGCAACATTGGCCGACCATGAATGCGTTCGAGCCGCTCCTGTGGACGGCGGTGCTGTGGGCGGCCGTGCGGATCGTTCAGCGGCAGGAGCCGGGATACTGGCTGCTGGCGGGTGGATGATCGGAGTGGGGCTGGAAAACAATACTCGATGGCGATGCTGGCTATTGCGCTCGTTGCCGCCTTCTTGTTGAAGCCGGAGAGACGATGGCTTCAGAGGCGCTAATTTATCCTGGCGGTGGGAGTCGCGCTGCTGCTTTTCCTGCCGAATTTTTTGTGGTTGGCTCATTACCATTACCCTCTCCTGGAGTTTGAGCGGAACTCGCGTGCCAGCGGTTCCCGCACCCTTCGCGGCCCACTATCGTTTCTGACCGACCAGGCCCTCATCATTAATTCTGTGCTGGCGATACTCGCGCTCGCTGGCATGCTCTGGTTGTTGGCCGACCAGCGGGCGCGGAAGTTCCGGTTTGCCGGATGGGCAGCCTTGTTTGTCATTGGGGACTGCTGCTGCTCCTGTTTAAGAACCACTACGTCGTTCCCATCTACCCGGTGCTGTTTGCTGCGGGTGGGATCGCGTTGGACAGGCGACGGTGACCAGTTTCCGATGGGTGCGCCCTGTGTATGTTTCGCTGGTGGTGCTCTCCCGTGTGTTGCTCGCGCCTCTGGTGATGCGATTCTTTCTGTTGACCATTTCCTGGCGTATCGGCAGGCATGGCGCTGCTTCACGCCGGTCCGGTTTGAAGCTCAGCTGGAACGGCCATTGCCGCAGTACTTTAGCGAAGAATTCGGATGGGAAGAGATGGCGCGCGTGACCAACGTGGCTTATAGGGCACTTTCGGAGACAGAGCGCGAGCAGACAGCGATCTTCGCGAATGATTATGGAGAAGCCGCGGCCATCGCCTTTTTCGGACCCAGGTATGGCCTGCCGTCTTCGATCAGCAAGAGCGAGACATTCTGGCTATGGGACCGCGGCAGGGCACAGGTTCCACGACGCTGGTGCTGGGCAGCGATGGCGTGGGCGACCGCGAATTTTTCAAGACGGTGGAGGCTGTGGAGCGGGTCGACGATCCGTATGCGCGGCCAGATGAACGCTTCGATATTTTTCCCCGTCGCGGGATTTAATCTGAGCTGTATAAGCTCTGGCCACGCATCAAGGCCTGGCGATTCCTGGCTCGCGCCGCAGAAACGCGGATGGCATTCGCCGTGGCCCACCCTGACTGCGTGAGGGTGGGGCACCCGCATATGTTGAGCACGCCCTCAGTTGCGGTTACGGTTTGGTCATGGCGGCGAGCTCCTTGCCGTTGCCGCGGCTGGGTTGCGGAGCAGATGCAGGATTGGCGGCCGGGTTGGCAGCAGGTGTGGCTGGCGGCATGGCGCCGGGTTGCGGACGGGTGCCATCCGAATAAATGCGGAAAGTGACCTGCACATTCACGATGACCGGCACAGGCTGGCCATCGCGCAGGCCGGGACGGAAGTGCGCCTTCTGGACAGCAGCGACTGCCTGCTCGTCCAGCCCGAAGCCGATGGGGCGAACAATCGCGACGCTGCCCGGCTGGCCGGAGGCGCCGACGACCGTCGACAGCAGGGTCATGCCGGCGATGTTGTTCTTCTGGGCATAGTCATTGGACGAGGGGTCGAGGCTGCTGAGAAGGCGGGGAGCGACGACGCCGTTGCTGCCGGGATGAAGGACGGAGTTGTCGATGCGCTCGGCCTGCTGCTTGCCGGCCTTGGTGGCAAAGTAGACCTGCCAGTAATCGGGCAGCGTGGCAATGACCGAGTCATCCAGCCCGGTCGCAAAGACCTGGTCGAGCGCACGGGAGAGCTGCTTCCAGCTTTCGGAAGGATCGTGTCTCAGAGCCTCGGCAGCAAGCCTGGCGGTCACGGAAGGCGACGGGACCGCTACAGATTTTGCAGTGGCGGGCGCGGTCTTGCTGTCTGCGTCGTCGAAGGTGACGTCGGGAGGGTTGGCGACGCCGGTAGTTTCTGCAGCGGCGGGTGCGGGCGTGGCGGCTTTGGCAACAGTGCTGGTAGCTTCCCGGTCGTCCTTGTCCTTATGCTTCTTCTTTTTCTCGGGCGTGATGTCGAGGCGATCGATGGTGATCTCGATGGGTTTTTTGGAAACCTTGATCCGTTCAAACGGCTTGGAGTCGTCTTCATAGGGAAGGCCGCCGAAGAAGTGCAGACCGATGCGGTCGGCATCGATGATGATGGAATGCTTGTTCGATCGAACCTTGGTGACTTCGAGGGCGGAGAGGGTGAAAGAGCCCTTCTGCGGATTGCCGACTGCCTTGCCGTCGGTGTCGAACCGTAGCTTGTCATCCTGGTAGAACCCGCGCAGGAAAAAGAATTTGCCTTCCAGACGCTGGTCGATGGCCTGCTCGGTGGTGGCGAGCGGCGTGGTCGGGATGGCGGGTGGACCGAGTGGAACGTCATCGCGGCTGGCGGCATGGCTGAGAGGCTGGAGGATCAGCGATGCAGCAAGGGCAAGCAGAGCGGGGCGAGAGGTTGCGAACGCCATCTTCATAAATGTTCTCCGGCAGCGACCGAACCGGTACCAGGCAAAACCCTGGTTATCCGTCCACGCGGAAGAGGGTCCTGGCCGACGATCTG
>CAZZVA010000099.1:0-11581 GCA_964657345.1 uncultured Acetobacteraceae bacterium | reverse complement strand
CAATTTCGATTTAACTAACAACGTGGAAAGTGCGGTTCCAGCGCGTGTCTGGGAAGAAATGCACCAGCATGTGGCCGATCCGCTCGAGCATGTTGCCGAATCCTGTTTCTTCAAGTTTTCCATCTGCGGCCTTGATCGACCAATAGTTGAACAGGGGACGGCCAAGTATGCTGGCGCGCGGCACGAAGCCCCAATAGCGCGAGTCCAGGCTGTTGTGC
The DNA here is from genome assembly GCA_964657345.1 of uncultured Acetobacteraceae bacterium. Classification (GTDB taxonomy): domain Bacteria; phylum Acidobacteriota; class Terriglobia; order Terriglobales; family Acidobacteriaceae. The sequence goes on along the minus strand of CAZZVA010000099.1, from coordinate 11,363 downwards.
CGGTTGTCGCCCATCATGAAATACATGCCGGGAGGAACGACGAGGTCGCCGTCCCGGATATAGCTCGAGAAGTTCGCGGCCCACGACTCTGCAGCCCCCTGCGCCTCGGCTGGAGGTATTGCGGGAAAATCGTCGAGGAACTTATTGAAGTTATCCGGTGTCGTCGGCTGCGCAAATCCGACAGGCTGTGCAGCACCATTAAGAATCACAATGCCGTTGCGTAGATGAATATGATCTCCCGGTATGCCAATCAACCTTTTTACCAGGGTGGTATGTTGTGGCGTACCGTCGGCGTCAGAGGCATCAATACCAGGCTGATTGACGGGCTTGAGGAAGACCACGACATCGCCGCGCCTGGGCTCGCGATACCGGATGAGCGGCATCCACGAAGCAGGCGGCATGAGCGTGGTCCGGTCGACGAGCAGGTGATCGCCTACAAGCAACGTGTTCTGCATCGAACCCGAAGGAATGAGGTAGTTCTGACCCAAGAAGGTCAGAATGAACAGGCCCACCACCAAGACTGAGCAGATGCTGGCCAGCGCTTCCAAAGGAGTCTCCTCCTGATTGATCTTGGCGGAAGCTGTTCGCTTCGTTGAAACAGGAGAAAGCTTCGTCGCTGGGCGCATCCAAGATCTCCTCAGGAAAGCTGGCGAGCCCCAGGGCGTTCGCAGCGGTCCATCCGAAAGGGATGATTTCATGTACGCCCGACTGTCGTCGAGTTTGCGTCTTGACCGGAGTCTATTAGGATCCCTGTGCAACGCTAGGATTCTCCGGATGATTCGGGGTGCGAGCGGTTGGTGGCCGAGCCGGAAGTTATGAAGTCAATGCTTCGACGTCATTTTCAGGATCGGTAACGAGAAACGTCGTTCAGGCTAGTCAACGGCCCTGTCCGCACGGGGGTGAGGTCAGGGTCTGCAAACTTCCGCTGTGCCGACTGATCGTACCTAAACACACTCGATGGATTTACTCAGTCCCTGGCCTACGTAGAAGCCCTTTCTCAAGAGCCCTGGACAGGACTTCCTGGCTATGCGCCATCCTGGCCATGCGTGCCTCGATTTTGCTCGACTCGCGTTCGATTGCAGCGCGAACGACAGCGTCATCCAGAGCGCATTTGTTTCCCAGAAGAGTGGGCAGAATCTGACCAATCGTCGCGAGGTTTAGGCCGGATGAGAGCAGGAACTGAATCGACTTCACCGATTCCACGGATTCCTCCGCATAGTTGCGATAGCCGTTCTCTTGACGGTGACTACGCAGCATCCCGAGCTTCTCGTAGTGACGGAGCGCGCGAGTGCTGACAGAGGTACGGGCCGCAAGTTCCCCAATGAGCATTCCTCAGCCTCGCTTGACCTTGACGCGCGTGTCAAGGATTAGGCTTTGAGAAGGAGAACATCATGGCGAATCACAAGATACGAGTCGGCCTCATCGGAGCAGGTGGATGGGCGAAGTACGGACACATTCCTGCTCTCCAGGCCCTTGGAGAGTTCGCAATTGTGGCTGTTGCGAGCCGGAGGCAAGAGACTGCGGACGCGACGGCGGCGGCGTTCCACATCCCCTATGCCTTCGGAGATGAACAGGCGCTCATCGACCATCCCGACGTGGATCTCGTGGTTGTAGCTGCGCCCGCGCCGGAGCATGCGAGGCTCGTGAAAGCCGCGATAGCAGCTGGCAAGGATGTCTACTGCGAGTGGCCGCTGACCACAAGCACAGCTGAATCCGAGGAGCTGCTTTCGCTGGCAGAGGCGAAGAGCGTGAAGCACATCGTCGGCCTGCAGAGACGCATGGGACCCAGTGCCCGTTATACTCGCGATCTGGTGAAGCAGGGCTACGTCGGCAAGCTCCGCGGCGTCCACATGACAGTCAGCACCGATGCCTTCATGCCGGAGATGTCCCAACGGCATAGCTGGGCGTTCGACGCGCGAAGCTTCTCGAACGTTCTTTCTATCTACGCAGCGCATTTCGGAGACATGCTCTTTCGCTCGGTGGGGTTTCCAAAGCAACTCGCGGCCGTAGTTGAAACACAGTTCCCGTTTTTCCACGTTGTGGAGACTGGCGAACAGGTTCCCAATACCAATCCGAACGAGGTGATGGTGATCGGCACGCTTGAGGGCGGTGGACTGTTTTCGATGCAGGTGGAAGGTGGCCAGGAGCGTTGCACTGGTCTTCAGATCGACATCGCGGGGACAGAGGGCGTTCTCCGTGTCACCAACGCTCTTGCGTTCCAGAACAAGGACGACAATGCCATCGAGGGGATGAGCGGTGACGCAAGGAGATTCTCGCTGTTGCACATTCCTGTCGAGTATCAGTCACTCGCAGCATCCGGTCTGGATGCCAGCGCCCAGGATCTCGCATATCTCTACGCCGCGTACGCAAGTGACAAGGCGAAGGGAACGTCGGAGGCCAGCAACTTTGCGGACGCCGTTCGGCAACATCACATCATCGATACGATATGTAAAACCTCAAAGCAGTTCTTTGCTTAGCACGCAGCGAGCAGCGGTCCATCACAACGGGACCGCTGTTTCTTCTACAAGTAATTGCCTACCTTGATCACAATCTTGCCGAAGGCGCCACGGGCGAGATGTTCGTACGCTTACGAGCTTGCTCGAAACCGTACATCGACAGAGGTGCGAGCCTGGAAAGTCGGGCTTTTTGAAGATTTGGCTCGGCATGTGCGAGTCGTGTGCTCGGTGAACTCCAAGCAGTGTGAGCGAGAAAAGACCCGAAAGAGCTTGCCAGTTCAGCGCTTCTTCGATCTCTTTGGCTGTCGCTCTACTGTTTCGTGACGATCTACTTGTTCTCCAACATCATGGCTTCGCTCCAGGCGTCATGCACGGCTTCGATGACGACCGCTGGTTCGTCCAGCATGATCTCGTGTCCACTTCTGATGGCGATTCGCAACTGTCCCATGGAGGAGCGGCTGGCGAGATCTCTCGCCATACTGTCGACAGCTGCATTGAACTCTGCGGTATGAGCAGCCAGCGAACCTTCGAACGTGAGTGGCACTCCGTGTTCCAGGACGATCAGGGGCTTGTCGTCATGCCAGATCCATAGCTCCCCGGGTGAGAGACCTCGATTGCGCTTCACCTCGACCGGATCGGCAGGCGGCCCCTGTACTGAGCGCGGATCGATTGCCTGAAAACGCCAGGTCTGTTCTTCGTGAGCTGAGTCGATGAAGACGAATCCGGCGACCCTGTCAGGGAAGGATTGCGCAAACCTGCGCATAAGAATGCCGCCTCCCGAATGGCCCACGAGGAGGCAGGGAGCAGCGATATGCGCTGAGGCCAGAAGATTCCTGAGGTCTTCGACTTGTTCGTCAGTGCTCTCGCTCTCGGGCCGGGCAGGATCGTGATCGACCGTGCTTTGTCCCAGGCCCTCCCTGTCATAGCTGCAGACCTGTGTGAAGCGGGCGATCGCAGGCATAATCAGCTTCCAGTCACTTGCTTCGCGGAACAGTCCGGTGCTCAGGATGACGACCGGACCATGACGGTGGCCTTCGCAGTGCAGGTAGAGGTGACGCTTGCCGGCTGCAAAGATGCCGGTCTGGGCCGGACAGAGCGTCGGGCAACCGATCGCCGACACAACGAGAGCGATGAGGCACCGCGTCATGTTCTTCATGTGTGTTCTCCGCGCCTACTGCTGTTTGGCGAGCGAGGCGGTCGCGAGCGTTCCGCCCAGGCCCATCGTCTCGATTGCAGAGGAAGGAACAATCACCATCGCTCCCTTTTCCCGGATCGCTTCGTACAGCATGTTCATGCCGCGCAGGTGCAGAGCGCCTGGATTCTCTGCATAGACCCGCGAAGCTTCTGCGAACTGCCCGGAGACCTGGACCTCAGCGTCGCCGAGAATGACTCGTGCCTGGCGTTCACGCTCGGCCTGGGCCTGTTGGGACATGGCATTTTCGAGTGCCTGGGGAATGCGTACATCGCGTATCTCAACGGACTGAACCGTGATGCCCCAGGGCGTTGTCTTTTCATCGAGAACCTTTTGCAGCTCCTGGCCCAATGTTTCGCGGTCGGTGATCATCTCTGCAAGCTGGTGGCGACCGATGGACTCGCGAAGCGCGGTCTGCGAACCGAGAGTGATGGCCTGGAGGAAGTCCTCTACTTCGAGAATGGATTTTTCCGCATTCCAGACGAGCCAGAAGATGATGGCATCGACGTTGACGGGAACGGTGTCGCGGGTGAGTGTCGACTCTGCGCTGACGGTGGTGACGCGCACCCGCTGATCGACATAACGGCTCAAGGTTTCGACAATGGGAATGATGAGGAAGAGGCCCGGGCCGCGTACGCCGCGATAGCGGCCGAAGCGCAGGAGGGCCACCTTCTGCCATTGGTCGACGACCTTGATTGCGAAGAGGAAGTAGATGCCGACGAGGCCGCCCGGCACAATGAAGAGCGGAGTGTTCGTGAACTTTGCGACCGTGGCTCCAGCCAGGACGCAGAACAGGAACACGGTAAGAGCAACGCTATTGAAGTGATTGCGCTTTGACACGGTTATCTCCTCTTTGGTGGGACTTCGCATGAGAGTTCGCGCAGGGTTTTCATTAGTTGCTCGACGGTGAATCCTGCCGAGCCTGCCCGGGAAACGAATTCCCCAACCAGTTGGGCGAGTTGGCGTTCGCGCTCGCCTTTGGCGTACTCGATCTTTTTGTCGGCGATGAATGTGCCTGAGCCTTGCTGGGTATCCACTATGCCGCGGATCTCCATTTCGCGATATGCGCGCGAAACGGTATTGGGATTGATGACGAGGTCGACGGCGACCTGTCGCACGGTGGGAAGCTGGTCTCCGACAGCCAGGATCCCTGCGGAGATTGCGGCCTGTACCTGATCGATGATCTGGCGGTACATGGGAACCCCGCTGTGGGAGTCGAGACGGAAGGCAAATGAGGTTGTCCCGGCTTTTGTGGTCTTTTGCACGAAAGAATAATGTACTAGTTAACTAGTACATGTAAAGAAGAAAATGCCGGGAGAAGGATGGGGAGCGATTCTGCGGAATTCAGCCGGTAGATGTGAGGTCCGGCGCGGGACTGGTTCTGCCAGATGGGCGCACTGTTGAGATCTTTCCACAGCGCTGCGCTTCGGTCGCGATGACGAAGGGGCTCAGGTCGTTAGTGGCGGAAGGACAGGCAGATCCTTCGACTGCGCCTGGCTGGCGCGCCAAGCGGCCGGTATTTGGTCAATTGACGGATTCGTCGTCGCGGGTTTCGCAGTATCTGACGTCAAAAGGCGAAGGCGACGCCGCTCGATAGAACCGGGAAGAAGCTGGCGTCGTTCACGTACTGCTGATACCTGGCTTTGAACTGGGCGAGGTTGTATTGAAAGGCCGGGTTGTTCTGGACGTTCTGGCAGAGGACGGCGCCGGATGCCTGGTGGATGCAGGCGCTGCCTTCGAACTGCATTTTGTAGGCCGGGGTGCCTGCGTAGTAGAAGCCTGCCTCAAACGGGAAGCTGATGTGATGGCCGCGATCGGGGATCAGGTGTCCCAGGCCGACGGAGATGCCTGGCGAGACGCGTCGCAGATCGGCGGTGGTTATGCCGTGCAGCGGGTCTGCGGGATCGCTGTAGTAGGTCTGATGGTTGAAGGTCATCGATTGGCCGGGTGCCAGGTTGACAGACGTCTGGCCGTGCGTACTGTTGGCGAAGACCAGAAGTGGTGACACGCGGAAGGCATGGTGACGGGTCAGGTACCAGTCCACTGCCGCTTTGGAGGAGCCCAGGCGTGCCTGGACATGGTAGGCGTTGCCGTAGCGGTTCACGGTGGTGGAGTAGGAGAAGAAGTCCGAGCCGGCGCGCAAATCGAACCTGCGGGTGAGCGGGGCTGCAACTTCGGTCCCGATGCCGTTTGAGCCCAGGTGCATGTCGGCGCTCATCCGGTAGACATGCGCCGCGTAGGCCGGTACTTGCCGGCGGACTGGCGGGGCGTCGCAGGCACCCCAGGAAACCGATCCGGTACACGGGTCGGCCTGAGCGCTGGAGGCGGGGGCGTGCCACAGGCCGACGGTCGCCATGGAGAACAGGACGAGGTGTCTACAGGCAGAGATGAGACGGGATGGGAGGACTGCGCGCATCGGGAAAAGATCTCCTCGGGATACCTGCTCTATCGGCAGGGTGCTCCCGTGGATTCAACTCTCGCCGGTTTTCTGTCGGGTGTGGGCTTCAGGGCGGGGTCGGGGGACCTCTCCACTTCGCTGCGCTTCGGTCGAGATGACAAACAGGGGGGTGCGGTTGATTGTTTCAGAGGCCCGGGGTTTAGGGACGAATGGCTTCGCCATAACCCACCCTGGCCGCGCAAGGGTGGGGCACCCGGATTTGTGGTGTTGCTACGCGGGTGAGGCTGGCTTCCGGGTTTTGGCCGTGAGGGGTTGGATAGTTGGGGGGGTGGGGAGGGCGGATGGTCGTTTTGAGTAGTAGAATCCGCATAGACCTTTTACCATGCGTTCACACGCCGAATTGGCCCTGTGCCGCGGAGGCGCCTTTGTTGTGGCGCAAGAACGAAACGAGCTGAGAGATACGTGCCTGAAACCATTCAAGACCGAGTTTTACGACTGGTCGCCGGAGTTCGCAGAATCCCTGTAGAGAGCGTCACCCCGGAGAGTACGTTTGAGAGCCTGGGGATGGATTCACTCGATAAGCTCAACCTGTTGTTTGAGGTGGAGAACGAGTTTGACGTGGAAATTGACGACCAGGAAGCGAAGCAGATCTGCCGGGTGAGCGAAATGATCACAGGCGTGACACAGCTGGTCGATGCGAAGGAAAAATCCTCTTCTGCCAGTTAACCGAACAACCTTGGGCCCTTTGGACATGCAAGGCTGCGTGCCGGTGTTTGTGCGCGGACGCGCCTCGTTGACTGGCGGATTGTGGCGTGGAGATGCCTGCTGACTATGCAACGAGTGGTGGTGACAGGCGTGGGGATTATCAGCAGCCTGGGACTGCATCGTGGGGAGTTCTGGGAGTCGCTGGAGCAGGGCCGGTCCGGTCTTCGGCCGCTGCCGGTATTTGAGCAGGGCCCGATCCGATTCAAGAATGCTGCGAGTGTTGCCGGATATGATCGCGATTTCCATTTTCCGGACAAGAATGTTGCCCTGATGGACCGTGCGGCGCAGCTGGCCGTGGTGGCGGCGCGCGAGGCGGTAGCGCAGGCGGGCGTGAAATGGACGGACGAGTTGCGTGCGGCGGCGGCAATCGTTACGGGCTGCTGCATGGGCGGACGGGCGGTGGAAGAGGTCGGCTACTGGGAGATGTTCCACCATGGCAAGCCGCGGGTGAATCCGCTGACGATTCCGCTGAGTATGGAGAGCGCGGGCGCGAGTCATATTTCGATTGAGTATGGGGTGCAGGGTCCGACGTATACGGTGTCGACGGCATGTTCGTCGTCGGCGCATGCGATCGGGCAGGCATTCTGGATGGTGCGGTCGGGGTCGGCGCCGATGGCTCTCGCTGGCGGGAGCGAGGCTCCGCTGTTCTTTGGGGGATTGAAGGCCTGGGAAGCGATGCGGGTGGTGGCTCCGGAGATCTGCAGGCCATTTTCTGCGGACCGCACGGGCATGGTCCTGGGCGAGGCCGGAGCGATGCTGGTGCTGGAGCCGCTGGAGACAGCGCTGGCGCGCGGGGCGACGCCGATTGTGGAGATTGTGGGATTTGGGATGTCGTCGGATGCGAGCCACATGACGCAGCCGTCGCCGGAAGGTGCGGCGCGGGCAATGCGGGCGGCGATGCGCGATGGCGGGCTGCAGCAGGAAGAAATTGGCTATGTAAATGCCCACGGGACGGCGACGGAGGCGAATGACCGGGTGGAATCGGCGGCGATCCGACTGGTGTTCGGGGAGTATGCAGATAACGGTTTGGCGGTGAGCTCGACCAAGTCGATGCATGGGCATACGTTTGGCGCGGCAGGGGCGGTGGAGGCGGTGGTGACGTCGCTGGCGCTGCAGAAGGGGGTGCTGCCGCCGACGATCAACTTTACGCGGCCCGGCGAGGGTTGCGGGCTGGATGTAATTCCGAACGAGGCAAGGCGGGTCAGGGTAGGGGCGGCGCTGTCGAATTCGTTTGCCTTTGGCGGGTTGAATGCGGTGCTGGCCTTCCGGGCCTGGCCGGCACGGGCTGTATCGGCCAGAGCGCACGGGGACTTCAGCTCCGCTTAGCGTCTTCGATCACGCTCATGGAAGAGAAAGCGCGGGGGGAGGGAGTTCAATACCCACGCCACTGCTGCTTGATCGATCACTTCCCCGCAGAACAAGCAAAGTTCCCTGCGTCCGTTGTGTCGCCGGACCCTTTGTACTGCGCCACCATCGGATAGGTACAGAGCGGACGCGTCATGGTAATCACTGGTGCCGCATTTCCCTTTGCCTCCAGCTTCGCAGCGATGACCTGTTCCGGCTTTTTCCCCTGCTCCACCCACTGCTCGAGGCCGAGCGCCAGATCGTGCTGCGGATCGTCCGGCCCGGTTCCCGGCCGGTACCCGAACTGCCCAAAGCTGGTCGCTCCCGGACCGCCATAGCAATGCTGCATGCCCGGCACCATGAACAACTCCACAAAGCTCGCAGCATTGGGGTTCGCCTGCTGCACCTGCTGGTAGTAAGCGAGCGTGCCGAGCGGCGAGATCGCTGGATCATTCCAGCCGTGATAGAGAATCAGCTTGCCGCCGTGCTTTGCAAAGGCAGCCAGCTTCGGATCGGTCGCATTCAGCGCATCCCCGGTTTTTGCCTTCGCGGCCTTCAGCCCGGCATCCACGTCAAATTTGTCGAAGCTCCAACCCGGATCGCCATAAACCATGTAGCCGAAATAATTCTGACCGAAGGCGTGCCCGAGGCTCTTGCCCGGCTCGCTGCCCACTACCCACACACCCCATCCGCCGGGTCCGTCTTCACCGCCGGGCGGCGTCGCCGGATACACCTGCTTACCCTGCCCGTCGAGCGTGGGCCCGTACAGGGTTTTCAGCGTGTTGACCTGCTCGGCATTCAGACAGCTGTCGCCGCTCTGACCGCTCCTGCATAACAGTGTCTCCGGCTTGAAGGTACATTGACGCGGATCATTCAGGACTCCATCTTTCACGCCATCCTGCGCATCGCACGCGGCATTCACAGCAGCCGCGATTGCCGGTATCTGCGTGTCTTTAATGTAACTATTGCTGCTACGCGTCATCTGCTGATACTTGTGGGCGCCGCTGGTCACCAGGTTCGTCCAGTTATACGCAGGTGCGCCGGCAAGGATGCCGTCATAGTCCTGGGGATATCGCTGCGCCTCCATCAATGCCTCGCGGCCGCCATCGGAACAGGACGCAAAGTATGCATGCGCCACGGGCTTGTGGTAGTACGCATCCACGATGGTCTTTGCGTCTGCGGTCATCAGATGAATGGCGCGATAGCCGAAGTCGATCACCTTTTCGGGATGGCCCACCGACCAGGCTGCATCCGTGCTGTCGCCTTTATGGCCGGTGTCTGTTCCCGCCGTCGCATAGCCCTGGCTCGCTGCCAGCGCCATGAGGGAGTAATTCATTTCGCCGGCAAACCCGCCATTTCCCTGACCGCGGAATTTGCCGTTCCATCCCGTCTCGGGCATCCACACTTCAATCGGAATACTGGAGTCGGCAGAGGGCGTGGCGGCAATGGTCACCCGGCAAAGTGCCGGCAGCGCCTTATACAGCCCGGCTTCTGCGGGAGCAGTCCCGGCCGGCGGCGCGAACATACCCGCGCCGAACTCTTCCGCCTTCACTACCTTTGCTGCAGGCAGCGTCACCGACGCAAGCTGCGAACACGCACGCATTGCCTGCGGTATCGGAGGTGCTGCTTCATTCCCGCTCTGTGCCTGCCCGGAAGTCGACAATCCCAGCAAAACGACGGCCCCTGCCGCCTTGACCACCACCGAGCTCCTGTTTCCCCGAAGACCCGCCATAGAACGATTCATCGACGCCCCCACCTCTTACCAGCATTGAAGCATCTTTCGCGGTTCACGCGTGCAGCTGCGTCGTCAGCAGCAACACCAGCGTCATCTCCTGCATTCGCGTACAGGTGCTTGATGGGCGATTTACCCTAGATCCATGGATTGTCTTTTCTGCAAAATCGTCGAGGGCAGCGTCCCGGCAAACCTCCTGTACCAGGACGATCAGGCCATTGCCTTCGCTGATATTCATCCCCAGGCGCCGGTACACCTGCTGATTATTCCGCGACGCCACATTGTCTCCCTGGCGCATGCCGTGGCGGAAGATACTGCGCTACTGGGCCATCTCCACTGGATTGCGGCCGAGCTGGCCCGCAGCCAGGGGCTGACCAGTGGCTATCGCACGCTGATGAATATCGGGGAGGACGGCGGCCAGACGGTTCTGCATCTGCATATTCATCTGCTGGGGGGGCGGCCGATGAGCTGGCCTCCGGGCTAGTGGGAGTCGGCAGGGAGTGGTGCGAATATCGATTCATGGGCCAGTTTGAGGACCGATCGATACCGTCCGCAGCCGAAGTTCTAGAGCATGCCGCGCAGATCCTTGCTGTCCGCTACCCGAACGCAGATTTTGCCTTCGTCGCAGGCTCCTTGATGCGCGGGGAAGGCTCAACGACTTCTGACATTGACCTCGTTGTATTGCATGCGTCGCTTCCGCAGGCCTGGCGGGAGTCGTTCCTGTTCAGCAAGATCCCGGTAGAAGCATTCGTTCATGATCCCGAGACCTTGTCCTGGTTCCTCGATCACGATCGCGAAGATGGTCATCCTGCCTTGATCGGCATGCTGATAGAAGGTGTCGTGATCGGACCGAGACCGGAGATCGCCCACGACTTCAAGGTGCGCGCAGTGCAGATATACGAACAAGGCCCACCACCTCTCAGTCCCGAGGCAGTGGAAAAGCTGCGCTACACCATCACTGATAAGTTGGACGACCTCGCAACCGACCGACCGGCTGCAGAGAGAATCGCAATTGGCGCAGCCTTGTATCCGTTGCTCGTTGAACTCGCTCTTCGAGGAAACAACTGCTGGAATGGCAGCGGCAAGTGGAATGCGCGCTTACTTCACAAGATGGACGCATCCATCGCGATGGAATTCGAGTCAGCATTTTTCAACCTGTACAACGGCTCGGAGACGCGAGCAGTTCTTCGCCTGGCCGATAGACTGCTAGAGCCGCACGGAGGCCGCCTCTTCGCCGGCTACCGCAGCGATGCACCCGCTATCTGGCGCAACGCTTATAGCCGCAAAGAGACTTGATTGATCGACTCACGTGTTGAACGTGGCTTCACGACGGGATCATGATTACTCACAAGCCTCGGCGCATCACGAGCATTGAAATCCTGCCGCGTGATGTGTCTGGGGGCTGCAACAGAAAAGCCCGCTAATCAGCGGGCTTTTTGTTACAGCAATACGGCAAGGACTATGCTTCCATCGTTT
>CAZZVA010000098.1:0-11692 GCA_964657345.1 uncultured Acetobacteraceae bacterium | reverse complement strand
CTCATCGACCGACCCGTAGGATTCAACACGCAGGTCCGACTTCGAAACGCGCACCCCACCCACCAGGCCAGTCTGTCCCGTGTCGCCGCTCTTGGTTGCAATGCTCATGGTTTCCTCGCTTGTCCCTTTACACTCTATCGTCCCATGGTACGAACATGTGTGAGCGCATCACCAAACCTTGCTATGAACGCGTCAACTAAGGACAGGCAACCTGGAAGGCTCAATGGAAATCGTGCGACTGCGTATTCGCGCCTGTTATCTTCAGCGCTTCCACATGTCTTGCGCGCACATGAATCACTGAGTCGATATTCTGCAGCGCCCCTTCCACTTTCAGAAATTTGGCGTACGTCACCAGGGATCGATACTTCTCATACAGGTCGGGATCGATGATGGCATTCGCTATCCCAGTCTCATCTTCAATGGAAAGAAAGATGAACCCGTGCGCTGTTCCCGGTCGTTGCCTCGCAATCACACAGCCGGCAATCCGGGCCGTCGTACCATGACGCAAACTACGCAGATCATTCGCACTCGAGACACGCATTCGCTGCAACTGTTGGCGATAATGTGCCATCGGGTGTTTGCCAACCGTGACACTGGTTCCCGAATAATCTGCAACCAGCCGCTCCTCGGTATTCATCTCTGCGAGCGGTGAGGATGGCTCATCCTCCGACGCATCCAGGCCGACGGTCTCAAGCAGAGGCCCGGGCCTGCGACCGGCACGCTGCACCTGCCACAGCGCATCTCTTCGGTGAGTTCGGGTACCAAGTGAATTCAATGCTCCAATTTCGGCGAGCGTTGTCAGGTCAGCACGGGTGAGGGAAGGGACTCGTCGAACCACTTCATCGATCGAACCAAAAGGACGAAACTTTCTTGCTGTTTCAAGCTCCAGTGCTGCTGGTTGCCGCATGCCGCGCACATAGCGCATTCCTAGCCGTAGAGAAAGAGAATTATCCTTTTCACGCTCCAGTGTGCAATTCCATTCGGAGTAAAGCACGTCCACTGGTTTGACCCGCAGACCATGTCGCTGCGCATCCTTCACCAGTACTGCAGCCGAGTAGAAACCCATCGGCTGGTTATTCAAAATGGCCGCAGTAAATGCCCCTAGATAATGAAACTTGAGCCATGCACTCGCATACGCAATCAGCGCAAAACTCGCCGCATGCGACTCGGGAAAACCATACAGGGCAAAGGAACTGATCGACTGGATGATTTCTTCCTGTGCCTTTGTATCGACACCATTCTTGTCCATGCCGGTTCGCAGCTTTACCTCCAGCGCCCGCATCTTGTCTGCCGAACGCCGGCTGCCCAGGGCGCGCCTCAATTCCTCTGCTTCTCCACCAGTAAAATCAGCAATCGCCATTGCCATCCGCAACAGTTGTTCCTGAAACAGCGGCACTCCCAGCGTGCGCTTCAACACTGGAATCAGCAGTGGATGAGGATACGTCACTTCCTGCCTGCCCTGCCGCCGTTCCATGTAGGGATGCATCATTTTGCCGACAATCGGGCCAGGCCGGATGATCGCAACCTGCACCACAATGTCATAGAAACGATCCGGTTTATTCCGGGGCAGCGACGCCATCTGTGCCCGCGACTCGACCTGGAAGAGGCCAACCGTATCCGCACGGCATAAGGATTGATATACCTGCGCATCTTCGTGGGGTATCTGCGCAATCTCGATTTCCTTCCCGTAGTGCTTCGGAATCAGTTGAGTGCAATCTTTCAGCACAGCCATCATCCCGAGCCCGAGCAGATCCACCTTGATCAATCCCATGTCACTGCAGTCTTCCTTGTCCCACTGCACGACATTGCGCCCCGGCATACTTGCCGGCTCAATGGGGACGACCGAGGCAAGTTGTCCCTGCGCAATAATCATCCCTCCGGAATGTTGACCAAGGTGTCGCGGCAGATCGAGCATGCGAATCGTAAGCTCAAGATATTTAGCGATTCTCGGGTGCTTCAGGTCAAAGCCGGCCGCCCGGAACTGCTGCTCCATTGAGTCAGTCGGTCCCTTCCATTCCCACGAGCCCACTAACCTCGTCAACCGCGTGAGTGTGTCCGCATCAAAACCCAGCGACTTACCTACCTCACGGGCAGCTGACTTACCCCGATAAGTAATTACATTTGCGCACATAGCCGCACCCAACTGCCCATACCGTTTGTACACATACTGGATAGCGGCTTCACGATCGTCGCCGGAAGGCAGATCAAGATCGATATCCGGCCACTCCCCGCGCACCTCTGACAGAAAGCGCTCAAATAGAAGTTCCATTCCTACCGGATCGACAGCCGTTATCCCTAGTGCATAGCAGACGGCAGAATTGGCAGCCGAACCACGTCCCTGTACCAGGATTCCATTCTTACGGCAGAATTCCACAATATCCCACACGATCAGGAAGTACCCTGCAAGTCCAAGCCTGGCAATTAACTTCAACTCTGTCGCTACCTGCTTCTCCGCGCGAACACGCAGGCTCTTACTTGCCTTGCAGCCATAGCGAGTGGCAACTCCTTCCATCGTTCTCTTGTAAAGGAAACTATCCATGGTCTCGGATTCGGGTATGGGATAAACAGGGAATTGATACCCCATATCCTTCATCACGAATTGAAGCCGATCGGACAAAGCAGTCGTTTCAGCTATCGCATGGGGAAGATCACGAAACAGGTCAGACATCTCTCTGGCCGTGCGCAGGTGCCGATTGGCATTCTTCTGCAACAATAAACCCGCTTCATCGAGCGAGGTATGATGTCGGATTGTAGTCAATACATCCAGCACTTCCCGTTCGACCGGCGTTGCCATGTTCACACCATTTGTCGCTATAACCGGCAAATGAAATTCATTCGATAGTTCGATGGCAGCCTGGTTGCGCACCTCCTGCTCACGAAAACGATGACGCTGTAATTCGACATAGACGTTCTTCTTTCCAAATGTCCCCACCAGGCATTGGAGAGTTCGCCTGGCTTCGTCCATGCCGCCCCGATGTAGTGCTGCTGCCAGCGGACCCTCGTCGCCGCCAGTCATGCACACCAGTCCCTCTGAAAATTGCTGCACCTTCCGCAGCGACGCCACACCGTCTCCCTTCGTCTTTTGCTGCAGCTTGTAACTGGTAATCAGCTGCGAAAGATTGCGATAGCCGACTTGTGACTCACATAGCAGGGACAACCTCACTGGATTCTCAGGAAAGCTATTCGGCTGCCACAGAGGCGGAGTTACCTGGCTGCCTAACTCACCCACAGACACTTCTGCGCCAACATGCGCACGCATACCGTGCTGAACAGCCTTCATATACAAACGAGGCGACCCGTACAGTCCGTCGCGATCCAGGATAGCCAGGGCCGGCATACCCAGGTTCGCCGCCTGTTGTACCATAGCCTCCGGGAGCGATGCACCTTCCAGAAAGGAAAAAGCAGAGCGGGTATGTAGCTCCACATACTCATGGTCGGTCCTAGTCATACATCCCTGCTATCGACCACCGATTGGAAGCATGCTCATGCCGAAGACGAAGCGCATGCGCTGGCTGCGCAATCACAGCATCCCATTCATCCATTTGCCATCGACGAGCTTCCCACCAGTAGCCACTCGTCTGCCAGGGTCCCATCGCCTCGGCTACATGCATCTGCATGCCTTCCCAGAAAAGAGAAGCCGGTGCACCATCTTTCACAGATACTTTGACATAGGGCGCAGGACGCATGCATCGTAATGCCAGTCGACCGGCATGATCTATCTTGCTCTCAGGCAATACTTCAGGCTTGTAAACACTAAGTTCAAATTCGTCTGGACAATAGCTATTCTTTAGTGCCGGCGAGCCGACAGAATCCTGTCCAGCTATCGAACGAAGCCGTGCTATCAGCAGGTCGAGTTTGTCAGGATCAGGAAACTGCGCCTGGAACAATCCACGCTGGGCTGTTTGCGGCCGGGCTGGTTCTGCCGTGAGTATGACACCTGTAATAGCAGCTGATGGCGGATGAGCCTGCAGCTGCAGATTCAGCAGCTTTAGCAGGAGATCCCGATTGCTCGAGGGCAGAGCAGGCTGAACCTTGCAATGATGCTGTGCCGCCTTATCGAGAACAAGTACGATGGTCAAACTGCGCAAGGCGCATGCGTGTTCTCTTGCCGTGCGAATCAGCTGCTCCAGCATCGGCGAGATAACAAATAGCAGGGATTCCAGCAAATCTACCGGGTTATCTAACTCTAACCTGGTACACAACGAAAAGCCTGGCTCTTCAGCAACCAGCAAATGCTCTGCTACACCACGCGCAAGCTGCTGCAGTCGTTGACCCTGCTGGCCGACCCTGCTGATCAGTGCCGCTTCCGGCAATGCGGCTAACTGGCCAAGAGTTCGAATACCCCACTTGTGGAAGATTGCAAATGTATTGCTATCTGCCCCCAGGCAGCATACTGGAAGGATGGAAAGACGTCCCGGTATCTCATCCTTGTCTACGCATGTAATTCCCGTATAGCTTTTTGCAAGCAGAAGGCTGGCCTCAGCATTATTTGCTGCTGCTACATTCACACTGAAGCCATATTTGCCGAAGGACTTCTTCAATCTGGCAGCATAATGCTGGGCTGTTCCTATCAACTTGTCTGTACCGCTCCGGTCAAGCAGAATACAGGCTGCCGGCAACCCCTGACCTTTATAACCATTTGCTGGGGAAGCAATAGCTTCCACCCGCGGAGAAAAGCCTTCAGCTATCTTGATAACTTCTGCATAAGCCTCAAGCTCCCTCGCCATGGCTCGCTTCTCAAACCACGCATTTCCAAAAGTTTCAGCCTGGACCTTGCTCATCCCATGCGCAATGCCAAGCTTTTCTGAGGCATGGTTTCTTGAGTACACATGTTCCAGTGGTGCATTGCCTTCCAGTACTACGGCTGCCTTTTCGCAAATCTCCGGCTGCGCGCGCAACCAGGTGGCAACAGGAAATTCCGGAATATACACAGCTGCATACTTCATGGCCTACCTCAAACCTGAACGCATCCAATCCGGAGTAGCCGTCCAACTTGCAACCCGTCCCGGCGCTTTCTTCAGCAACTCATGCGATTGCCGCTGTCGTGCCACGGCAGCACTGTAGGAAATAGCTGTGAACACGGTTTTTCTGGATTCAGCGGTTCCAGTCATAGCGCACTCGAGCACGCAGCTGGCGCTCGATCGGGCACAAGGCTGTTGAGTCAGCAGCAGCAGGATGGCATCGCCTTCCTGGGCAGCCCGTCGAAACCGGAACCATGTTGCCGATGGAATACGCAGTGCCTGTTCTACAGGAGTCGAAGCCAGGTCCAGCACCACCACCCGGAACCCTCCCGACTGCAGCACTTGATCCGTCGCGCGAATTACCTTGTCCAGCCGGCTCCACGGCTTGTCAATCAGCTTCGAATGTATAGCTGGCACCGGCAAATGCTCAGACCGTTTACGCGCCTCCTCAGCAGCCATGCGATCCAGTTGCCGCAATGGATCCGATTCGTCAGTTCGCCGCGCATTGAAATGGTCATAGGCAATCTGTTCTTCCGATGCGGCTGCAAGGCTCAGTCGCTGGTTGGGGTACCCCGGCGTTCCCTGCGCCTTGTGCATACGAGCCTCTGCCTTCTGCTCCAGCATCTTTACAAGCGCCGCATCCATTCCCTTTGTCTCCGTACGAGGATGGTGCCCATATCGACCCGCCTGGCTCATCCTGCGCAGGTACTCAGCACTTGCGTGGTCACTGCCTCGTGTCGGCGGATGTACCTGCGTTTCTTCCACGGCAGGGAAGCGCACCCACAACAGATTCGACAATGGCACACCTGCTGCCGCAGCACTGTAAGGATCGAGCGTGTTCTGGGCATCGATATAGGCGCAGGCTGCCTCCTGCCCAGCCGAGCGCAGAGCAGCATAGGCCAGGGATGTCCTGCCCGACCCTGGCGCGCCACTGAATTCCGTTACTGCGCCCAGTGGTACACCTCCGCCGATCAGCCTATCGATCTCAGCAATCCCCAGCGGCAGCAACCGCGGCGCCTGCTGCGGCTGCGGCGTAAGAGCAGCAGGGATGCGTGCCGACAACTTCGCCTCAATCTGCTGCTTCAGCATCGCGCTTTTCGAACCTGCTGCCATTGTCTTCGCCTTTTATTCGCCAGTGAAGCCAAGCATACTACTGCCCTCCCATGGGAAGTCAACGTGCACTGAAGATGGTGCAGAGTCATGTGTCTTATTGAATTTCAATAAAAAAGCCGGCGAATCGCCGGCTCTGCATCTTCACGAAAGCGACTCAGCCCAGACGGCGCTCAGCTTCCTTGGTCGCTTCGTAAATCTGATCGAAAGATTCAACAGCGTACAGTATGGGTTGCATTTCCGAGATACTGAAGTCATGCTCGAAGACCGTATCCAGATCGAACTCGCGGATCTCCGGCCCGCCATCGATCACGTATTGGCCTTCGCCATGCGAAGAGATAAGGCCGCTGCCATATAACTTGATTTCGCCATGCTGGCGGATCACGCCAAACTCAACCGTAAACCAGAACAACCTGCCCATTCGGATCAGGTCCTTCTCATCGCTCAATTGCGTACTCACCTGGCCATAATGCGCCAGAAAGTCGGCAAACACCGGATGGGCATGCATGGGTACGTGCCCAAAAACGTCGTGAAAAATGTCCGGCTCCGGTATGTAATCCATGGAATCCCGACCACGCAGCGTAGTTGTTGTAGGGAATTGCCGATTGGCAATCATGGCAAAAAAAGCCGGCGCCGGTAGATAGCCGCTCACGGGCCTTGCTTGCCATCCCGTACGTGGCCCCAGCCGAAGACTCACTGCGGCGAGATCGGGAATGGTGTCCTTCTTCAGACCAATCTGCTCAAACCCATCGAGGTACTCCGAGCAGGCATGCTGCTCCAGCATTGGCATGCACCGGCTTACCAGCTGCTTCCACACAGCATGCTGCTCCTCTGTGTAAGCAGCACAGTCCTGGTCGATAAAATACGGCTTTGCCGCACTCAACTCAGCTTCGGATGCTCGGTCTAGTTCAATGGCCATGAGAGAACCCTCAAAACTCATTAGCGTTTCATTTATCTTCAGGTCGTGTCAACGTACGGCCATTTGCGACCACGATTAACCCGGAATGCTTGCACCATCGGCTACACAATACCGCTATATACTGGAACCGGGCGATGGAGTTCGCCTTTTCAGAAACCGCCTCGCGGCTGATAACTCCTACCGATCTCATGGTAGGAGTGCGCATGTTTCAAAACATTCTCTTGGTCGCAGCCGGCGCCTTGCTCGGCGGTATACTTCGTTTTCTCACCATCCATTATTCCCGTTTTATCGTCCGCGGCAGCGATTTCCCGTGGGGCACACTCACCGTCAACCTGGTGGGCTGCCTCATTGCTGGATACGTTCTTACCTGGACCTCTGACCTGGTTCACGACCGCTCGAGACTACTGATCGTCACCGGCTTCTGCGGTGGCCTCACCACATTCTCAACCTTCGCCTACGAGAGTATGGACTATTGGCATCAAGGCAAAATCGGCTATTTCCTGATGAATTTCCTGCTCACCAACTGCCTTTGCATGGTGGCTATCGTGGTCGGTGTACGCCTGCATAATCTGCGCGGATGATGACGAACCATAGCCCGGAGGCTGAACCCCGCCAGCAGGGTCACGTAGTGTCCGTAAGCTCGGCAGAGCGCCATTCCTTCAGCAAACCAGTACGTCCAAAGATTCGCCTGATTGCCGGCCTGGGTGTCGAAAAGGATGCCCATGCCGGTGCCACGGTCCGACATCGCTATCGCGTCAAGCAGGATCCTGCGCAGCCCAACCTCTGCCAGGTCCACCTGATCCACGTAGAACTCTTCCATCAACTGAGTCTGGAAGGCTTCGCCATAGCGCCCGGAGATCTTGGCGAAAACATCACCACTCAGTCTGTCGACCTGCTATCCCTGCCCGTCGACACGCAACTCCGTATCGGCGACAGCGCAGTCATCCAACTCACAGGATTGCGCACGCCATGCGTCCAACTCGACAGATTGGAGCGTGGATTGATGCGCGCCATGAAGGGCGTCGATAGCAACGGAATGCCCCGTCCACGATGTGGAGTCATGGCCGTCGT
This sequence comes from uncultured Acetobacteraceae bacterium, assembly GCA_964657345.1. Taxonomy (GTDB): domain Bacteria; phylum Acidobacteriota; class Terriglobia; order Terriglobales; family Acidobacteriaceae. The sequence continues at coordinate 3,631 of CAZZVA010000098.1, read as the reverse complement.
GATCGCTTCCGGAGAGGTAATGCCTAGCGACGAAGTCCGCGTCACATTGCCAACTGAACCACACCGCAAAATGCAGTGCGTTTGAGTCAGCAGCAACTAGCCCTTGACCGCAACACCGGAGAACGACATCACAACCGTGCCGCGAACTGGCTCGCCAAAACTCCGCGCCGGCTCAAACAGACTGAACAGCATGGTGTTATCGAGCTGAGTGCGCAATTCCGGGGTGATGCCGCCTGACACCACCCGGTAGTCATAAACCCTTCCGGCATCATTCACATATGCCTGGACGATCACCGGCTGGTCAGGATTGCCGATCGGCGAATCCGGCTCGAGCGACGTGTAGAGAAAACGTGGGCCGGATGCAAAATAGAAAGGTTCATCGCGTGCCTCGACAGCAGTAGGCGAAGCGAACATCCCTACCAGCATCGCAACAGTTCCAATCAGGCACAACGCACTGGCAAATCCAGCAGTCGCCCGCAGCGCAAAGGGACGATACACATCCACCCACTGAATCTTCCATCGGTCCACCTTGGCCTGCGGCGTTTGTGCCGCTGCCTGCGACAAGGCGACCCGCAGCCGCAGTGCCAGGTCCTCGGGAGCCTTGGCCGGCCCGATGGAGCCAAGCAGGCTTTGTGTCGCGCGCAAGTCCGCAAATTCATGCGAACAGTCAGGGCAATGCTCAAGATGGCCGGCGATCTGCTGCATCACTTTGCCGGAAACAATGCCGTCCAGATACCCCGAGAACTGGCTGCGCATGTGGCGGCATGTACTGGAAACAATTTCAGTCGTCATCGTGCTGCAAGCCTCCTTGCTGCCATCGGTGGTTCTGCGCTAATTGACATATCTGCCTTGGTGCTGGGCCTCTTGGAGACGCCGGTCATCAACGGAGCCAGGTGCTGCTTCAGATGAGCACGGCCTCTCATCAGCCTGGACTTGATGGTGCCCAGGTTCGTGCTCAGAATTTCTGCAATCTCTTCATACCCGAAGCCTTCGATGTCCCGCAGCACCACAACGGTGCGAAAAGGCTCGGGCACTTTGCGGATTTCCTGTTCCACAAGGGAACGAATCTCTTCCTGGGCGCAGGCGTCGTAAGGAGAGTCGCAGCGATCGACGAGGGTGTCTTTGATAAACAGCCCGCCGCCATCCTCATTCTCACCACATTCCGTCTCTATGGTGATTTCCTGGCGTTTGTGGCGACCCCACCAGCGTCGCTGGTTCGATGCCTCATGCAGAGCAATGCGATAAATCCAGGTGCGTAGACTGCTGTCGCCGTGGAAGCTGCCGATACCGCGATAGACCTTTACGAACACTTCCTGTGTCAGGTCTGCAGCTTCAGCAGGATCTTGGATCGTGCGGGCGATCAGCGAATAAATCGGCTGATGATACTGCGCGACCAGCCAGGCGAACGCTGTCTCCGAGCCTGACTTCAACTCGGCGATGACAGCAGCTTCCTCCTGCCTCATGCCTATCGCGCTTGCAAGATTTCCCAAGGCCAGCCCTGCCTGCATCCAGATTTCCTCACAACAGTATCAGGAAGAAGCCGCCAGTGTCGCGGCTGGTCAGGTACCGACGCGCAATAGACACGTCTGCCCGTAACCAGACCATCCCGCGTTGCCTTATGGCCAGCGCATCTTCCGTCTACTCACTTAGACACTGGGCCGGTCATGAAGGTTCCCGGAGCGCACTTTCCTATTGGGGTGGCGTCGCTGCCGGCACAGCAGCTTTGGTCGCAGCCGCAGGCTTGCGCTTCTTCACCGGCTTCGCAGCGCTGTCGGGACCATCATTCACCACAACTTTTTTCGGAGCAGCTGCGGCCGAGGCTGCACTGTTCGCAGCGCGTAACGAAGATTGCAGGCTTGCCACGTTGGCATCCTGCGCCGTCGCCGAGTTTAGGATGGCATTCCCAAGCTGGTTGCGGCGGGATTGCAGATCGCTGCGCACCTGCTCCAGCCGCGTCGCCTCCTGCTGCGAACCCGCCAGCGTCGCTGTCTCGGTAATACGCAGCAGAACGTCGTACAACGCATCGATATTGCGAAACACCGCGAATGCCGGCGCGATCGATCCGGGAGCACTTTGTGCACTGCTCACCAGGCCGGGCAGCGTGCCATTCAGGTCCCGCTGGATCGACTGGATATCTGAAGCCGTCTGATCGCGCACGTCATTTGGCGTCTTCCACCGGCGAGCGTCCACCGACGACAGCGCATTGTTTACCTGGCCCAGCAATGGCTGCAAGGTATTCAGCGCATCCGTCATGGCCAGCTGGGGAGCAGAAGCCTGTGTCGTCTGCGACGTATCCCCTTGTGCCAGAGCCGTCGTTGCAGCAGGAGCAGCCGTCAGGAAAGTGAGAACCAGCAGGGAAGCAGCCGCCGAGAGAGTCTTGTCCGCGAACAGGGAACTTTGCCCGCGGGGTTTGTTACGTCTGAAGAGTGAAGAGGCAGAAAGCAACGGTTGATCCTTCCAGAACTGAGTCGATGATTTATGCAGATGCGTTCCACAGCGGGATTGTTGCGGACTCTGCCCGGCGTGAAAGTTTGACGAATCCATCTTACTCAACGAAAATAACGGGAGTCCTCCAATGTGGGCCTGTGGCGCAGCTGGGAGCGCGCTTCCATGGCATGGAAGAGGTCACCGGTTCGATCCCGGTCAGGTCCACCAAGACATTCTTTCCGACGAATCCTCATTTTCAAAATTCTTGTCGTTGTTCAGCGACTCTCGAGAAATGCTTCCGTCTCGTCGAGGCTGGGCATGGAGTTCTGCGCGCCGGCTCGCATTACGGATTGAGCTGCCACACCACACGCAAACCGGGCGCACTCCACGGCTGATTTGCCGGACATCCATGCAACGGCAAAACCGCCGTTGAATGCATCACCCGCTGCCGTTGTGTCGATTGCTTCAACGGGAAACGCGGATACATGCTCACTCCATCCCTCTTTTGACTGCAGGAACGCACCGTCTGCACCCAGCTTCAAGATCACCCCGCCACACCCGCGGTCAAGGATGCGCCGCGCAGCATCCGCTGGATTGAATTGGACCGCGTCTTCGCTCAGCAGGAAGGCTGCCTCGGTTTGATTCGGTGTCAGCCATGTGATCCGGCGAAAGATCGAGTCCGGCAGTACCGCTGCTGGCGCTGGATCCAGGATGAGTGGGATACCGTGCCTGTGGCAGATAGCCGCCAGGTACTCAACTGTCTCTATTGGCGTCTCCAACTGGGTAAGTACCATGCCCGCGTCACCCAATATCGCTTTGTGTTGATCCAGGTCCTGCGGCAGCAACTTCCCATTGGCACCAGGCGTGACCACGATACTGTTCTCACCGGCATCGGACACGACAATGGCTGCCACGCCGGAGCTGCCTTCGCTGGTGAACACTCCTTCGATATCCACTCCGTTTTGGCCCAGATGCGTTCTCAGCTGATCGCCAAAAGCGTCATTCCCAACGCGACCGATCAGTCGTACCGGGTAGCCGAGCCGGGCAATGGCGACTGCCTGATTGGCTCCCTTACCGCCGTGGTAGGTCTGGAAGTCGCGTCCAAGGATTGTCTCTCCTACCCTGGGAATCCTGGCAGCCATGGAAACAAGATCCATATTGATGCTGCCGACGACAACGATGGGTTTTCGATAGGTCAAGATGT
>CAZZVA010000097.1:0-11750 GCA_964657345.1 uncultured Acetobacteraceae bacterium | reverse complement strand
CTCGACAAGCTCTCCTGTACACGACCGCATCCAGTCCGCATCGCCTTGCATCCAGCGCCGAGTACCCGACACAGAAATCAAACGCCAGTCCGGCAAAAAAAGCGCGCCGCAATCCCCGCTCCTGCAGATACCCACCAAGCCCCGTCGGCGTCACATGATCATTCTCGAAAAACGCCGAATAGGAATCTATCTCGACATGGAATCCCTTGCGCACAATCAGCTCCGCCCGCGTGAGTTCCAGCGCCGGATGTAACTGCGCACCGTAAGTACCCTGCACACAATGGTCCGGCCATAGTGTCTGCAGACCATGCGCCGTCTCAACCGTATCCATAGGCCGCCGACCCGCATGAACACTGGCAAAGGACTGGTGCTTCGCCGGATGCCAGTCCTGTGTCAGAACGATATGTTCGAAATTCTCAGCTATCTCATGGATGACCGGGATCACCAGGTCTCCACCCGCCACAGCCAATGCGCCACCCGGACAGAAATCATTCTGTACATCGATCACGATCAGTACATCCTGCAATCCGATCGTCATCCTCACACCAACCTAAAGACTCTCAACCGCGATCCGAACCCGCATCACATGTTCACATCCCGGCGCAAGTTCGATGGCAGCAGTCCGCATGTTACTGGCCTCCACACAAGCCATCTCCATCCACTCATCGTCACCAAGATCGCTCAGGGCTTTTGCCCCTTCTCTCCAGGGGTTCCATACCACTGTACTTCGCGAATTTTCCTTGGTAATCACTATTTGCCTGCGCCATCCCGGATCGATCAGCTTCAAGCGACTTTCCGTATCCAGGTATGCATTATCAGTCGGGCCGCTGAATACCAAATCGCCGTTCTGCATCTTTTCGCGATTCGCATCCACATTATCCTGGTACGTCGCTCCATCCAGTCCTGCCACCCGCACATTCCTGGCATCACTCACATGGTGATAACTATGCAGCGCCTCCTCAAAGCGGAAAACGCTCGTTCCCGTATTGCTCACCGTTAATTCCATCCTCAGCTCGGCGCCTATCGTGACACGATGCACAATCCGTAATTCATGCGGCCACCATACGCGGCTGGCATCATCACTCTGCGTAGCCAGCGTTACTGTCACGCCTTCCACCGACTGCGAAATCCCCGTAAGCTCCCACGCCCTCGTCCGAACGAATCCATGAGACGGCGCCTTGCCGTCATCCGCCTTGTTGCGAAACCAAGGAAAGCACACCGGCACGCCACCGCGGATCGCTTTGCCCTCCTCGAAGCTCGAATGCCGGCTCAGAAAAAACACATCGTCCCAGCCCCTGGGCTTCCAGGAGGTCACCTGCGCGCCATGCAGGTAGATCTCGGCACTGCCCGTTTCGGTCGTCACCTCTACCTTGGCCAATCCACCATTGCCGGCATTAATCTCCGCCACACCCGTGATCGCAAAACGTTGGTTCAGATCTTGTATCGGAACACCCATCGCTGCCATGCCACCAGTCTAAAGGCCTTCACTCTTCCCGCAAAAATACTGCTGCATGCGTTCGAGACATTTCTTCTTGGCTCCTGCAATCTTCCGCGTGGATACTTCCAGCATGTCACTCAGTCAACCAGCGGCTGCCAAGGTCCTCGGCAAAATAGGCCTTCCCGCTTCCATCCAGGAACTCGCCTCCCGCACGTGGGATGTCCTCATCATCGGTGCAGGCCACAACGGCCTGGCCTGCGCAGCGTATCTCGCGAAGGCAGGCAAACGCGTACTCGTCCTCGAAGCCCGTGAGCGCATCGGTGGCGCCTGCACTGTTGAGGAATCTTTTCCCGGCGTGCGCATGTCGCCCTGCGCCTACCTGGCCGGGCTGCTCCATCCACTCATCGTCGATGAGCTTGACCTGCCCCGACGCGGCTTTCAGTGGACCCCCGCAGTTAACGGCCTCTTCGTTCCCTTCCTCGATGGCAGCAGCATTCAGCTCTGGGATGACGACGAACGATGCGAAGCCGAAGTCCGCCGCTTCGCTCCAGCAGACGTCGAAGGCTGGCGCGCCATGAACGACGTGATCCGCCGTCTGCGCGATGCCCTCCGTCCCGCAGCCGACAACTACACACACGATCTCTGGGTCGGCGACGCTCCTTCTCCCGAAGAACTCGACATCCGCATCGGCAACGACACAGAAGCACGCAGCCTGCTCTTCGACTGGTCTATGGCCGAGTTCGTCAGCCGCTACATCGCCGACCCACGTCTGCAAAGTGCCTACCTCGGCCAGGGCGTCATCGGCACCAACGCCAGCCCCTTCGATCCAGGCACAGCCTCCATTCGCTTTCATCATTCGTCCGGCCGACTGGGAGGCATGCCCGGCATGTGGGGCTACGTCCAAGGCGGCATGGGCATGGTCTCCTTCTATCTCTGCGACGCCGCCCGCGAAGCAGGCGCAGTCATTGCCGCAGGCGTCAGCGTCGCTGCCATTCTTCCGGAAGAAGGCGTTCTGCTCGAAGGCGGCGAGCGCATCGCAGCGCCCGTCATCCTCTCCAATGCCGATCCCATCCGCACACTCCGCCTCCTCGACCACGCGGCCGATCCCGCATGGACACAGAAGATCCATTCCATCCCCATCGAAGGCTGCACCGTCAAGCTCAACGTCCTGCTTCGCGAGCTTCCCAACTTCCTCGTACGCCCCGGCACCGACCAGCCCCACCACTACGGACAGATCAATGCCCCGCTCACACACACAGAATGGAAAGCCGCCTTCGCCGCCGCACAAGCCGGCCATCTCCCTGAACGACTCTGGTGCGAACTCTATTTCCAGAGCGTGCATGACTCCAGCGTGGCCCCATCCGGCCTTCACACCATGAGCGTCTTCGCACAATACGTGCCATACAAATTTGCTACCGGCACCTGGAACGATCATCGCGAAGAGGCGAAGCAGCTCGCCCTGTCGTCCATCGGGCGCTTCTGCAGCAATCTTCCCGACGCCGTCCTCGACGCACAAGTCCTCGGCCCTCCGGACATCGAAGAAAAAGTCGGCCTCACCGGCGGCCACATCTTCCAGGGCGAATGCCTGCCGGCCTACATGTGGAGCCATCGCCTCTCCGCCCGCACGCCCATGCCCGGCGTCTATCTCTGCGGCGCCTGCACTCATCCTGGCGGCAGCGTCATCGGCATCAATGGACGCAACGCAGCCATGGCCGTCCTCCACGATCTGTCTTCAAGTAGGCCGGCACACACCGCAGCCGCCATCAGTCCATCCCGATGACCACTCCCGCGGGCATACCAGCATCCACCAAGCAACTCCTCAAGCGCGAACTCGGCTTCACCGATCTCACCCTCTTCTACATCGCCGGCGCACTCAGCCTCCGCTGGATCGCGACTGCCGCCGCAGCCGGTCCCAGCACCATCCTCATCTGGATTTTCGCCTGCCTCTTCTTCTTCCTGCCCCTCGCCGCCTCGGTGCTCGAGCTCTCCTCACGCTATCCGCAGGAAGGCGGCATCTACGTCTGGACGCAGCGTGCCTTCGGTGACTTCTCCGGCTTCCTCGCCGCGTGGAGCTACTGGATGTGCAACCTGCCCTACTTCCCCGCCGTACTCCTGTTTGGCGCCGGCAGCCTGCTCTACGCCATCCCGCACGGTCAGCGATTCGCCTCCAGCACCAGCTACTATCTCGTCTTCACGCTTCTCAGCCTTGCGTCCATCACCTTCCTTAACGTCATCGGCCTGCGCTTCGGCAAGTGGATCAACAGCATCGGCGCCATCGGCAGCTGGCTCCCCGTCCTCGTCCTTATCGTGCTCGGCGCACTCAGCTGCGCGCACTACGGTTCCGCCACCACCTTCAATAGCACCACCATCACTCCGCATCTCGGCTTCAAAAACGCCATCTTCTGGTCCACGATTTTCTTCGCCTTCGCCGGCTGCGAAACCGGCTCGTTTATGAGCGAGGAAATTCGCGACGCACGCCGCATCATCCCCCGCGCACTGCTGCTCTCCGGTATCATCCTCGCCGCCAGCTACATCGCCGGCACCGTCGCCATGCTGATCGGTTTACCTGGCGATCGTATCCGCGGAGCAGGCGGCTTCGCCAAGGCCCTCCAGGTTCTCTGCACTCATCTCGGCGTCAGCTGGCTCATCGTCCCCGTCGCCATCCTCATCGCCGTCAGCAGCATCGGCGGCGCTGCCGTCTTTCTCTCTTCCACCTCGCGCCTGCCGTTTGTCGCTGGCATCGATCACTACCTCCCGGGCGCATTTGCAAAAGTGAGTCCGCGCTGGGGCACGCCCTGGATCGCCATCATCATCTACGGACTTGCCGGCATGCTCTGCGCACTGCTCAGCCAGGCTGGCAGCACGGTGGAAGGCGCCTACGAGCTCCTCGTCAGCATGTCCATCATCACCTACTTCATCCCCTATCTTTTTCTCTTTGCCGCCATGATCAAGCTGCAGCGCGAGCCTCTTCCTCAAGGCGCATTCCACCTGCCCGGCGGTCGCATCATGGCCATCACCATCGCAACTATCGGCTTCATCACCACACTCCTGGCCATCGTGCTTTCCGTCGTTCCCTCCAGCGATGATCCGCATCCCACGCTCTCCGTCATCAAGATCCTCGGCTCAACCTTACTCATGCTGGCCATCGGCATCGCCGTATATTGGCGCGCAGTACACAGCAAAAAATCCATACCCGTTCCCGGCGAAGCAGCCAACATACCCTCGACAGGTTCATAATGCTCGCCATGGCTTTCAGTATCGAAACACTCGACCACCTCGTCCTCACCGTAGCTAACATCGATGCCGCAACCGACTTCTACACCGAAGTCCTCAGCATGGACCTCGTCACCTTCAACGGCCGCAAAGCACTCGCCTTCGGGGAACAGCGCCTCAACCTTCACCAGCGCGGCCATGAGTTCGAACCCAAGGCAGCCCATCCCCTCCCCGGCTCCGCCGACCTCTGCTTCATCACCAGCACACCCCTTGAAGAAGTCATCGAATACCTCAAGGCACTGCGCATCCACATCGAACTCGGCCCCGTCGAACGCACCGGCGCACTGAGTCAACTTCGTTCGGTTTACATCCGCGATCCCGATCACAACCTCATCGAAATCTCCAATTACATCTAGCCGTTCCGCGCAGCAAAATCAGCCGCCCGCACATTCGCGCTTGAATCACCTTCAGGAGTAGCCTCTAACCATGCGGATTCGTCTTATCCTCGCGTCCACCACCGGCAGTCTCCTGCTCTCCGCGGCCCTCTACGCCCAAACCGCGCCGCCTGCCTCCCTGCTCGTTCTTTCCAAGCAGGAGCACACCCTCGCCGTTGTCGATCCCGCCACGCTCAAAGTCACGGCGAAGATCCCCGTAGGCGAAGACCCTCATGAAGTCATCGCGTCATCAGACGGCACCACCGCCTATGTCACCAATTACGGCGGAGGCACACTCCACACCATGGCCGTCCTTGATCTCAACACCAACAAGCCGCTCGCCCCCATCGACGTCAGCCCCCTCCGCGGTCCACACGGACTCGCCTTCGTCGGCGGCAAAACCTGGTTCACAGCAGAAGGCTCCAAGGTCATCGCCAGGTACGATCCCGCTACGCACAAAGTCGATTGGATCCTCGGCACCGGCCAGAATCGCACCCACATGATCTACGTATCCGCAGATCAAACACGCATCGTCACCACGAACGTGAACTCCGGCACCGTCAGCATCCTCGATCTCGAACCCGTGCAGATGCCCGAGCCGCAACCTGGTCGTCCAGGCACTACTCCGCCTCCTCCCCCTCCTGACCCGAATGAAGATGACGAAGCGTCTCAATCAACCTCCCCGGCAGCCGCACCCAGGCCCGGGCAGGGCCCCACGCGCATCGATTGGAATCAGACCGTTGTCCGCGTAGGCCATGGATCGGAAGGCTTCGATATCTCACCCGATCATCGCGAAGCATGGATTGCCAATGCACAGGATGGCACCATCTCCATCATCGACCTCGCCGCCCACCGCGTTCTGCAGACCCTCGCGGTCGACGTCGAAAGCGCGAACCGCTTGAAGTTCACACCCGATGGCAAACATGTCCTCGTCTCCACGCTCGGAGGCCCGGACCTTATCGTCATCGACGCAGCCACCCGTAAAGAAATCAAGCGTGTGCCCGTCGGTCACGGAGCCGCCGGCATCCTCGTCCAACCCGATGGCGCCCGCGCCTTCATCGCCTGCACGCCCGACAACTATGTCGCCATCATCGACCTCAACACCCTCGAAGTCACAGGCCATCTTGAAACCGGCGGAGGACCCGACGGCATGGCATGGGCCACCCGCAGCCACTGATCAACGCCCTCTCCCACCACTTCGTCAACCGAAGTGAAGCGTCCCTTTTGTCATCTCGACCGAAGCGAAGCGCAGTGGAGAGATCACTCCTTCAACCCACCACAAATCCGGGTGCCTCATCCTCGCCCAGCTAGGGTGGGTAATGGCGAAGCCATCCGCTTTGCCACCACACCTCAAAGCGGCTACTTCCCACGCGCCATGAACGAAGCAATATGCTCGTTCAAAAACTTTTCATCCGCCGGACTCGCCCCGGCACCCGCAGGATGTCCCCACAGAGAAGGGATCGGCAGCAGCGTGCAATGAGGAATAAACTTCGCCTCATAACTCGCATCGGTCACCGGAAAATATAAGTCAGTCGCCGAGGGCATATACAACACCGGCACCTTGATCGAACGCAATGCCGCTTCCACATCCCCATGGAACGGCGGGGTCTTCCCCACGTCATTCGACTCCCACGTCCGCATCTGCAGGATCAGGTTGTTAGCATCCGCGCCCGGAATAAAATTCGTCCGGTACTTCTCCACCACCTGCTCGAACGTCGTACCCTTTGGCTCCTCGGTCTTCCACAATTCCTGCCGCCACCACTCCTGCGAAAACAGCCAGCCCGTCCACACCATCGAGAAAGCCTGGATCCCCTTCACCGGCTCCGACGTGTAATCGCCGCCTTTAAAACTGTCATCCGCCGTGAGTGCCGCAATCTGTCCTTCGAGCCGCACGATGCCATGCCCGTACGTCTTCGCCGTCCCGGAGGTCGCCACGATCCGATCCATGTAATCCGGATAACTCACGCTCCACTGCAGCGCCTGCTGTGCTCCCATCGAAAAACCGATCACTGCCTGCAGATGCTTCACGTGCAGCTCTTCGGTCAGCAACTGGTGGACTGCCGCCACGTTGTCGCGAATCGTCATCACTGGAAACCGTGGCCCATGGAACGGCCCCGGCGTATTGCTCGGCGAAGACGAACGTCCATTCCCGAATAACTCGCTCGTCACCAGGAACAGCTTCCCCTCGTCGAGCGCATGCCCCGGACCAATCAGCCATTCATACCCGTGCATATCTGCCATGTAATGCGAAGGCAGCAGCACCGCATTATCCCCCGCCGCATCCAGCGTTCCATAAGTGCCATAGAACACGTGCGCCTCGGGTAATACCACGCCACTCTCAGTCCGGAAATTATGAATAACATACTCATGCTGCTTGACCTGCGGACCTTTGGCAGCATCCCCCGCGTACGTCGAAGCCGCACAGTATAAACAGAGACACACTGCCAGCTTCAGAACATCATGCACTTTTCTCAGACGCACCCAGCCTCCATAGCTTGCGGAAGAATCGTTGTCACTACTCGCTACTCAACTGCCTTTGCAATCTCCTCACCCACATCCATCGATCCCTTCAAGTCGGCATTCTCAACTGAGTCGCCTACTTCGATCCCGAACTTGCCGGGATCCACCCGCCACTTCTTCTGCGACACGTCATAGTAGGCAAACGACCGCGGATCGAGCATCACCGTTACATGCTTCGTCTCGCCTGCCGCCAACGGCACTCTTTCAAATCCCTTCAACTCGCGCTCCGGTCGTGCTACGTGCGGATGCATTTCGGACACATACACCTGCGCCACCTCCGCACCTGCTACTGGTCCGGTATTCGTCACATCGAAGGAAACCGTCGCCCCTGTAGCGTCGGGAGTGACCTTCAAACCGGAAAACTTGAATGTCGTATACGACAATCCATATCCGAATGGAAACAGCGGCTTCACATGATTATGCTCGTAACCACGGTAGCCGACGAAAATACCTTCCTTGTAGACAACTCGCTTCGAGTCGCCCTCCGGATAGTAATTCTTGTAGGTGGGATTATCTTCCGCCCTCTTCTCAAAACTCGCCGGAAGATGACCGGAAGGATTTACCTTGCCCAGCAGTATTTCCGCTAACGCAGTGCCACCCTCCTGCCCTGCATACCAGTTCTCCAGCACCGCCGGCACCCGGTCCAGCCAGGCATTGAAATCAATCCCGCCGCCTGAACTGATACTCACAATCGTCTTATGGTTCGCAGCCGCCATAGCATGAATCAATTCGTCCTGCCCGAACGGCAGATTCCAGGTCCGATCCCCACCCTCGGATTCGTTTTCGGATTGATAGCCGGCCGCCACAATCACCACATCCGCCTTGCCCGCCAACTCTATCGCCCTGGCGTTGACAACCTTCGAAGGATCCGCAATCGCCAGGCGAATATGGCCGCCGGCCCAGTCCTTCTGATAGTCCTCGACCACAACCTTGTGCGGACCCGCCGACAATTCCAACTCAATGTCCGGCTGAAAGGCACGCACCAGCTTCCAGTTATCAATAATCAGCTTGCCGTCGAGATACACCCGGTTTCCAGAGTTCTCGCCAGTACCCTCCAGCACGAACATGTATTTCTTAGTCGCAGCCGCCGTGTAATACCCGGTATAACGATGCGAGGAAAGCTTTTCACCCGAAGTAAATAAAGCCATCAACGCCGCAGGGTCTTCATCCATCATTGATTGCCAGTTGGATCCTGCAACATTGATATGAGGCAGCACCTTCGTAGAAGCCGCTCCGGAAAGATCAGCAGTCGAAAACGTCTCCACCATCACCCCCGCCTTCCCGCCGGCTTTCTCCGTCATAAACTCGGTCGCACGTGCCAGTTCAGCAAGCGTCGGCAGACCGCGGTCATACAGCACATTCACCGCCGGCCCCAGCGCCGTCGTCAATCCCTCCAAATCACTCACTAAATGGAACGGCACTACCCCTGCACTCCCACCGCCCACCGGTACGCCGGGATAAGCCTCCGGACCAACAATCAACACCGTCTTCAACAGTGCTTTGTCCAAGGGCAGCAGGTGCCCTTCATTCTTCAACAAGACGGCTGACTCTCGAGCTGAATCCAGGGCCGCCTGCGTATTTCGCGCGTCCACATAAGAGATCGTTGCATCCATCTGCGGACGATCCAACCAGCCAAAAGCGATCGCAGTCGAAAGAATATGCCGCAGCTTCTCATCCAGCACGGCTTCCTTCAAAGTACCGGCCTTCACTGCAGGCAGCAGCGCCTTCCGGTTCATGAATTTGCCCTCTGGCATCTCCAGATCCAGGCCGCCATTCGCTGCAGCAACGCCGTCGTAGGTTGCCATCCAGTCCGACATCATTACGCCCGGATACTTCCATTCCTTGCGCACAATCTCGGTGTTGAAATAACTGTTCTGCGTCGCATGCTCGCCATTGATCAGGTTGTAGGAATCCATGATCGCGCCAACATGCGCCTTCTTCACCGCCGCTTCAAAAGCGGGTAGATATAACTCTCGGAGTGCCCGCTCATCAATAATAGAGTCGGAATCATGGCGCAGATATTCCGAGTTATTACCCAGATAATGCTTGATCGTCGCACTGACTCCCTGCTCCTGCATGCCCTCAATATAACCAACCGCTATATTCGAAGTAAGAAACGGATCTTCGCCAAAGTATTCGAAGTTCCGGCCATTGCGCGGCGAGCGGTAAATATTCACGCCCGGACCCAGCATGTAATGCACCCCGCGCGCCCGCGCATCCCGGCCGATCCCGGCACCCACTCGCGACGCTAAGTCGCGATCCCAGGAAGCCGCCAATCCAATCCCTGCCGCATAGGTAGTCGAAGGAAATCCTTCATTTGATCGCGTCCCGTAGGGTCCGTCCGACATCTCAAAAGCCGGCAGGTGGAGTGAAGGCATCGCACGAACCGCAAACCCTGTTCCGCCGATGTAATCGATCTTCTGCTCCAGCGTCATCCCGTGGATCAACCCATCGATTTTCTCTTGATCGGCTGCGTTCAACACATGCGGTGCCTGCGCAAACAATCCTGTACCGCTCAGCATCGAGCCGGCCAGCACCACTCCACAAAATCCAGTAAACCAGGCTTTTTCCGCCAGAAACATGCTGTTCTCCGTGGATTGCATTCGACACAAACAGAAGTCCATCAGCGAAATACTCAAAGACCCTTGAACAATCCGCCATCCACCAGGATAGTCTGACCGGTAATAAAGGAAGCCCGCTCTGATGCAAGCCACACAATGGCATCCGCAACTTCCTCCGGCTGCCCGATCCGCTGCAGCGCCGCTGCCGCCCCCAGGCCCTGCGCGAACTGCTCTTCAGGCACGCCGGCAGCAGCAGCTCGCTTGGCAATCAATTCCTTCAACCGCGCAGTGGCCGTATAACCCGGCGCAACATTGTTCACCGTAATCCCGTCTTTTCCAAACTCATTGGAAAGGCTCTTCACCAATCCCAGCACACCCGCACGCACCGCATTCGAATAAATCAGATCACTCACTGGCTGCCGCACTGAGACCGATGTGATTGTCACCAGCCGCCCCCACTTGCGTTGCTGCATCAACGGCAGAACCGCGCGCGCAAAATGAACAACACTCATGAAGTTCAACTCCACAGCCGCATGCCACTCCGCAGTCGTCGTCTCCAGGAACATCTTCGCCGGTGGTCCACCTGCGTTCGTCACGCACACATCCACGCCGCCAAAGCGATCCTGCACCAGGCCAACAAATGCCCGCACCGCACCTTCATCAGTCACGTCGACTACTTCGCCGATCACCTCGGCGTCATAACGCGCCTGGAACTCCGCCGCCGCTGCACTGATCTTCTTTTGATTGCGACTGCACATGGCGACACGCGCACCCTCAATCGCAAACTTTTCTGCTGCTGCAAAACCGATTCCGTCACTCGATGCCGCAACAATCACACTGCGGCCTTTCAATCCATAATCCACGCGTCACTCCTCTAAGCCTTCTCGTCAACTTGACGCAGATACGCATCATCGCGATCGATCCAGTCCTGCCGCGGAGGATTGAAAATGTCCAGGTCCACGGTATCTTCCAGGGCGAACGCTTCATGCGGCACATTCGGAGGGATACACAACACCTCACCCGCACCCACCATAATCTCCCTGCCATCCATCACAAATCGCATCCTGCCTTCGAGGATGTAGCTGATCTGTTCATTATGGTGTTGATGCAGCGGCACGTGTGCGCCCTTGCTGAGCAGTACCCGCGCAATCATCATGTTTGTGCCCACAATGAATTGCCGGCCGATGCTGTCGCTCAAGCGCTCCACCTCAATCGCATCCCAGCTAACTGCAGCATCCCTCGCAATCTGAGGATCATCCATTCGCATCTCTCCCTGGTTCGAATCCGCATCTCTTGCAATTCAGTTGTTTGGTTCTGCTCGGCATCGCGCCTAGCAGCGGCGGCATCTGCGGAAGTGCGAAATAGTCAATGCCCGGCAATATCACTTCGCATTCACAGCAAGGACATGGTAGTTGACCTTGCAGCTGCCAGGCAATGCATCACCAGCTTACTCAGGTCGCACTTTGCGGACATAAATTCTGTACCCAATTTCCTTCCGGGAATGACTACTCCAAAGCACCTCTCTGCCTGGAGTCCACTCTTCTTCCATCTCATACTCAGATTTCAAATACTCATCAAAGCGCG
>CAZZVA010000096.1:0-11771 GCA_964657345.1 uncultured Acetobacteraceae bacterium | reverse complement strand
TTCAGGTCTTCAATCGCTGGGGATCCGACTTCTTTCAAAAACGCCGTCACATTCAATGGCGACGTCGCAGCCGCAAACGCTTTCGCTGGCATCATGTGATAAATCTTGTCCGGATCGCGCCGCTCCACTACATCCATGGAAGCCTTCGCCAGCGAAGTCTCCAGTGCCATCACCTGCTTCGCGCTCCCACCCGCCTCCGCCTCCGGCTGCCCCAGCAACTGCAGCATCTTCGCCAGGTGAGCAACGTACTGCTCCCTTGTCTTCACCGACTCTGCATCGGTGCGAAGGTAATAATCCTTCTCCGGCAATCCAAGGCCGCCCTGGTCGATAATTGCAATCTCGCGCGTCGCGTCCTTGAAATCCTGCTGCGAACTGAAGTCGAGAAAAGCCCCGACATGGATCTTCTGGTCGTGCGCTATCAATGACGTCAGATCTTCGCGCGTCTGCAATGCATCAATCCGCGCCAGCTCTTCTTTCAGTGGGGCCAGGCCGGCCTTCTCGATCGCAGCCGTATCCATGCAGCTGGCGTAATAGTCGCCGATCTTCTGCTCGTTCGTGCCTTTGGCCGCCGGCTTCGCAGCAGCCTCCGTCAGCAATCCGTGAAGTGCCTGCGTATTAAATTCGTAGAGATTGGTGAACTGGTCGAACGATGACTGGTCCGCCGGAATCGGATGCAGCTTGCTGAATTTGCCACACGCATACCGATCGAAATCCACACACGGATCAGCCGCTGTATCGATAGCGCTCTTGTCGAAGCCCGGCAGTGGCGCATACACAGGTTCGGCGGCCTCTTGCGCTTGTCCAATACTTCCACTCAAAGCTGCCGCCAGCATCAAGGCCGCAACGGCAGACACTTTACCTGTCAGTAAATTCACGACTCTCTCCAGCTTCTGTTTTTCCTGCCAACGCAGTCCTACCAGACACTGCAACGTTGCTTCGCGACCATCGGTTCCTTCGCCGTGCAGTGGAACGCCTGCTGGAACTCCGGCAGGTTCACCACTACGCCATTCACGCGATACGCCTCCGGCGCATGTGGATCGGTCTGCACCATCAACCGCATCGACTCCGGACGCGTGCTCGTACACCAGCCCTGCGCATAACTCAGGAAGAAGCGCTGCGCCGGCGTGAACCCATCCGTGCTGTGCAGTGGATCCACGTTGTTCTGCCGCGCCCGCTCCATGTAAGCGAGATAGGCAATTCGTAGTCCTCCGAGATCCGCCAGGTCTTCACCCAGTGTCAGCCGCCCGTTCACGTGCAGGTCATCGACCGCGACAAAGCCGTTGTATTCCTTGACGACGCAGTCAGCACGCTCGTTGAACTTCTTCGCGTCATCCGCAGTCCACCAGTCCTTCAAATTTCCGGATGCATCGAACTGCCGTCCTTCATCGTCAAAGCCGTGCGTCAACTCATGCCCGATCACCCCGCCCGCGTCACCATAGTTCACAGCATCATCCATGTGCTCGTCGAAATACGGTGGCTGCAGAATGCCGGCAGGAAAGTTCACATCATTCATCTGCGGATTGTAATAAGCATTCACGGTGGGAGGGCTCATATCCCATTCACCCTTATCCACCGGCTTGCCGATCTTCGCAATATCTCTATGCTGTTCAAACGCCCGCGAACGCAGGGCATTGCCCAGCGCATCACCGCGCGTAATCATCAGCGAAGAATAATCCCGCCACTTGTCCGGATAGCCGATCTTGTTTGCGACACCATGCAGCTTCAGCTTTGCTTCCGCCTTGGTAGACGGGCTCATCCATGTGAGTTGATCGATGTCGCGACCCATCGCTGCTTCCACATCGCTGGCCAGCAACAGCGTTCGCTGTTTGTCCGCCGGGCTGAACCGCTGCGCCACGTACACCTCGCCCAATGCCTCTCCCAGGTTGCGATCCACGTCTGCCACGCAGCGCTTCCATCGTGCCTGCTGCTCAGGCTGGCCGGTCAACGTGTGTCCATAAAAGCTGAAGACCTCGGCATCCGCGTTCTCTGGCAATGCCAGCGCAGGAGCACCATGGATCAGCCGCCACCGGAGATACACCTTCAGCGTATCCAGGTCCGTCGTACCCACCAGCTGGTTCAGCCGATCGAAGTAAGCCGGTGAAACCACATTCAGCGATTCGATCGCCGGCACACCAGCCAGTTTCAGATACGATCGCATTTCCAGCGCCGGCGTCTTCTGCTCCAGGGCGATCAGCTGCAGGCGATGATAGATAGCCTTCGGATCGCGCCGCTCCTCGTTGCTCATCGAAGCCCTGGCCAGCTCCATCTCAAACGCCAGCACCTTCTTCGCATCGTCAGCAGCCTGCTGTGGCGAATCTCCGATCAGCAGAAACATCTTCGTCACGTGCTGCAGATACTGGTCGCGCAACGTCTTCGATTTCTCATCGCTGCGCAGGTAGTAGCCCTTCTCCGGCAGCCCCAGCCGCACCTGGTCGACTGCTGCAATCTGCTCGGTCGCATTCACAGCATCCTGCTCCGAGGACAGACGGAAAAATGCCGGAACTCCTGTCCTGGCCAGCTGCGCCGTCAACTCAGGCAGTTCTGCCTTGGACGTCACAGTATCCACTTCCTCCAGTTCTTCCTTCAGCGGCGCCAGGCCCTTCTGGTCGATCGCCTGCGTGTCCATGCAGGTCGCGTAGGCGTCGCCGATCTTTTGTTCATTCGCAGAACGCGACGCACCCGGAACAGCCGCCTTTTCGAGAATCGCCTTCAGTACCAGGCTGTTCTGCTCTTCCACCTCGGTGTCCCGGCCATAGTGGCTGCGGTCGGCCGGCACCGGGTTCTGCTGCAGCCAGCCGCCGCAGGCATACTCATAGAAATTGCTGCAGGGCGCCGCTTTAGGATCGAGCAGGGAAATGTCCAGCCCCTTTAGCTGCTTCAGTGTCTGCTGGCTCGTGTTGAATTCGGTGGAGCCGGATGCCGCAGTCTGGGCTGCAACACGGGTCGTCCACAGGCCGGCAAACGAAAGGATGACAGCCAGCACGGGGGCAGCCAGCCGAGAGTTAGCACTTTGCATTTTCGTCATCAGGAGGGTTTCTTCCCGGAAAATCAGGTATGGATGCCGTCCATAAAATGTCTTATCCGGCAGCCCAGTCATTCTCTCATCCGCAGGCCTGCAACTGTTCTCCGGCCGCCTCGGCGTTGATGTCATTTACAGTCCCGCTCCTTTCAAATGCCGGCGTTGTATGACAATGGAGAAAGGGAAATGAGTATCCATCCGCTGCCTGCGTTATCTACCGGAATGAGAGTCGCCATGCGCAGCTGCCTCGTCCTGGCACTGTCTGCGATCGCCGGCACCACGACTGCCTTTCCAGCCACTCATGCGGCTCCGCCGGCTCCCATCATGCGCATACCAGTGGATCCCATGGGGTATCGCCCGGTCGGATCCCTGTACCTGCTCCTCCGCCAGTCGTCCTTGACTCTGGACTTTGTGGACGATTCCCATGTGCTCTTCACCTTCCATCAGTTCCGCCTCATGGAGCGTGAAGCAGAGCAGGGCCACGACGACCAGAACATCCATGCAGTCGTCGTCGACCTGAACTCTGGTGCCCAGACGTCGTCCACAGAATGGCGTTTCCATGATCGGAGAGCCTACCTGTTCGCCATCGGCAATGGCACGTTCCTCGTGCGGCAGGGTAACAATCTCTTCCGCACCGGCATGGATCTTCACCTGCATCCATACCTCCGCTTCACCGATCGCCTTCTCAGCGCCCAGGTCTCAGCCGATGGTCAACTCCTGACCGTGCAATCCGACCTCGAACGCCACTCCGAGGAGAAGCATAAGCGCCTGGTGCAGGAGGCCATCTCGAATGGAGAAAGCCTGCCCGACGAAGATGTGCAGATCCAGATGATACGGCTCGACCATCGCCACGTCATTGCCCGTGCCAAGGCAGACACGCCTATCAAGCTGGCCGTCACTCCCGCGGGTTTTATTGATCAGGAACAATCCGGTGCCGGCAAATGGAAGATCCGCCTTCATCCCTTCGTGACCGGCGAAGAAGACCAGGAACGGCCTGCACCGAAACCAATCTACGAGATTGCCTCCACCTGTATGCCGACCGATGACGTCATCGCTCCGACCACTGTCATCCTTACCACTTGCAGCTCCCGGTCCGCGGATCGATTCGTCACAGCGATCAACATGGAAGGAAAGGAGCTCTGGACTGGGCAATGGACTGCGCGCTATGTATGGCCCAACCTTGCTCTCGATACCAGCGGCCGCAATTTTGCCATCAGCTGGCTGCGCATCTCCCACCCGGTCGACACCTATGATCCGCTCAATGACAGCGACATCCAGGGCCAGATCGTGCAGGTGCTCAGCACCACGACGGGCCACCTGCTGCTTGCCGTCAACGCCTCGCCGGTCGTCAGTGCAGGACAGAACTTTGCGCTGTCAGCCGACGGCAGCCGTCTCGCTGTCCTCAACAACGGGGCGATCGAGATATACGCCGTACCTGCTGATACCGCCAGGTAAGACTACTCAGTCCGGGTAGATCCATAGTCCGATGGCTTTGGTACCACCCCGCGAATCTGGTCAAGGAACAGAGGCACCTCTCTCCGGATCAAGTCCGGGCGCTGTATCTGCACGTAATGCCCGCTCCCCTTGGCTATAATCTGGCGGCTTCGCGTCGAAAGCTTCTTCAAATCCTGCTGCATCCGGGCCCACGCCATCTCCACATCGTGACGCTCCGGTTCGCCGGCGGCTGTCGCAGGATCATGAGAGAAAATCAGGACCGGCAGATCGCCATAGTGCCCCGTATTTACCGTTTCTCTTCCGGACGGATCGAAGTTGTCCAGTTCAGCCTCTTCTGCGGAGAAGCCCTCGTGGCAGCCGTCCTCACCTGCCAGCTCAGCCGCATGATCGGTAAAGCCGGCAGCATGGGCGTCGATGCCCTGATCGCTGAGAGTGCAATCACCCAACATGCGGGCCACTCCCAGGCTCATCAAGGCTTCGTTGCCAAAGCTCCTGAGATGGGGAAGGGAGTGCTTCTTTTCGAGAGCGGCGAACGCAGGATCACGATTCTGCCACGGCGTGGAACTATCCACCAGGATCAATCCGGCGACGTCGGCAGGGTAGCGGCTCGCATAGTCCCGCGCATAGATCCCCGCGATGGAGTGCGCCATCAATACGACCGGCTTGCTGATCCCCGCGGCGGCCAGCAGGCCGTGCAGTTCGGCGGCAATGTGGTCGGCGTCCTGTGGACCGGGGACAGGGTCGCTCCAACCAAAGCCGGCACGATCGTAGGAACACACCTGCGTGGTCCGGGCCAGCGCCGGTTGGATGCCTCCCCAGATCAGGCCGTCATTCCCCAGCCCGGCGTCCAGCACAATCGTCGGTGAGCCGCTTCCCATGCACTCGATGCGCATGGCATGTCCATCCACCTGCACCAGGCGCCCCGGCATCATCGACCGGAAACGGTGAGCTCTGTAAGCATTCCATCCACTCAGGGCCGCCATGCCCAGGCAGACCGCAGCGATCAGCGTAAGCAGAACAAAACGCGCGATAGGACGTCGAAGATCGAACCTTCGCAACCGCAACAGGTGCCATAAGCAAAGCCCGGCGATAAAGATAAACAGGAGAGCTGCCAGCGAAGGGAAGACGACATAGACCCAGTCCATCGTCTGATCCTAACTTGCCAGTTCTGCGGCCGCCCGACACCAAAATAGAAATGGCCAGACAGAAGCCTGGCCACTCATAACTTACAGACGCCTGCAAAAAGAACTTAGGCCGCAGCCTTCTTCAACACAATCGCCTTCACCCGGGCATTCAGGCGGCTCTTGTAGCGCGAAGCTGTGTTCTTGTGCAGGATGCCCTTCTGCACACTCTTGTCGAGGAACGAAACCGTCGAGCGATACTGCGTCTGGACCGTCTGCGCATCGCCGGCAGTCAGTGCCTCGCGCATGGCGCGCAGGCTGCCGCGCACCTTGCTCTTGTTGGCACGATTCACAATGGTCTTGCGTACGGTCTGACGGGCGCGCTTCAGCGAGGATACGTGATTCGCCATGGTGGCTGGATGCTCTTTTCGTTAAGAAGTCTGCGGAAACACAAACCGGCGGAGTAGTTCACGCCCTGCCTTGCCCGCAAGTCCACAGTTTAAGGTCTTTTTCCCGCCAGGTCAATCCATTCTCAGGCGCGGGTCGCTGCAAATCCTTGCATCACGCAACCGTAAGTAGCAGTAGACTCTACAGATGGGAAATAAGAATACCGGCAAACGCGAAGTCAAGAAGCCCGCCAAAAAGCTGCCCAAACCTCCTCCGGGACGCGCCCGCGGCGACATCAACCAGGCAACCACCCGCACCATCTCCGGTCAGCCCGACAAGTCCTGAGTTCCCGGCAGCTCTACCGCTCGCTTCCGGCCGCTGGTCTAAACCGCACGAAGACTGCCACCCCGACGGGATTCGACCCGTAGACCGGCTGCAGCACGCCCGGCACGCCATACGTCGTCACCTGCGCCCCGATGGCCGTCCGCCACCGCGGCACCAGGTCAATGTCGCGATCGTAGCCAAACGTGTACGCCTGCACATGACCGATAGGCTCTTCCTGAAAGGCCGCCGGCAGCGGCTTCTCACCATTCAAAAGCTCATTCGACCGACCCGCATTCTCAAGCCGCGCCCACCCGTAATTCTTCGTAGCGAAGCGCACCGTCGACTCCAGCAGATAACTGTTTTCCTTTGAATTGTCACTCAGCGACCGGGTCCGTCCCCACAACGTCGTATTCGCCCAGTTTCCATGGGCAAAGGGACGGTTGTACATCACCGAAGCCGTCATCCGCTCCTGGTTTTCAGTGGGAAATAGCGCCTCTGGACTCACCAGCCGCCCGAACGAGTACTGTCCACTCCAGTTCTGCCCAGGCTGCAGGGTCAATCGCGTCGACCATGAATCGATCGCCCCTCCATCGATATTCCAGCGGTTCTCATTCGGTTCCCGCCCATGGAAGCCACTCGCTTCGACTCGCGCGATCCCGTGCGTCAAGCCAGCCGTCACCACGTTGTAAGCAATATGCGTGGAGTCTTCCTGGTGGTGACCCAGCGTGCCCACCGGGTTCTCCCTCGCCGATGCGCGATGCGGATAGGCCGTCGGCCCCATCGCCGGATCGCCCACAGGCGCCCCATAAAACGACAGCAGCGTCCTTTCGCCCAGCTTCCAGTCATACAGACCAGCGATTTCCATGAAGAAGTCATGCGGATGCTGCCCATCCACAATCGGCACTCCGAAAGCGGTCTCCCCCTGCTGGAAGAGCAGCGGATACTGCCTGCCGCTGATCGTCGCCGGCTCCAGGCTCAGCATTACCCGCAGCGTCAACTCCCCCGGACCAAGCCGCCTCTGCGCCATCGGCATAAACCAGTTCGTCGAGAAGAACTTGTCCGCGCCTCGCGGCCCGCTCTGCTGCAGATCCGTCACAAACCCATTGGCATGAAACATCCACATCCACTCGCCGTGCCCCCTGCTATTCATCGACATAAGCATCGGCATCGGTGTCGAGTTGGGCTCGGCGCTCGTCCCTGAGGACGCATGATGCTCAATCTCGGCGGAAAAATTCCGCGCCTCCATCGACATTGCCATCGAGTCGCCTGTCTTTCCCGGCTCGCGCGGTCCCATCTGCATCCCCGGCATCGATTGGCCACTTCCAGGAGCGGAAGGAGTCGACTGGGCAGCCACCAGGGTGGCTGTCAACATCAGTAAAACAGGCAGTTTTCCCAATACTCTGGTCCCGGGCATATCTGTTAGCAGTATCAGGCTTTTGAAGTCGATTGTCCTGATGGCCTCGGTATGGACGGCCGTCTCTTTTCATCCCGTGACTCCATGGCATTCATCCGCCTGCCGTAAGTCTTTTGGATTTCTCAGGATCAACTGCGCTCTGCCACTTTGGAATCAACATTCCCGAAAATTCAAGAAATCGCCGTTGACGTACGACCCTTGTCACGCTACTCTTTGCCCATCCGAGGGCAGACACAATCCGTGTCCGGATCGCCTGAAACGGCTACCCCGCTTCAGCATCTAAACAGTGTGAGCTTTTTCGCCCCCGGCCTCCGTCCTGATCCCACCATCCGTCCATCCCGTTACCCACATTCTTGCGTGCCGATTCCCATGGAAACGGCAGGAGGTTACCTGTCCGCTTGATCAAGAAAGCGCTCGAAATCACGCCCAACCTTGAGCCCCTGTTCGGGACCCGCGATGAAAACCTGCGACTGCTGGAAGACAAACTGCTCGTCCGCATCGACCTCCGTTCCGACGCCTTGCATGTCGAAGGAAAACCAGAGAGCGTAGCCCAGGTCGAAAAAATCTTCAGCGATTACGAACAACTGCGAAAGTCAGGCGTCTCGCTGCAGAATGGCGAGCTGAACGCAATGCTCAAACTGGTCACGGCGGACCCCAACGTCAACCTGCGCAGCCTGGTGGAGTCCGGCAAACAGCGTTCTGCCGGCATCAAGCGAATGGTCCAGCCGCGCTCGCTTAACCAGCGGCGCTACGTCGAAATGATCGAACGAAGTGACATGACCTTCGGCGTAGGCCCTGCCGGCACTGGCAAAACCTACCTCGCCGTCGCCATGGCCGCCAGCGCGTTGCTCGCCAAGAAAGTCAGCCGCATCATCCTGGTGCGTCCGGCCGTCGAAGCAGGGGAACGTCTCGGCTTCCTGCCCGGCACCTTGCAGGAGAAGGTCGATCCTTACCTCCGCCCGCTCTACGACGCCCTCTACGACCTGCTGGAACAGGACCGCGTCGACAAGATGCTCGAACGCAATGTCATCGAAGTCGCCCCGTTGGCCTTCATGCGCGGTCGTACCCTCAATGACGCCTTCATCATCATGGACGAAGCCCAGAACACCACCAGCGAACAGATGAAGATGTTCCTTACCCGGCTCGGTAACAACTCCAAAGCCGTCATCACCGGCGATGTCACCCAGATCGACCTGCCCAATCCCAAAAAGTCCGGCCTCGTCGAAGCCGTGCAAATCCTCAAGGGTGTAGACGGCATCTCCTTCTGCCACTTTGAAGACGGCGACGTCGTCCGCCATTGCCTCGTCCAGCGTGTCATCCGCGCCTATGACAGCTTCCACAAGGCACAGCCGGAACTGCCATTGAACCTGCCAAATGGCGAGCGTGCGCAATCAACCGCCAAGCCGCAGTAGGCAAATCGAAACACTGACCACGTATGATAGAGGACAGGGAGGGCCCAAATAGCCCTCCTTGTCTGTTTCAAGGAGATGGCCTTGCACGCCGCAACACCATTTCGTACGACCCTGATACCCCGGCCGTCCCAGGCATCTTGGCGCCAATGATCGTCACAGACTTCGGCGAAGACGACCATCCGCCCGCCCTGCCTGCGGCCCGCACCCTCGAGCGCTTTATTGCGACTGCTGCCAAAGCGATACCCCTTCCGGGCGACCTGAGCGTACTGATCACCAATAATCAAGGCATCCGCCGGCTGAACCGGCGCTATCGCGGGAAGAACAAGCCAACCGACGTGTTGTCTTTCCCGGCTGGTCCTGAAGCTGCAGCCGCCATCGCCGGGGACATCGCGATATCCTTCGACATGGCCGCCAGGCAGGCGCTGGTCCTTGAACATACTCTGGCTGTTGAATTGAAGATCCTCATCCTGCACGGCATGCTGCACCTGTCCGGTCTCGATCACGAGAAGGACAAAGGCGAAATGGCCGCCCGCGAGACTGCCCTGCGCCGCAAACTTCGGCTCCCGGGTGGATTGATCGAAAGAACGCAGGGAGAGCCCATCACTGGACGTTCACCAGCTCGTACAAAGCGTGCTCGTCCGATGAAAAAGACCAAACCGGTCAGCAGGCAGCGAGCAAAGGCCGCCCGATGACCTGGATTGATCTGCTCCTCATCCTCATCCTGCTGCCGATCCACACCCTGGCCTCGTATGTCGATCGACTCTACTCGGAGATGGGCAAGTTCCTCTCGCGCGAGTTCCAGGACAACATCGACTACTGGGAGCAGCACATCGAGCCGCGGCTTGGACTTACCCATGAACGCCTCGCCCTGTCCGCTGCCGTGCTCTCCGAACTCAGTTTCGGATGCCTCGCCCTGGTATTCGGCGCCATGCTTTTTGAAGGCGCGCGCGCGGAGCACGCCGGCTTCGTCTGGCCGCGTCCGGGCTTCCACCAGGTGGCGCAGGCTGTGCTCGCCATCGTTCTGGTCGCCACTATCTTCAGCCGGCTGCTCCCCTTCATTTTGTTTACCCGCACGCAGGGAAGGTGGGCTGCGACCCTCCGGCTGCCGCTGAAACTGCTCTTCTACTGCGTTCTGCCGGTGACCCTCTTCCTCGGCTTCCTTTTGTCCATCGCATCCCTAGCAGAGCCGGCTACCGCAGAAGAAGAAGACAATGCGAGCTCGGAAGCAGTCGACGCCCTGATCGAAGCCGGCGAAGAAGAAGGCATCTTTGAAGAGAGTGACCGCGACCTGATCCGCTCGGCCGTCGAGTTCGGCGAAAAGATCGTGCGCGAAGTCATGACTCCCCGGCCCTCGATTTTTGCCGTGCCCGCTTCCATGAACCTGGAGCAGTTTCTGGCGGCGCTTAAAGAGCGTCCCTACTCCCGGGTACCCGTCTACGCAGGCTCCCTCGATCACATCACCGGCATCGCCTTCGCTCACGACCTGCTGCAGATCGCCGATATCGATGCCGGCGGACGAACCGTCGAAACCATCCAGCGGCCCGCCCTCTTCATTCCTGAAACCAAGCATGCCAACGAGTTGTTGCGCGAAATGCAGCGGGACAAGCAGCACATGGCCATCGCCATTGACGAATACGGCGGCGTCGCCGGCCTCGTCACCATTGAAGATCTCCTCGAAGAAATCGTTGGCGCCATCACCGACGAACACGATGTGGAACACTCATCCGAAGGTCCGCTTCAGGAATCCAATGGCGTCTGGGTTGTGCCCGGTACGCTCGAGATTGAAGAGCTCGACGACCTTCTGCACAACGAAACGCAGCTCGACGACGAAGATTACGAAGCCTCCACTGTCGCCGGTCTAGTGAGTGAAGTAGCCGGACGCATTCCGCTCGCCGGTGAAGTCGTCGTGGTGCACAAGGTTCGCTTCGAGGTACTTGCCTCGACCGATCGCCGCATCGATCGTCTTCGTATCTCAGCTGCCGATACCGCACGCGACGTATAGGTCGCGTATTGGTAAAACAGCCCGAAGCGACAACCCTGATACAACAAGGACGGGGCCGTCCGCAGTCGGCGTGTCCGGGAGTGTGCGCGTGAAGTCAAGAGCAGCATCAGAATTTGTGTCAGGATTTGTCTCGATCGTGGGCCGCCCCAACGCCGGCAAATCGACGTTGCTGAATGCGCTGACCGGCGAGAAGGTCGCGATTGTCACCAGCAAGCCGCAGACCACCCGCACCCGCATCCAGGGCGCGGTAGACGTAGAAGCAGCAAAGGGCAGGCACCCCGCAGGGCAGGTGGTATTCGTGGATACCCCGGGCGTGCACAAGCCGTCGTCTGCTCTCGATAAACAGATGATGCACGAAGTGCATGAGGCCCTTGAACAGCGTGACGCAGTCGTACTGATGATCGATGCCACCCGCGAGCTCCGATTGCCCGAAGCAGACGCCGAACCGACTACCAACGTCGACCCGGGCGAGCGAAAGTCGCGCAGCTTTTCCCGCGGCACCAGCGAAGACGAGATCGTGCTCGAACTCATCCGTCACCTGGATTGTCCCGTCATCCTGGTCATCAACAAGATCGACCTGATCGAGCGTGAGAAGCTGCTGCCCCTGATCAAACAGCTATCGGCACTGCATACATTT
>CAZZVA010000095.1:955-11789 GCA_964657345.1 uncultured Acetobacteraceae bacterium | reverse complement strand
TTCTGTGGCTGCGATGGAAAGGACGCTGCGGGAAGCGGGCGTAGTGATTGTGGAATGATTCTCTTCTTGGGCTGTTGTCAGTTGACGGTCGGCGGGGCCTGCATCAGCTTAACGAAGAGTGTGGTGAAACGCGGCAAATCCAGTCCGGTTTGTATGTGAACTAATTGCAGGTCGGTGTCCGGCTTGTTTTTGTCAGTCCAGGCCAGAGTATCGCCGTAGGTGGGTCCGTGGTTGATATCGACGTCGAGATAGAGCTGCCGCTCGGCAGTAATGATGGCGGGATCCAGCCAGGCTGCTGCTGCAAGCTCATCCCATAAGTAGTATTTCTCCTGTGTGTAGTGCGCGATGTATTGTGCTGCCGGCTGGTTGGACTGGGCGATCTGTTCCAGCATGGATGGAGTGAAGGTGGCCTTGATGGAGATATCCACAGTGGTGAGATCGATTCGCGGCCAAGGTGCATGCAGGGTAATGTGAGCGGCTTCAGGATCGAACCAGAAATTGAATTCGTGTCGTGGATTGGTGTTGAACTCGGGATCGGTAGTGATTGGATTGAGGCTGCCACCCATGATGACGATTCCTTGTGTGAGCGAAGGAAATTTCGGATCGATGCTGATGGCGAGGGCGATGTTAGTAAGTGGCCCAGCGGCGTAGATAGTGATTTGATGAGGGTGGGCGTACACCTGACGCAGAAGGAAGTGAGCTGCATCTTCGGTCAGCGGTCTGACGGTGGGCGACCCTTCCGGGAGTGGTGGAATGACTTCGGGATTATGCCAGTTAGACGAACCGGAGTGCTTTGCCGCATCGCCCCAGGCGCCGAGCCACGGAACCGTTCCGTCGATTGGCTGACTCGCGAGAGTCTCCTTGCGTGTGCGTAACAGCGGGAAGATGGCGCCGGGAATGACAGGCACATCCGGACGACGGATCAACTCGAGCATGCGCAGCGTGTGCTGTACCTCTTCCGGCTCCCAGGCATTGCCGCTGACCATGGTGATGCCGAGCACCCGGGCGGAAGGCGACTGCAGCAGCGTCATCATCGCCATCTGGTTGGAACCGGCAGGACCGGAACCATCCTGATCGATGATGACCAGACGCTGGCTGAAAGCGAGTGAAGGCAAGACGGACAGCAGACAGGTGGCGATGAGGGCGCGGCGGAGCATGATGCATGCTAACTTATGCTGCAGGCGACCTAGGAGTGTGCGAACTGTTCGGGATTGCCTGAAAGGGACGATGTGATTCGTCCCTACAGGTATGGGAGTTATGCGGGGTTAGAAGGTAATTCGCGCCGTGACCTGCAGATTGCGTGGGGTAGAGACAGTGCCGGTCGGGACGCCGAAGTTGCCATCTGTTGGATTGAGATCGCCGGGAAGCGCGAACTGGTGGCGATTGAAGGCATTCAGAAATTCTCCCTTCAGCACGAAGTCGACGCCCTCCTTGATGGGAGTGGTTTTGATGACGCTGATGTCTTCGTTGAAGTATTTCTGGGTGCGGATTTCTCCGGTAACCCTCGGGATATTGCCGAACTCCCAAGCGGCGTTCGGTCTCAGATCCCGGACGGCGGTAGCATTCGGATCAATGAATGCGGCGGGATTGAAGTAATTGTTTACAGAGGATGCTCCAAGAGGATTGAGGTGTCCGCTGGAGTAGGCTGAACTTGCCAGAGACTGTTGAGAATCGCGGCTGTAATAGAGGGAATTCTGGAATCCGGGAACACTGGTTGCGCAGCAGAAGGAGACAGGCTGGCCCGACTCATATCTCTGGACGCTACCGAGTTCCCATCCGCCAGCGACATAACTGGCGACGCCGCTGTGCAGAAACTTCTGCTGCTTGCCGAACGGCAGGCGGTAGAGAGGCGCGATGACGAAGGTGTGTGGAATATCCTGCGCGCTGATCGCTTTTTCCTGCTGCAGGTTGAACGGGTTTTGAACCTGGGAGACACCGATGCCGTTATTGGGAAGGGCGCTGTCGGCGTCAGTAATATTCTTGGCCCAGGTGTACGAGGCCTGGAGGGTAAGACCGTTCCGGAAGCGCCGGGTAAGAGACACGAGCAGGGCATTGTAGGTAGACATGCCGACGTTCTGGAGGCAGCAGCCGGAATCGATGTAGTCATATTGCGGGAAGGGTCGAAGAGCGCGCTGGACGGGTGCGTTCGAACCCCATAGCGAAGTAAATCCGTTGAATGGGATAGTAACTCCGGCAGTATTTCCTGCGACGCTTGCATTCAGAGTGTTGCCGAGTGCGAAATCAGTGATGGGGATATTGTTGATGTTTTGTACGTTCGAGCGAAGATTCTGTGCCTTATTGCCGAGATATCCGACTTCCAGGATAAGGTCAGGGGCCAGCTCCTGCTGCATCTGCAAGCTCCATTCATATATGGCTGCAGGTTTTCCATCCTTCGCCTGGATATAAGAATTCGTGACTGGCTGTCCGTTGAAGAGCCCGGGATCGAGATTTGGTGGCTGCTTGTAAGCAGGGAAGCCGGAGTCCAGTGAAAATGCGGCGGAAAAGCCGTCCTGACTGGTGAAGTTGGGCTGGACCTTATAGCCAGCGTCCATACTGCCACCGAAATCTGAAAACTGCAGTGGTCCGTAAAAGACAGCTCCGCCACCGCGGAAGACGGTTTTGCCGTTGCCGGCGGAGGGGGTGTAGGCGAAGCCGATGCGCGGCGCTATGTCTTTGTAGTAGGTATTGGCCCAACGCTGCTGGCTACTGGTAGTGGTTCCGAAGACGATGGCTCCGGGAATGCCATACGCGGTGTCGGTAGCGGTGGGGCTGAAGTTCGAGGTTGCGTTATGCGCTTCGGAGCGCGGTACGTCGACATCCCAGCGGACGCCGAGATTTAACGTGAGGTTGCTGCTGACCTTGATGTCGTCCTGTGCGAAGAGGGCGTAGTAGTAGGAGGTCCAGCGGGGTTTTTCCGAGTAGAGCCCGAGGGAAAAATTACCGCCGGAGGTGGCGCCGAGGAGCAGGCTGGCGAAGCTGTTGCCGTCAAACTCATTGTTCCCTGGATCGGAGGAGGTTTGTACGCGCGAGTAGTTGGTAACGCCGGTTGGATTGTTAATGGGAGAGTATTGCTGCAGCCGGTAATCGAATCCGAATTTGAAGCTATTGCGACCTTTTTCCACGTTGACGCTATCGTTTACGCGCCAGCCGTTGTCGATGTTGTCGTCGTTCTGGCCGGGGTTGCCGAAGTTGGCGAAGCTGTCGCGGCCGTCGAAGGTGAACTGCGGGAAGTTATTGGAAGCGGGTGCGTTGGGAATGCCGAGCGTCTGCGCGTAGTCGATGCCATTGGAAATGGGCACGGCGAAGTTGGCGCTATTGGTGCGGTTGTAGCCGAAGTTGAGATGGTTCAGCACGGTTGGCTTGACGGCGTAGTCCCAGCCGAAACGGCTGAGGTGGGTTTCGAAATCCTGTTTCCACGTATTGGGATCGAGCGGATAGGGAAGGATGGGATTGCCGCCGGAGGTGCGGTTGTTATCGCGCGTGGAATAAGACACGAAAATTTTGCTTTTGTCGGAGAGGCTGGTGTCGATGCGGACGGTGTAGGTGGTATTTGTCAGGGGGATGGTGCTGGCGAAGAAGAAATTGTTAAATTGCGAGTTATTCGAGGGGGCAGGTACGTAGGTGAGAAGGTTTTTGGCGACGGCACTGAAGCGAGTCGACGGAATGACGTTGCCGGGGAATGCGGAACGGCAGGGTGTTCCATTGACGACGCGTTGTGTGGAAGGATCGAAGATCTCACCCGGATAGACAGTGGTTCCATCGCAGGGATTGGTGGGGAATGGTGAACCTGCAGTTGCGGCAGGCGGGGCGGCGGGATTGAACAGGCTGGTGAAATCGCCGGTGCGTTCCGCAAGCGTTGGAACAGTGGTGGTCTGCGTGGCGCCCAGATTTTGCTTGAACTGTTCCCAGGAGAAAAAGAAGAACACCTTGTCATGACCGTTGTAGATATGGGGAATACTGACGGGTCCACCGAGGCTGCCGCCGAAATCATTCTGCTTGTCGCTTGGTGTGCGAAACTGTGCGGCGCAGGCAGGCGTGTCATTTGTACCTACGCAGGTTTGCGCACGATGGCCGTCGTTGAACCAGGTGTTGGCGTCCATGGCTTCGTTGCGGAAGATATCGAAGGCAGTTCCGTGATAGCTATTTCCACCGGATTTGGTAACAAAGTTTTCTATGCCGCCGGTGGTGCGTCCGTACTCAGCTTCCGGGATAGCTGTGGTGATTTTGAATTCCTGCAGAGCTTCGACGGAAGGGGCCTCTTCGTCGAAGGAGGAGCCGTTCTCACTGCGGGTCTGGCTGGCTCCATCGAGCAGGACTTCGTTCCCATATTCCTGACCGCCGGAGATCTTTGAGAGGAAGATACCGTTGTTGCTGTTGGCTGTGCCGGGTCCGGTGGTGCCGGGCAATAGAAATTCGAAAGCTTCCGGAGAGCGGAGGGCGCCAACGCCGCCGAGGGCAAGGGGAAGTTCGACGATTTGGCGGGAGACGACGGTACCGCCCACGTCAGAGGATTCTGTTTCGACCGTAGGTGCGGACGCGTCGACGTTGACGGTGGTGCTGGCGCCGCCGGGTGTGAGGGTCAGATTGAGGGCGGAGGTGGTGCCGACGGTGACTTCCACGCCGTGCTGGACCTGGGTGCCGAAGCCGGATGCGGAGGCGGTGACGTCGTAGCTGCCGAGGGGAAGTTCAGGGAAGCGATAGGTGCCGGCGGAGGTGGAGGTGGTGTCGAGGCTGGCTCCGGAAGCTTTATTGAGAACGGTAATCTTCGCCCCGGAGACGACGGCACCTGTGGGATCCACGACGTTGCCTGCGAGGGAGCCGCGGACACTCTGGGCGGATAAGGCCAGATAAAAAAAGATGGTTGCCGACAGCACGCAGAAAACGCGCGCCAGTTTGGTGAATTTCATACCGCCTCCAGGAGTCTGCAAATGCGACTCGCCGCCCGGCGGGCACACAGGGGTGCCGATTGTTATCCATGCTCGGGGGAGGCGAGGAATAGTTGTTTTTTCCCGGGGTGAGAAGCCCCGTGGTTTTTCTTCAAGGAAGCTAGATGAATCGACTCAACTCTGTCAAAAATGCTGAGATCAGCATCCACCCGAAGTTTGATGAAATCGAAGCGATGCGTTCTATGCCTGTGCGGAGGTGCGACGTGAGTGGCGGCGCGATCGGATGACCCCCGTGATGTGTTGTAATGAGCCGGCGTATTGGCGACAGCTGCTGCCGAGCAGGAAAGAAGGTAAACTTGCGAACCTGGAAGCGCATTCTGCTGAATTGTTGTGTAGCCGCTCTTCTTAGCAGTTCTGCATCGGCCCGCACACGCTGGAGCGCGGCGCAAGCGAACACGTGGTATGAGAAGCAGGCATGGCCGGTGGGTTCGAACTTTATTCCGAAGGATGCGATCAACCAGCTGGAGATGTGGCAGGCTGGCACGTTCGATCCAGAGGAGATTGATCGAGAACTCGGTCTGGCGCAGGGCCTGGGCATGACGACGATGCGGGTCTTTCTGCATGACCTGTTGTGGAAACAGGATCCGAAGGGTTTCGATCAACGGCTGAATGAGTTTCTTACGATTGCGGACAAGCACCATATTCGTCCGATATTGGTGTTATTCGATTCGTGCTGGTATCCGGAAGCCGAATTGGGTCCACAGCGGCCGCCGATGCCGGGAATTCATAATTCGGGATGGGTGCAGAGTCCGGGCGCGCATGCTCTGGAGACCGAGGGTGACTACGGAAGGCTGGAAGCTTATGTGAAGGGCGTGATTGGTGCGCATGCCAATGACAATCGGATCCTTGCGTGGGATGTGTGGAATGAGCCGGACAATACCAACGCAAGCAGCTGGGGCAGGCAGGATCCTCCGAACAAAATTCAATTGGTCGCGCACTTGTTGCCACAGGTGTTTGCGTGGGCTCGCTCGGCTGAACCTTCTCAGCCTTTGACGAGTGGTGTCTGGCACGACAACCCAGAAGAGAACAAGCTCGATGCAGTTGCGAAGATACAGCTGGAAGAGTCGGATATTATTTCCTTTCATAATTATGAATGGCCGGAAAAGTTCGAGGCCCACGTGCTTGCGCTGCAGCGCTATCATCGGCCGCTGATCTGTACCGAATACATGGCGCGGCCAGTGGGCAGTACGTTCGACCAGATACTGCCGCTGGCCAAGAAATACAATGTCGGAGCGATTAACTGGGGATTTGTAGCAGGGAAGACCCAGACGTATCTGCCGTGGGATTCGTGGCAGCATCCTTACGTGGACAAGCCGCCGGTGGTGTGGTTTCACGAGATCTTCCGTGAGGACTACACGCCGTATCGGGAGCGCGATGTGGAAATCATCCGTTCTCTGACTGGAGCGAAGTAGCTATCTACTGAACTACGTGCAGCCGCTGCGCTGCTTTTTTGTTATCGTCGTCGGCCATCTTTGCAGCGAGGGCGAGTTGTTCGTCGGATTCCTGCTTGCGGTTGAGTTTGGCCAATGCGAGTCCGAGATAGTAATGACTGGTTTGATAGCCGGGCGCAGCAGCGATGGCGGCGCTGAGTGATTGTGCGGAGGCTGCATAGTCTTTGAGCCTGTAGTGTGCGATGCCAAGGACGGTGAGGGCTCCGGCGTGATGGGGATCGCGTGCCAGAACGCTGCCGGTCTCCCGGATGGCCTGCTGGAAGTCTCCTGACTTCAAGGCCATATCGGCTAATTGATAGTGCGACTCGGTCTGGTTCGGCTGTAAGTCGAGTGAGGCCTGGAATTGCTCTTTTGCTTTCTCAATATTCTGTTGAAGCTGGTAGATACGGCCCATGCCGTAATGTGCAGTGGCGTCGGAGGGAACTGCTGCGAGATAGGCGGCCATGGTGGTTTGAGCTTCAGAGAGCTGGCCGCGATCCATCTGGATGCGTGCGTGGAGATAGATTGCCTTGTTATCGGAAGGACTCTGGCTGAGAAGTCCTGAAACAGCTTCTTCGGCATCCTGGTAGAGACCGAGTTCGTCTTCGAGCACGCCGAGGTCATAGAGAAGACGGGTATTGGCAGCGGCGAACTTTCGCGCGCGGAGTAAGTCGCCGAGGGCGGCGTTGCTGTCGTTTGCGGCACGGGCGGCGAGGGCCAGGTGTTCCGAGGCAATCACTTCGCCGGTCTGTGCTGCGGCATCGACGGGATGGGCTCGCAGGATGGTCTCGTACAGATCGCGGGCGGTGGCGAAGTCTCCTCGAGATAAGGATTGTGCAGCTTCAGCACTTGCGCCGGCGTTGTCCTGATCGCCGGCGCGGGTGGTCTGTGCAGGCTCCTGCTGTAGCAGAAGAGCGATGACCAGGGTGAGCAGCATGTGGAGAGTGTATCTAGTTTGATCCGGAGGGTTTCCGGATCGGCTGTGCGGTGGACAGTGGTCTGCCGAAGGATGGAGTGCCGTCGGCGTTCCAGGTGAAGCGTTGCGCACGGGGTGAGCGGTTGCCGCTGCATCCCTGGCCGGTGGCTGCGTTGGCGTGGTAGAGGATCCAGTCTTCTGTGCCGTCGGGAGACTGGAAAAAGGTGTTGTGTCCCGGGCCGAAGACGCTCGCCTGAGGATCTTCCCAGAAGACGGGCCTGGTGGATTTGGTCCAGGATCCGGGGTCGAGGAGATTGCTGGTGGCGTCCGCAGTGAGCATGCCTAACTCGTAGTAGTTGGTCCAGCAGGCGCTGGCGGAATAGATAAGGAAAATCTTGCCGCCGTGTTGAAGGATTTCGGGACCTTCGTTGACATCGATATGAGGGACCTGGTCATAGCGGGTGTCCCCTTTGCTAAGATCGCCTACTTTCTCCCATGAAAATTCGGGTGAAGAAAGGAGGGATCGGTTGCCTTCGATGGTCCAGGCATTGGCAAGCCTGGCTATGAAGATGCTTTGAACACCGTTGCTATCGCCCGACCAGCCGGACCAGAGGACGTAGTGCTTGCCGGCCGCGTCGAATTCGGATGGATCGATGGCCCACTTGTCGGAGGGGTCGGCGAGCTTACCGCGCATGGTCCAGTCGCCTTGAAGAGGATCCGTGGCAACATTTTCGAGGACCCAGAGGCGGTGCGAGTCATTGGTGCCGGCGTCTGCTGCGAAATAGATGTACCACTTGCCGTCGACCCGATGTAACTCCGGCGCCCATATTTCCCTGGAGTAGGGGCCATTTGCCGGCGGTGTCCAGACTGTTTTCGTTACTGCGTTTTTCAGGTCGGTAAGGTCACGAGTCTTCCAGATTGTGAGATTGCTACCGGTGGTCTGCATGTAATAGTAGAAGCCATCTTCGTGTACGACGGAGGGATCGGCTCCGGAGGGAAGGAGGGGATTGGTGAACGTGCCAGACGCTGTTGCAGCCTGCTGCTGAGCAGAAAGGGGAGTAAGAGAGAGGGTGAGCAAGAGCACAGTCAGGGGTTTCATTTGATTGGCAGCATTCTACCCGGAGGGATGTGATGAGTGGTTTCGGGCAGCCAGTTCAGGGCGATGGTCTGATTCTTCCTTCCGTGACTGCACCGTCGGGGCTGGCCGCTTTGCATGCAGGTGTCGCGGCAAAGTGCCTCATTGGGGACTCTGCCTTCGATGCAGGGCCGGGGCGTGAACGTTCCAGGTCGGGAGGACCTTGCGGGTTCAAACGAATAGGGTATTGTCTCGTCGGCTGTGACTAAGGTACTTCCTAGGAAGGCAGCCTATTAGTCCCGGGATACAGGCCGGGTAAACGGTTCTAAAGACTGGCAGGAGTTCTCATTGAGTAGCGAAACCGGCCCGGACGAATGGAAACGGCAGCAGCGTCTCTGCCCCGGAATGGATCGGCCTGACTCTAAAGTAGTAGAGACAGGGTCGGGGAATGAGGCATTCGGCGAACGATGGCACGAGGGCGTGGCTATTGTCGGCATGGCTGCGCGCTTTCCCGGCTGCGCGTCTGTGGATGAGTACTGGGACAAGTTGCTGTCAGGGAAGGACCTGCTTTCCAGGGCCACGGATGAGGATATGCGGTCGGCCGGCATCGAGCCCGGTTCGGTTGAAGCAGAACACTTTGTCAGGTCTGGTACGTGGCTTGCCGGTGCGGAGAATCTCGATGCGAATTTCTTCGATCTATCGCGCCGCGAAGCCGAGATTATGGATCCGCAGCAGCGGATTTTCCTGGAATGTGCCTATGAAGCCCTGGAACATGCCGGGATGACGGGCGATGGGGAGCGTACGGGAGTATTTGCCGGCAGCGGCATGAATACTTATATGTTGCAGCTGCTGGCGAACCCCGGTGTGCTGGCGTCGGCCGGTGGGTACCAGTTGATGCTGGGCAACGACAAGGACTTCCTCGCGACCCGGGTGGCTTACAAGCTGAATCTTCGCGGTCCGGCGGTGGTTCTGCAGACGGCGTGTTCGACGTCCCTGGCGGCGGTGCACCTGGCCTGCCGGAGTTTGTTGTCCGGCGAGTGTGACAGTGCGCTCGCGGGTGGTGTGTCGGTGATGTTTCCGCAGGTCGCGGGCTACTCCTATATTCCAGGCATGATCCTGTCGCCGGACGGGGTGTGCCGTCCCTTCGACGAATCGGCGCGAGGGACGGTGCCGGGTAAAGGCGCCGGGGTGGTGGTGTTGAAGCGGGAGAGCGATGCGCTGAAAGACGGGGACACCATTTATGCCGTGATCGCGGGGTCGGCCTGGAACAATGACGGGTCTGATAAAGCGGGGTACACCGCTCCCAGTGTTGAGGGGCAGGTGACGGTGATCCGGGCGGCGCATGCTGCGGCCGGAGTGACTCCTGATCGAGTTGTTTATGTTGAGGCCCATGGGACGGGGACCGAACTGGGCGACCCGATCGAAGTGGCAGCGCTTGCCGAAGCGTTCGGCGAGCGGCCGGAGAGTGCGCCGCGCTGCCTGCTGGGCTCCGTCAAGTCCAACATGGGGCATGCCGATGTTGCGGCCGGGGTTGCCGGGCTGATCAAGACGGCGCTGGCTCTGCACCACGGCAGGATCCCGCCGATGCTGCATTTTGAGCGACCGAACCCGGCTTTGCGCCTGGAACAGACGCCGTTCCGGATCGCCGGGAAAGTAGAAGAGTGGCCAGGCGGAACGGAACAGCAGTGGGCCGGCGTGAGTTCGTTCGGCATCGGTGGAACCAATGTGCATGTGTGCCTGCGGAATGCACCACGACCGACGTCGCGGCGGGAAGATGTCGGGTCGCCGGGTTGGGTCTTCAATCTTTCGGCGAAGACAGCCGAGGCAGTGGAAGACAGTGTGCGTCGGTTGCTGCATGTTGTTGAGAGTGCGCCGGAGCTGCCGCTGGCCTCCGTGGCAGCGACGCTGCAATTGGGAAGGCGGACCTATGCGCATCGTTGTGCTGTCGTGGCCGGAAGCCACGAGGAACTGGTGCGGGAGCTACGCGGCCTGGTGGAGAGGAAGAGGCCTGCAAGTGGAGCAGGTCTTGGGCATGACGGGATGGCCGAGAGTGCTTCGGTTGCGTTTCTGTTTCCGGGGCAGGGGCAGCAGTTTCGCGGGATGGCCGCGGCGTTATATCGCGAGGATGAGGCATTTCGTGGATGGATCGACCGCGGCCTTCCAGTGCTGCCGGGCGAGTCTGGCAGGGAACTGCTGGCATATGTAACCCGGTCTGCGCCTGAGAAGAGGGAGCAGGATTTTGAGTCGGCCATGCTTCCGACGAGCATGACGCAGCCCCTGCTCTTTCTAGTGGAATACGCCCTGGCGATGCGCTGGATGGAATCCGGGATCAAGCCGGCGGTGCTGCTGGGCCATAGTCTAGGCGAATTGACGGCAGCGGCGGTTGCAGAAGTCTTTACGTTTGAAGATGGCCTCAGTCTGGCAGTTGCCCGCAGCGTCTCGATTCGAACCAACGCACGCGACCATT
>CAZZVA010000095.1:0-945 GCA_964657345.1 uncultured Acetobacteraceae bacterium | reverse complement strand
AGTTTTATGCAAGGGGCCGACGCAGGCGCAATGCTGGCGGTGAGCCTGGGGGCTGAGGAGGCGCGTCCGTATCTGACAACAGACTTGTGGATTGCCGCCGAGAATGGTCCGAAGCTCACAGTACTGGCCGGGGCGGCGCCTGCGATTGAGGCTCTGACGCAGCAGCTGGCAGGGGCGCGGGTGGGCGCGGTCCGGCTGGCAACCGACCGGGCGTTTCATACGCCGTCCATGGCTGAGGCGGCAACGCTGTTCCGGGGTGCTGTCGCAGCGGTGAAACGGATGCCGCCGCAGCTGCCTTGGCTCTCGAATGTAAGTGGCACGTGGATTACGCCGCAACAGGCGACCAGCCCGGACTACTGGATGGAACAGATGACGGCGCGGGTGCGGTTCCGTGAGAATGCTGCCATCGTTGCCGAGCGTGGATGTTTTCTACTCGAAGCGGGACCCGGGAACGCCTTGTCGATGCTGGTGCGACAACAGGGGGGGGCGCGGAGCAGGCCGTTTGCTTCGAGCCTGGGTACGCCGAATCAGACAGTCGATGATCGGATCACCTGGTTGAAAAGTGCTGCGCGGCTGTGGGAGGAAGGGGTCTCTGTCGACTGGGAGGCTTTACCGCAGGTGCGGACGGAGTGCAGGCGGATCGCGCTGCCGACGTATCCATTCGAGCGGGAGCGTCACTGGATCGATGCGGCGCCGGCTGGCATGGTGGGCGGTCACGTGAGGCAGGGGGGCCGAGAGGCGGGGAAGCGGAAGGATATGGGTTCCTGGTTCTACGTGCCGGGCTGGAAGCGGACGTCGTTCTCCTCTGCTGGTGTGGCAGAGCCGGCATCGTTTGCAGGTCACTACTGGGTGGTGCTGGAAGACGGCGAGGGGTTTGGATCACTGCTTGCAGATGGACTGGAGGCAGCTGGCGCCAGGGTGGGGCGGCTGGCGGCAGGAGAGAGC
>CAZZVA010000094.1:0-11850 GCA_964657345.1 uncultured Acetobacteraceae bacterium | reverse complement strand
GACGCTGTTCGTCGGCGAAGAGAGAGGTAAGGGAATAGGCGCTTTCGCCGAAGTAGCCGTCGATAAGACGCACGACTTCGGGCAAGTCGGCAGCCGAGACGGCGCGGGTGACGGCTTTACGGAGCCATGCGGCTCGCTCGGCATCGGCTTCTGTGAAGCTGCGGATGGCGGCGGTGACGTTCTGGTCGCCGAAGTGGAGTACGGCATAGCTGAAGGTGCTGTTGCTTTCTGTAAACTGCGAGGTGATCTTTGCGCGTCCGAGGATGACCTGGCCGGCGCCATAGCGGTGGGTATGACGATCGGCATCGTCGATGCGGTAGGAGTAGAGTTCGCGGGTGCTGAGCGCGGATTCCTTATCCATGGTGGCAAAGACGGAGCTGATGGCGTAGTGGGCGGCGACTTGTTCGAGGCCAATCTGCAGTGGCTTGACCATTTTTAGATAAATGGCGCCCCCGTCGCCCATCTCCGGCACATTGCTTTTGGCTTCGGAGAGACGAGTGACGAAGTCGTCTTCGAGACTGACGAGGGACGGCAGCGTATCCGATCCATTCGCGAAGAGGAGGGTGGCGAGTTCGATGACGCGGCAGGCGTAGGCGATGATCTGCACGGTTTCGATGCCGGAGATTTCGTCGAAAAACCAGCCGCAGCTGGTGTACATGAGCTGCTCGTGGCGTTCGAGTTCCATCAACTGCAGGACACGCTGGCGTTCTGCGGGGCTGAGAGAGTGCGTGGCGTGCTGGCTGAGGAAGCTGTCGATGGAGTCTTTGTTGTGATCCAGGATGACCCGGATGTAGTGGTTGCGGGCTTCGTCGAGATCGTTGAGCAGGGGTGCGGCGGCGGCACGGGCGTAGGGCAAGAGGGTGTCGCGCAGCCAGTCGAGGGCTTGCCGAAGGGGAGCGCGCCATTGCTGGTTGAAGCCGGGTTTGCCGCCTGAGCAGCCGCAGTCGGAGCGCCAGCGTTCGACGCCGTGGAAGCAGCTCCACGAGGTGTTGTCCTGTACGACGGCTTCGCAGGCAGGCGGGAAGAGTGAAAGGTACTCGCCGTAATTAGTCAGACGGGTGTCGCTGCTGCTGTTGATGGAGCGAAGCGCGGAGGCGAGGGCCATTTCGCCGTGACGGTGGTGATGGCCGTAGCTTTCGCCGTCGGTGGCAACGTGGACGAGTTGCGGCCGGGAGGGGTCGGGATGGAACGCGCCGGTGAGACGTGCGGCGAAGACTTCTCCGCTGTTGAGCAGGCCTTCGAAGGCGATGGCGCGGGAGACGGGGCCGTTGTAGAAGAAGACGGCGATGGAGCGGCCTTCATTGAGGCGGACGAGGTAGGGCTGGGTGCTGTCGACGGAGGCGTCCGGAGTTTCGGACCAGGGGTGATCTGGCTGGCCTTCAGTGGGGAGTGGCCGGACGCGGGCGCACTGATTGGGCGCGAGCACGGTGAAGCGGATGCCGTGTTGCGCCATGAGGTCGAGGGTCTCGAAGTCGGCGGCGGTTTCGGCGAGCCACATGCCTTCGGGCTTGCGATGGAAGCGGTGTTCGAAGTCGGCAATGCCCCAGCGGATCTGGGTGATGCGATCGCGGGTGCTGGCGAGCGGCATGATGATGTGGTTGTAGACCTGGGCCATGGCGGAGCCGTGTCCGTCAAAACGCATCTGGCTGAGCCGGTCAGCGGCGCGGATCATGGCGTAGGCACGGGGCGCATTGTCTTCGAGCCAGGAGAGCAGGGTGGGCCCGAAGTTGAAGCTGATGCGCCCGTAATTGTTCATGATGCGGATGATGAGATTTTCGCTGTCGAGCATGCGGGCGGCGCCGTTGGGGGCGTAGCACTCGGCGGTGATGCGTTCATTCCAGTCGTGATAGGGGGCGGCGGAGTCCTGGGTCTCGACGGTTTCGAGCCAGGGATTTTCGCGGGGCGGCTGGTAGAAGTGGCCGTGGATGGTGATGTAGCGATTGCTGGGCGCGGGCTGGGCCATGGGATCAGTGTAAAAGAGCGGGAAGTAGCGAGAATGCTACGGGTGGGTCAGGACCGGGACGTACCGGGCTTTGATTCTTTCGCGGAAGGCGGCGTCGGTGGTGGCCCAGTCGAGGAGGTCGACTTTGAAGGGGAGATCGGATTCGGTGAAGTCTTCGGCGAGTGAGGCGAGGGTTCCGGGTGGCAGGGCGGTGTCGCCGAGGATAGCGAGGTCGAGGTCGGCGAATGGCTTGGTTGTGCCCTTGACGCGGGAGCCGAAGGCCCAGACTTCGCGGTGGGGCACGTGGCGAAGCAGGAGTTCGCGGACGATGGCGAGCTCGGCCGGAGTCAGGACGAGGCTGGCGGCGTTGTCGGGTAGAGTGTCGGACCCGGGTGCGTTCATGGAGTGATCCGTTCTCGAAGACTGAGGAGGAGGAATCCCGCTTCTTCGAGAAAGTCGGGAATGTCTCGCACGACCTCGTGGGCAGTGTCTTCGTTGTAGGTGTGGCTGGTTTTGCTGCGCAGTTCGCGGTAGCGCTTCCAAGTCGGCCAGCTGCTGCGCAGCAGGCCTTGTTCATTGGCGGTGCGAATCATTTCGGCAAATGGCATGGCATCCACAATGCCGGGAGTAGGGGAAACGGATTCGAGATAGCGCTTCAGGGTGCGATGGGCGAGTTCGTAGGTGAACTCGAAACGCTGGATGAGGCCATCCCTCAGTAACTCGTCTTGTTTGTCTAAATCACAGCGCGTCAAGGCGTCGGCCAAGCGTCGCCTGGCGTTTACGAGCGGACTTAGATCGAGCGGTTCATCCATCGTAGTCATCTGAGCTGGTGAGATGGTAATGCTAGTCGGGTGCCGGGGATGGTTTGCCGGCGAGGTCGCAGGCGCGCCAGAGATACCAGCTGGCGACAGAGCGATAGGGTTGCCACTTTTTGGCGCGGCGGAGCATGGCGTCGGGTTTGGGGAGCATGTCGGCGGTGATGGGCTTGGCTTTCGGGCCTGTGAGCGATTTTGGTCCGAAGGTGAGCAGGAAGCCTTTGCGAACGCCGTAGTCGGTGACCGGGAAGATGTCGGGGCGACCGAGGCGGAAGATGAGGAGCATTTCGACCGTCCAGGGACCGATGCCGCGGACGGCGGTGAGGCGGCTGACGATCTCGTCGTCGGGCAGCCGACGGATCTGGGCGAGAGTGGGGACGGTGCCGTCGATGGTTTTGGCGGCGAGATCGCGCAGGGCGAGAGCTTTCGAGCCGGAGAGGCCGGCGCCGCGCAGGATGTGGTCGGGGACAGCGATGAGTTGTTCGGGCTGCGGGTGCAGATCGCCGAAGGCTTCGATGAGGCGGCGCAGGATGGCGGCGGCTGCTTTGCCATGAAGCTGCTGATAGATGATGGACTCGAGCAGGGCTTCGAAGGGCGAGTGCTGGCTTTTGAGTTTCAGCGTAAACGGGCCGGCGCGTTCGATCAGCACGGCCAGCTTCGGATCAGCCGCAGAGAGATGCGCCAGCGCGGCTTGAACGTCGTAGCGAACAGCGCGTCGTCCGTCATTCATGGTTCAACCATAGTAGGCGGTAGCAGATTGCCGGCGGTATATCGGCAGCTAATAGTCATGCGGATAAGGGTTGTTGGCGCCTGAAGAGAGCTACATTTCGAGGGTAGGCACAACGGATTGTTCATGAAAAGAATTTGTTCCCAAGTGTGGTTCCATGTCGGGAGCAAAAATGAAGTGCGGTGGGTTCCCGGACGGTCCCTAAGCTTTTATTGCTGCTATATTTCTGGGTGACGTACAGAAAACCTTTTCGAATTGCGACTTGTTCAGTCGCCTTAGGGTTCATCCTCAATCTCCCGTGGTCGCACGGCAGAGGAACGTAGACATGGCGCAGATTTTTGACCGTAGCTCGAATGCGCTAGCCCGCATGAGCATCATTCTCACCGGATTGATCGTGATCGCCCTGGGGGTCACGCTTGACCAGCTGCAGCGTTCCCCCTGGGTGACGCGGCAGGGGCAGCGCGCCGACCAGCCGGTTCCATTCAGTCATAAGCATCATGTGCAGGGCCTGGGCGTGCAGTGCCAGTACTGCCATATTTCGGTTGAGAAATCGAGTTACGCCGGCATTCCGCCGACCAAGACGTGTATCAACTGCCACTCGCAGATCTGGACCAATGCGCAGTTGCTGGAGCCGGTTCGGCAGAGCTGGGCGACAGGTGAGTCGATCCGCTGGATCCGCGTGCACGACCTGCCGGACTATGTGTACTTCAATCACTCGATTCACGTGAACAAAGGCATTGGTTGTTCGTCGTGCCATGGCCATGTGGACGAGATGCCGATCATGTACCAGCAGAATTCTCTGCAGATGGAATGGTGTTTGAACTGCCATCGCAATCCGGCGAAGAACCTGCGACCGACCAGCCAGATTTACAACATGGCGTGGGAGGGACCGTCGACGGACAAGCCGGTATGGTGCGGTACGGCTGACAACAAGTACGGCTCGCCGACGGCGCAGAATATCAGCTGCACTACGATTAATCCGCAGAAGGTGAGCGCGAAAGATGCGTCGTTGAACATGCTGCCGGCTTACAGGCATGGCGAGCCGGAGGTAGTGGATGTGGCGAACCAGATGCCATCCGGATCGTTAACAGGGAACACGGCGGGCATTCACTACACGGAATTTACCAGCCAGGATGCACTGGGCAAGTACCTGGTGAACCAGTATCACATTCGCACGCCGACGGAAATCAGCAGCTGCGAGACCTGCCACAGGTAACGAATGGTGCGAGGAAACAGCTTGGACGGGGCTTCAAACGCAATGGCGTCAGACGAGACGAAAGACACGATGGCAGATACCAACATTACGGCGGGACCGAACGGATCGCAGCAGTTGATGACGATCGCCGAGGCGCGCGCTGAGCTGTCGGGCAAGCAGGGGCGCAAGTACTGGCAGAGCCTGGATACTGTTGCTTCCCGTCCGGGCTTCGACCGCATGGTGGAGCAGGAGTTCCCGCAGCATGCTTCAGAGCTGATCGACCCGGTGTCGCGTCGCGGCTTCATGAAGATCATGGGTGCGTCGATGGCTTTGGCTGGATTGTCTGGTTGCACCAAGCAGCCGGATGAACCGATCTATCCATATATCAAGCAGCCGGAAGACCTGGTCCTGGGCAAGCCGCTTTACTTTGCGACGGCGTTCCCGTTTCCGACTGGTGCGCTGCCGCTGCTGGTGAAGAGCGATGCTTTCCGGCCGATCAAGATTGACGGTAATCCGGATCATCCGATGAGCAAGGGTGGTTCGGATCCGATCAGCCAGGGGACGCTGCTGGGGCTTTATGATCCGGATCGTTCGCCGCGTGTGCTGCATCGGGGAGAGCAGAGCCGGTTTGCGATCTTCCAGGCTGCGTTCATTACTGCCATGCAGGACAAGCGGTCTGCCGGTGGGCAGGGGCTTTATATCCTCAGTGGCACGGTCACTTCTCCCACACTGGCGGCGCAATGGAAGAAGGCGCAGGCGGTGTATCCGCAGGCGAAGTGGATCCAGTACGACCCGGTCAATCGCGACTCGGCGCGGATCGCATCGAAGGCGGTATTTGGCGACTTCTATGACACGCAGTACACGCTGACGGATGCAGACGTGATTGTCTCGCTGGATGCGGATTTCCTGAGTGGCATTAATCAGCCGGGATTTGTGAAGCTGGCGGGTGAGTTCGCGGCACGACGCAGAATGGTGGAGCCAGGTACGCAGGATGGCTCGAAGATGAACCGGCTGTACGTGGTCGAGAGTTCTCCGACGACGACTGGGTTCAAGGCCGATCATCGGCTGGCGTTGAAGGCGAGCGATCTGCCGGCATTTGCGTCGGCACTGTCTTCGGCTGTAGCTCCGGGTGGTGGTATGGGCGGTTCGGCTGCGCTGACCGAAGGTCTGTCGGAATCTGCGAAGAAGTTTGTGGCTGCGGTTGCGAAGGACCTGAAGGCCAATGGTGGCAAGTGCGTGGTGATCCCGGGTGAGCAGTCGCATCCGTCGGTACATACCGCAGCGATTGCCATGAACGAGGCGCTGGGCAATGTGGGCAAGACGG
Organism: uncultured Acetobacteraceae bacterium; assembly: GCA_964657345.1. Lineage (GTDB taxonomy): Bacteria > Acidobacteriota > Terriglobia > Terriglobales > Acidobacteriaceae. The sequence goes on along the minus strand of CAZZVA010000094.1, from coordinate 5,847 downwards.
TTGTCTACATCGAGACGATTGTTCCCATGCCAACCGTGCAGGGCGAGGATTTCAAGTCGCTGGTTGCGGATATGAACGCAGGCAAGGTTGAGTGGCTGATCATTCTCGACTCGAACCCGGTGTATGCTTCGCCGGTCGACCTGAACTTTGCAGATGCGCTGAACAATGTGAAGAAAGTGGTGCATCTCGGCTCGCATGTCGATGAGACCGGGCGGCAGGCGGAATGGCACATCAATAGTGCGCATTACCTGGAAGCCTGGTCGGATGCGCGTGCGTATGACGGCACGGTGACGATCGTCCAGCCGATGATCGATCCGCTGTATGGCGGCAAGACCGCGCACGACATTATCCAGACCATGCTGGACGATCCGGCGGCTTCGACGTTTGATGTGGTACGCGGGAACTGGTTCTCCGGTGGGGCAAGCAGTGCGGGTCTGGACAGTAGTGCTGCCAGTCCGGACAGTGTGGCGATGGCGGGCGCGCTGACTGGCGATGCGGATGCGAAATGGCGTAAGGCGCTGCACGATGGCATGATCCCGAACACGGCCTTCGCTCCGAAGAGCTTGAGCATCAAGGGGGGAAGCGCTACTGCCGGTGCGGCGCTGGCCCAGCCGGGCAAGATTGAAGTGGTGTTCCGGCCCGATCCATCGCTGTACGACGGGCGTTTTGCGAATATCGGATGGCTGCAGGAGCTGCCGAAACCAGTGACAAATATGTCCTGGGATAACGCGGCGCTGATGAGCTATGCGACGGCGCAGAAGTTGAAGGTGGATGAAGGCACGGTGATCCTGATCGAGGCAGAGGGTCAGAAGATCAACGCGCCGGTGTTGAAGGTGCCGGGCCACGCGGATGATTCGATCACGCTGTATCTCGGTTCGGGCCGGCAGGATGCAGGCCGGGTTGGCAGTGGCGTAGGTTTCAATGCGTATCGGCTGCGGACTTCGTCGTCGCCGTTGTACATTGCGGCAGCGAAGGTGACGGCGACCGAAGACCTGTACGAAGTGACGGTGACGAAGAGCCACTACACGGAGACGCGCGGAAAGATGGCGTCTGCCGGTTCGTACAAGGAAGATATCGGGGCCGGGCACAATTCGCTGGAAGGCAACGAAGCCTTGACGCGTGGCATTGTGCGCTACGCGACTCTCGAGGAGTTCCGGAAGACGCCGGGATTTGCGCATGAAGGGGTGTTTCCGGAAGATCCTGAACCAACGACCACCATGTTCTCGAATTATCGCTATGAGAAGAATGCGTGGGGGCTGGCGGTGGATCAGAACTCCTGCGTCGGCTGCAATGCCTGCGTGGTTAGCTGCTATGCCGAGAACAATATCGCGGTGGTTGGGCGTCATCATGTGAAGACTGGCCGCGATATGCAATGGCTGCGCATCGATACGTATTTCGAGGGCGACCTGGAAGCGCCGCGCGCGCATTTCCAGCCGATGATGTGCCAGCACTGCGAGAATGCGCCGTGCGAGCAGGTCTGCCCGGTGGCGGCCACGGTGCACACACCGGAAGGCATTAATACGATGGTCTACAACCGCTGCGTGGGGACCAGGTATTGCTCCAACAACTGTCCGTACAAGGTGCGCCGCTTCAACTTCCTGCTCTTCTCGGATTACGAGACGGAGAGTCTGAAGCTGATGCGCAATCCGGATGTGACGGTGCGCAGTCGTGGCGTGATGGAGAAGTGCAGTTACTGCGTGCAGCGCATCATGGCAGCGAAGATCGAAGCCGATAAGGAAAATCGCGAGATCCGCGATGGCGAGATTGTGACGGCGTGCCAGCAGGCCTGCCCGACCAATGCGATCACCTTCGGCAATTTGAACGATAAGCACAGCAAGGTTTCCAAGGTGAAGGCGCAGGAGCGGAACTACGGCGTGCTGGCGGATGTGAATACGCGTCCGCGCACGACGTATATCGCCGAAGTGATCAATCTGAATCCGGAGTTATCGGAAGCATGATTGCGCAGGGTTTAGTGGTAACAGGAAGTAGTTTCAGAGTGGCCAGAGGGTTGGAGCGAGCATGGCGCTAAAAAATGTATCGGTGAGTGATCCGATGCTGGATCCGGTGACGGGCGAATACCGCGTCGTCGGTCCCGGTCACACGTTCAAGTCGATCACGGAGAAGATCTCGCGGATCGTTCTGACGACGCATACGCCAGTCGGATGGTTCCTGGGGCTGCTGGTTGCCGGCGGCATCATGATGATTCTGCTGACGGCGGTAGCCTGGCTATTCCTGCGCGGTGTTGGTATCTGGGGCCTGGACATCCCGGTCGGCTGGGGCTTCGCGATCATCAACTTTGTCTGGTGGATCGGTATCGGCCACGCCGGCACGCTGATTTCGGCCATCCTGTTGTTGTTCAAGCAGCAATGGCGTAACTCGATCAACCGCTTCGCGGAAGCGATGACAATTTTTGCCGTAGTCTGCGCCGGCTTGTTCCCGCTGATTCACGTCGGTCGGCCGTGGCTGGCGTACTGGTTGTTCCCGTATCCGAATTCGATGGCGATGTGGCCGCAGTTCCGCTCGCCGCTGTTATGGGACGTGTTCGCGGTTTCGACCTACGCGACGATTTCGGTAGTGTTCTGGTATATCGGCATGATTCCCGATCTTGCGACTATGCGCGATCGGGCGAAGAGCGAGTTTGCCCAGTACATTTATGGTTTGTTCGCGGTGGGCTGGCGCGGTTCGGTGCGGCACTGGATGCGCTATGAGACGGCATCGCTCCTGCTCGCGGGCCTAGCAACGCCGCTGGTGCTGTCGGTGCACACGGTCATCAGCTTCGACTTCGCGGTCGCGACCCTGCCGGGGTGGCACACGACGATCTTCCCGCCTTATTTCGTTGCGGGCGCTGTGTATTCCGGCTTTGCCATGGTGATTACGCTGGCGGTGCCGATCCGCAAGTTTTATCACCTGGAAGATTTGATCACGACGCGGCATCTCGACAACATGGCCAAGGTCATGCTGACGACTGGCCTCATTGTGGCGTACGGCTACGCGATGGAGCTCTTTATGAGCTGGTTTTCGGGCAGCCACTGGGAATACTTCGCATTCTGGAACCGCATGTTCGGTCCGATGGGATGGTCTTACTGGGCGCTGATTGCCTGCAATATCGCTATTCCGCAATTGATGTGGTTCCGATCGGTACGCGTGAGTCCGACGCAGATGTTTCTGATGTCAATCGTGATCAACACTGGTATGTGGTTTGAACGATTCGTAATCGTCGTAACCAGTTTGTATCGCGACTACCTCCCGTCGTCCTGGGGCACGTACAAGGCGACTCGCTGGGACTATGGCACCTTTATTGGAACGATGGGACTGTTCACGTTCCTCTTCTTTCTGTTTGTCCGCTTTATCCCGATGATTCCCATGTCGGAGGTTCGCATGCTGCTGCCACAGGCGAAGGTCGAGCCGCTGGCGGAAGAGTCTCTGCACGGGGCTGGTGACTGATCATGTCTATTCCTGAAGGTACGTACGGCCTGTTGGCCGAATTCGATACGGCCGGCGACCTGACGCGGGCCGCGCAGGCAAGCTACAACTCCGGCTGGCGACGTCTGGATTGCTTCACTCCTTATCCCTGTGAAGAGGCGGCCGAGGCGATTGGTTTCCATCGCAACTATGTGCCCGCGATCACGTTAATCGGCGGACTGATGGGTCTCACGGCGATGTTCCTGCTGGAGACGTGGATCAATACGCTGGCGTATCCGCTGAACATCGGCGGCCGCGAGTATTTCTCCTGGCCTGCGTTCATGATCCCGGCGTACGAGTGGACAATCCTGTTCGCCGGCCTGTCTGCGGCATTCGGCATGCTGGCGATGTGCGGTTTGCCGGCGCCGTATCATCCACTCTTCAACGCGCCGAATTTTCGCACAGCCTCGACTGACAAATTTTTTCTTTGCCTGGAGGCGCGGGATCCCAAGTTTGACCTGCTGGCGTCAAGGGAGTACCTCGAAACGTTGAAGCCGGTATCGATTGTGGAGGTGGACTATTAATCGCCTCGGTATGAGTTCCAGGTTTTCAAAAGTGGCAGGGCTGGTAGGTTTGAGTGCTGTCGCATTACTCGCCGGATGCCGGCAGGACATGCACAATCAGCCGAAGATCTATCCGCAGCGGGGATCGAATTTCTTTCCGGATGGACGGTCGTCCCGTCCGCAGGCGCTTCACACGGTGGCGCGCAGTCAGACGGATATGGCGTCCTACTTCCATACCGGCCTGCAGAACGGGAAGGAGCAGGATTATCTGCCATTTCCGTTGACGGCAGCCATGATGGCCCGGGGTCAGGAGCAGTACAACGTGTATTGCACTCCTTGCCATTCGCGGGTCGGCAATGGGGCCGGCATGATCGTGCAGCGCGGCTACAAGCCAGCCGGAAATTTTCACGATTCCCGGGTGCTGGGCGAGCCGCTCAGCCATTACTACTATGTGATTGCATATGGGTTTGGCGCGATGCCGGATTATGCTGCGCAGATTACAACCGAGGATCGCTGGGCGATTGCGGCTTACATGCGGGCGTTGCAGCTGAGCCAGAATGCGAAGGTATCTGATTTGCCGCAGGGGACCAAGGTCGAAGACCTGTCGGATGTAGCCGAGGCACAGGGTGTGCCCGCGAGCTTCGCACAGCCATGGGATATGCCGGGAACGGCGGTCTACGCGGAGCCGAGTAAGACATATCCGGGCATGGCGCCGTCGTCGGCGAGCGGCAACCCCTGGCCGAAGAATCGACCGATATTAGCGCTGCCAAATGGTGATTCGCTGCAGCAATCGGATGTGAACAAGGGCATTCTGCCGAATGTGTATCCAGTGGATGCAGGGATCGGCCAGCCCGCGAATCAACCGGGCCCGGCAACTTCCTCGAACGTTCCGGGTGGGGCAGGCATGGGCCCGGACGCAAAGACAAGTGGTACCAAAACAGCGGCAAGTATGAAACCAGCCACGAAGAAGGCGCACTAGACGATGGCACATCACTCTCACGCGAAGACACTACCTGCCGATCTGAGCGCGCCACTGTTTGTCACCGGCTGGCAGAAGCGGGCATTGACGGTAGGCGTGGTTTTCACGGTAATCGGCCTGGTGCTGGCGGTCCTGGCTGCTACGGCAAACCACGACGGCGTCAATCACCTGCTGCGCTCGTACCTGATGGGTTTCATGATCTGCCTGGGCTTGTGCATCGGTGGCATGGCATTGCTAATGGTGCAGTACCTGTCAGGCGGTAAGTGGGGTCTGCTGCTGCGTCGTCCGCTGGAAGCCATGTCACGGACGCTCCCGCTGGTCTTCCTGATGTTCCTGCCGATTGGCATTTTCTTCAAAAAGCTTTACTTATGGGCCGCGATCACTGATGTTCCGAAGGCACTGGCGCAGGGACTTATCAACCGGGAACAGGCGCATGCGATTTTGTGGAAGCGCCCGATGCTGAGTTCTCTCCACGTGTGGATCCAGGTGCTGGTGTGCTTTGCGATCTGGTTCGGATTCATGTCGGTATTGAACAAGTGGAGCCTTCTGCGCGATGCCGATAGGGAGAATAACTACTCCTTCTGGCAGAAGCGGTTTGAAAATGTGAGTGGTATCGGCGTCGTCATCTATGCGCTGACACTGACGGTAGTGGCCATCGACCTGGTGATGACGCTGGATATTACCTGGTTCTCGACCATGTATGGATTGATGTTCCTGGTCGGCCAAGGCTACTCGGTGCTGGCGCTCGCGGTGATTACGGTAGTTCGTTTGTCCCCTGCCGAGCCTTATAAAACGATTTTGCGGAAGACTGAGCAGCACGACCTAGGCAAGCTCTGCTTCGCCTTCGTCATGTTGAACATCTATCTTGCGTTTGCACAATTTCTCATTATCTGGTCAGGAAAT
>CAZZVA010000093.1:4099-11901 GCA_964657345.1 uncultured Acetobacteraceae bacterium | reverse complement strand
GAAAAAGAGATAGGCCCAGAAACTGTGTTTGCCTCCAAGCATACTCATCCTGGTAACAACGAAGGCAGCCAGTGCCGTGATCAGCAAGGCAGCCCAGATCACAGTGGAAGCCGGGTGCAGAGACATTTGATCCCGATGATCAGCCAGCCACCTCGGCATGAAGATTGCTTCTTCGCTATTGTGCAAAGCTACCGCGATCGGGAATGCCCACTGCATCGACCGGAACGAGCCAGGTTCCACAGCGCCCTTCTGCATCTCCTCTGCCTCTTTGGATGAGTACTGCCATGCTTTCTTTGCAGAATCCTGATCTTACGGACGCTGCCATAGCAGCTTGCTATCCTGCCCAATGCACCATCTTCGCCCTTCACCTTGCATGTACCTCTGCTTCTACCGCCTCATGGCTGCTATTCCCCGGTTGGAGCCAGTCTGCTACCGTTTCAACAGCAGCGATGACCCAACCCTTTCTCCACCTCGCCCTCTTTGTCTTTCAGGCTGCTTCCGACGCCGCGCCTGACGCCGGCGCGCCGGTACCAGCTCCCGGCGGCAGCGCTATCGTCGAGATGCTCCACAACAGCGGTCCGGTCGCCATGAGCGTCCTCGGCCTGCTCGCGCTGGCCAGCCTGTTTTCCTGGACCATCATCATCGGCAAGCTCCTTGGTTTCAAGCGCGCGCGTACCCAGGGCCGTCGTTTTCTGCGCGCCTTCCGTAAGGCGACCCGCCTGCAGGAAATCGCTGCTGTCAGCGAAAGCTTCAAGCCCAGCCCGCTCGTCCCGGTCTTCGACGCCATCTACGAGACCTATCGGCGTCAAACCGGTGGCTACGGGCCGCCCCGCAACATCACTGCGCTTGAGCGCACCGCGCAGTCGGCATCCAGCGAAGCTCTCACATTTATGGAACAGCGCCTTACATGGCTTGCCACCATCGGCGCGATCTCGCCATTCATCGGCCTCTTCGGGACCGTCATGGGTATCGTCGACGCTTTTCATGGTCTCGGCACTGCCGGAGCCGCCACTCTGCGCGCTGTTGCCCCTGGTGTCTCGGAAGCTCTCATCACGACCGCCTTCGGACTCATCGTTGCCGTTCCTGCCGTCGTTGCCTACAACCAGTTCACCGCACGCATCCGCGAATTCGGATCCCGTCTCGATGACTTCTCCCGCGAAATGCTGAACTCCATGGAAGAAATCACGCTGCGTGATAACCAGGATCCGCTGGAGCGTGAGCGCGCTTCTGAGTCGGTTCGAGGCCGCGATCTTGGCCGGGAGTCTTCCCGTGGCTTTTAGCATGGGCGGCCAGACCAAAACGGCCCTGGCTGAAATCAACATCACGCCGCTGGTCGACGTGGTGCTCGTGCTCCTCGTCATCTTCATGCTGACCGCACCTGTTCTCCAATCCGGCATTGATGTCTCCGTACCGAAGACCCGCACCGTCAAGGAAGTCACTGAGCAGCGCGATGTCATCACCATCGATCGCGAACAGCGCGTCTTCCTCGGCGACAAGCCCATCAACCTGGCCGACATTCCATCGCTGTTGCGCAAGCCGAATACCGACAGCACCAAACTCAGTGTCTATCTGCGGGCCGATGAGCGGGTCCCGTTCGGCGCCTTCGCCTCAGTCATGGACGCGGTCAAGCAGGCCGGCATCACCAATATCAGCATCGTCACCCAGCCTCTTCCGCCTGGTTCTCCGGCAAAGTAACGGCATTCATCGATGGCTCAATCTCTTCTCGACGACAGCGCACTCGACGACGAACTCGACTCCTCCGAGCGCAGGGAGCGGGTTGGACCCTTCTTCTTCGGATCGCTCGGCCTTCATGCCGGCGTCATCGGCGCGCTGGTACTTTCGCTCTGGCTGCATAACCGCCTGCACGGCAACAACTGGGGCCAGGACATGACGCAGGGCGCCATCTCGGCCTCGCTCGTAAGTTCCGCCCCGACAATCCCGCTGCCTTCCACCCAGCCGCCCACCAAGAACGTTCTCGCTACCGAAACTCCAAGCCCGGCACCTGCCATTCCGGAAAAAAAGCTTGAAGCCGCGCCCGACCTCAAGGCCATCCCTTTGGCCGCGAAGATTCCGGACAAGCCGAAGCCTCCGCCGCCCAAACCGACGCCACCGCAGCAGGAACAAAAGCATCCGCAGGACCCGCCCAAGCAGAATCGGGCCAATTTCGGCGAACAGGCGCCGGCCAACATGCCGCGATCGATGGCCAGCAACCAAAACGCGACCAACAGCCCGGTAGCCGTCGGCGAAGGCGACTTCGGTTCCCGCTTCGGCTGGTACGTCAACGTGATCAACCGCAAAGTCCGGGAAAACTGGTACATCCAGGAGGTTGATCCCTCCACCCAGCAAGGCCGCCAGGCCGTTGTCTCCTTCACCATCGCCCGCGATGGTTCCCCCAGCAATTTCCAGATCGCCCGTTCGAGCGGCGTGCAGTCACTCGATACCTCAGCCATACGCGCTGCCCAGCGAGTTGACAGCTTTGGTCCCCTACCACCTGGGTACAATGGCTCCAGCGTATCCGTTGCTTATACATTTACCTACGAACAACCAGGCCACTAGCAAAATGGGTGTGCCAGTTCGGCACAATCAGACGAGTCGTTCCAAGTTGAATCTCTCGACCTTCTACGAACGGATGCCAAAACCAACGCCTATGCGATTCCCCCTTCCGCCACGCGCCACCTTCTGTGCCGTCATGCTTTTCGCCCTGGCCTCCTCGTTCGCCCAGGCCCAGGACTGGGTCAAAACCGGAACCAACCTCGGCGTTGAGAAGATTCGTCTCGCAGCCGCCGACTTCAAGCCGACCAGCAGCGATCCGCAGACCGCCATCCTCAAGTCGACCTTCGACTCCACCCTCTTCAATGACCTGTCATCGGCCGGCATTTTCGACATGGTTTCGAAGTCCATCGCACCGACGGCCACTCCCGGCTCACCGCAGGAAATCACTCTCTCGCAATGGGGCGGAGCGCCTGTCAACGCCGCCATGGTCGCCTTCGGCGCGCTCGGCGTCAATGCCAACCGCCTGACGGTCGCCGGCTGGGTCTACGACGCGAAAGACCCAAGTTCACAGCAGATCCTGGGTAAGCAATACGGCGAGACCGCGTCGCAGGACAGCGCTCGCCTGATCGCCCACAAGTTCGCCGACGAAATCATCCTTCGGCTCGGCGGTGGTCTAAACGGGATCGCTGAGACACATATCTACTTCGTCTCCTCCCGCTCCGGCGCCAAGGAAATCTGGCAGATGGATTATGACGGCCAGGGGCAGCACCAGCTCACCCATCTAGGACAGATTTCGCTCTCGCCCCACATCTCGCCCGGCAATGACCGCGTCGCCTTCTCGTCCCTCAGCAAGTACGGCTGGACCATCCGGATGTATTCCCTGCTACTGGGGCGCCTGGTCGGCTTCACCACTCCCGGCGGCACGACTCTTTCGCCAGCCTGGTCCAGCGACGGATCCCACATGGCCTTCTCTTCGGACAAGACGGGGGACAGCGAAATCTGGGTGACCGATGCGAACGGCGGCAGTCCTCACCAGATCACTATCTTCAAAGGGCCGGATGTCTCGCCCAGCTGGAATCCCAAGACCAATAACCAGATCGTCTGGGTCAGCGGCCGCACCGGCCTGCCGCAGATCTACATCATGGATTCAGATGGCGCCGGCGTTCAGCGCATGACCGACGGCGGCTATGCTACTTCGCCCTCGTGGTCGCCGAATGGCCAGTTCCTCACCTTCGCTTGGGATCGCAAGTATGGCCCGGGCGCGCCAGGAGGTCAGGACATTTACGTGATGGATATCGCTTCCAAACGCTGGACCCAGCTGACCCATGATGCCGGGCGCAACGACTTTCCGTCCTGGTCGCCCGATGGACGCCACATCACCTTTCAGCGCGAACAGGGCCACCACGTGGAAGTCTGGTCCATGCTGGCTGATGGAACCGAACAGCATGCGTTGACGCACGGCGGCAACGACAGCATGCCGAACTGGAGTTACAAATGATCCACGCGTTACCAATAAGGCGCTGAGCCTGCTTCAGGTCTGCACCTTCTTCGCATCACTTTTAAGGCTCCGGTACTATTGAACTCCAGGGAGAACTGCTTGATGACTCCGCAATTCCGCAACACGTTGGCTGGTTGTGTCGCCGCCGCTGCACTTTTATTCTCAACCGGCTGCCATAAAAAGCCCGTTGCGCCCCCGCCACCACCACCGCCGCCTGCCGGCTCTGCACCCACCGCGACCCTGACTGCGTCCCCGAGCTCCGTCGCCCCTGGCCAGAAGGTCACGTTGAACTGGAAGACCACAGACGCCACGGACGTTTCAATCGACGGAATTGGAGCGGTCGAAACTGCCGGCGTCAAGACCGTGACACCGACGCAATCGACCGACTACCACCTGGTCGCCCGTGGTCCCGGTGGCTCGACCGACGCGACCGCGCGTGTCACCGTCGGTGCGGAAAGCACCATGGCAGACACCAGCGGCGGCGACACCTCTGTCGATGACGCCACTTTCCACACCAACGTGGTGGACGTCTTCTTCGATTACGACGCCTACGATGTTCGTCCGGACGCACAGTCCGTCATCACCAAGGATGTCCAGTTCCTTTCGGCTCACCCCAAGCTCAAGATCGTGGTTGGCGGCTATTGCGACGATCGGGGATCAACGGAATATAACCTGGCACTTGGTGAGAACCGGGCCAACGCAGTGAAACAGGCGCTTGTCGCCGCCGGTGTCACCGCCGATCGCATTCGAACTGTCTCTTACGGCAAGGAAAAGCAGTTCTGCACCGAAGAGAACGAACAATGCTGGCAGCAGAATCGCCGGGCCGGCTTCGCCGTCGACCGCTAAACCGAACGGAGTCCATAAGCAAGGCCCCTCGTCCATATCACCGGACCTGGGGCCTTTTCTTCGTTCTGAAGACTAAGCCAGGTGGAACCGGATCGCGACCGCCATGCAGAACGTCACAATAAACAACACATGGATTCCCATGTGAAAGACATTCGGACGCGGGTTATCTCCGCGTGCGGGCAGCACCTGGCGAGTACCTTCATACATCCGCAGATATTCGCGCTTCAGCTTCTCGGGCGCCCCACGGAAATAAGGCACATACCACATGCCGATTGCCGACAGCACCGCCACCCCGCAGTAAATAACCCAGTAAGTCGCCACATAGCCTGGCTTATGCCGGTGCCAGAACATGAAGGCGAATGCGACAGCAATCCCGGGGAAAATTGCGTTCGCTAAGGTTGCCAGCAGCACCTTCCGTTTACCCAGCTCCGCCTGAATCTGGGACCCGTGCACCCATCCTGGAATATCGATCAGGTCGTGCGTAAGGATGATGACGAATTGCAGAACGATCAGCCACGTGAACAGCGTCACCATCCGATGCCTCCCGGGTTCAAACCCGGGACGAGCATACAGCATGCCGATCATGCAGTCAGTCACCCGATGCCTGTGCAGGGCGGCCTCCCCCAAACGAACCACTCCACTAACCCCGTCCAACACCTGGCGCAATTTATAATGAGGTGTTCTCTGGAGTCATGAATATGCGCCCAAATCCCTTGCGCTCCCACTTGCTGAAGGCGACTGCCGTGCTTCTTTTTGCCGGTCTCGCACCCATGCCGCGTGCTCACGCCGTAGCAAAGGAAATCGTCGAATTGCAGACCCAGGTTGAGCAGATGCAGACGCTGCTCAACCAGATGAAGCAATCCAACGATGAGCGTCTCGGCGCCATCATCAACCTGGTGCAGCAGAATACCGACAACGTCAACAAGATGACGGCGGCCATCAGCCAGTTGCAGCGCTCGGTTGCCGCACAGAACGAAGGCGGCGGCAAGATTGACCAGATCTCCGGACAGATGCAGTCACTGAATGACTCAGTCGACGAGTTGAAGACGCGCATCGCCCACCTAGACACCGCGCTCCAGAACATTCAGTCGCAACTGCAGAATACTCCCGCCAATGTTCCGACGGGTGGAGGAGCACCCCCGCCGCAGACTGCTGCTCCTGCTCCCTCGGGAGGCTCAGCTGCAGCGCCACCGCCGGCCGGCAATTTTGGTGGCGGCGCCCCTATGCAATCGCAGGCCCCGCCGCTGCAGCAGTCGTACCAGAGCGCAATACGCGATTACAATTCCGGCAAATACGACGTTGCCAGCGCGGAGTTCGGCGATGTCGTCCACTACTACCCGCAAGATGACCTGGCGGGCAATTCGCAGTTCTACATCGGCGAGATTGCCTATCGGCAGGGTAAGTATCCGGCTGCTGTGAAGAGCTATGACGCCGTGCTCGAGCAGTTCCCCGGCAACAACAAGGCCCCTGCGGCCGAACTGCGCAAGGGCGAATCGCTACTGGCGATCAATCAGAAAGACGCTGGTGTCCGTGAACTTCGTTCGCTTATCCAACGCTATCCCATGACCCCGGAAGCGCAGGAGGCGCGCAGCAAGCTGAATGGCATGGGCGTCCGCATCAATGCCGGCACAGCGACTGCAGCGAAGCCCAGCGCCTACACCCCGGCCCCGCAGTAAGCGAGGCCGGGCAGCCGGGAGCCGGGCAACGCCTCATCCAAACTCGGCCAACATCCGCAGCGCAGACTCATTCACTGTCAGCTTTCCTGTATCGAGGACTTCAACTCCGGCGGTCCGGGCCTCCTGCCGCAGGTAGGCTGCCCATGACAACATGTCCTCGTTCGCAAGTTCAGGCTGTCCGCGCTCCTCGCGCAGCCGTGCCACCCGCACCCCGTCGTCACAATCCACCAGTATGACCGCAGACAGTCGGATCGAAAGCGCGTGCAGGGCTTCCTGCAGAAATGCAATCCTTATCTGCCCTTCCAGCAGCACCGACCGGCCCCCGAGCAGGATGGCTGCGATGCGCTCCATCCACGCAAACGTAGTCGCACGCTGCCATGCCTCACCGCTGCCAAATTCCGCGATCATCTGCTCAGGAGTGGGAACGCCCACGGAGTCGAAAAAGTGGACTTCGCACTTGCCCCCGGCCTCGGCTTCCACACGGCGCGCGATGGTTGTCTTGCCACTTCCCGATGCACCCGTAAGAACCACCAGTGTCCCGCTCATCGATGCATAGTTTAGCAAGGGCGGACAACGATCCTGCTCGTTCCAACATCTCTCACCCCATGACCGAATCAGCTAGGCACGACAGCGATACCGCCAAGGGCACCGTCGAACAGGAAAGACCACAGCCCACGAAGGATAATCCCTACCTCCACGGGCAGCTGGGTCATCGCGATGCCAATGAAGAGCTTAAAGACAATGACTCCGACTTTCCCGAACCCGGCGCGCGCGAAGAACACAGCGGCGAACATAAGTAAACGCACCGCGTCTCGTCACAAATCTCACCAGGCAAATCAAAAGCCCTGCCGATTGGCAGGGCTTTTGATTTTAAAGAGCGTGCCTCACTGGTGGCGCTTCATGACATCCTCGAGGACAGACTTCGGCGGCCGGACGCGTGACTCGGGCAAAGTGCCCAGCGGCTCATCCACCAGGTTCAACATCTCTGTGAAGCTCGGCTTTTCCGTATTCACGTAGAAGACGCCGGTCAACACTTCGCCGTTCTGGTGTGCTTCCATCAGTGCTGTCACCGCATTGATGCGGTTGGTCGGATCAAAGTCTTCACGCAGCTTCTTCAAGCGCAGATGCGAGCCATCATGCATCTCCACGTCCCGCGTCGTGCCCGGATCATACTCAACATCAATGTTGTCGAAATGCGGCACGAAGCCAACCTCATTGATGGCTTCTTCGTGTTCCTGCATGTACTTGTAGCTCTTCGTCGAACCCTCATGGTCATTGAAAGTTACGCA
>CAZZVA010000093.1:0-3999 GCA_964657345.1 uncultured Acetobacteraceae bacterium | reverse complement strand
GACACGCCGATTGCCTGCATGGTGTGATTGCCTAGCAGCGCGCCCGTCGCGACCGAAGGCATACGACCATGCACACTGTTAAAGCTGTGCGAACGCGCCATGAAGTACGCCGGGCTCTTCGACGAGCAGCCGATACCGGACAGCTTCATCACTCGTTCCGGCTGCACGCCCATGTCATACATTGCATCGATAATGCGTTCGGAAATCGCATTGTGGCCGCAGCCTGCGCACAGCGTCGTCTTGCCGCCGCGATAATCCAATACCTGCAGGCCAAGCCGATTGGTCTTCGGAGCCTTTGGCGCAATGGGTGCCGTTACAGTAGCCATATTCTAGAGTTCCTCCTGCAGTACCAGCGCATCCGTGACGGTCCGCGCATCCAGTGGAAGGCCGTTGAAGTGACGCACGCTGCGCAACCGCACCACATCTTCTGCCGGAAGATCCAGCTTCAGCAGGCACAGCAATTGCCCGTCTCGGTTCTGCTCAATCACGTACACGCGCTCGTGCGCTGCGATAAACTCGTGTACTTCCGGGGTGAAGGGGAATGCCCGCACTCGCAGGTAGTCTGTTTCGAAGTTGTATTCCTTGCGTAGCTGATCGCGTGATTCGACGATCGCAAAGTCCGATGTGCCGAATGCCAGCAGGCCGATCTTCGATTTGCCCGTATCGACTACCGGCTTGGGAACGTACTGCCGCGCTGTTTCGAACTTGCGCGCCAGCCGTTCCATGATCGCCTGGTACTCATCGGGGCGCTCGGTGTAGAGCGCCTTATCGTTATGGCCGCTGCCGCGTGTGAAGTATGCAGCCTGCGGATGATCTGTGCCCGGCAGGGTCCGATAAGGAATTGCGTCGCCATCCACATCCTTGTAGCGCGCGAATCCGCCCAGCTTCGTCAATTCCTCGGCGTCCAGTACTTTCCCGCGATTCAGCGGCTTTTCCGGATACGCGAAGGGTTCGGACATCCAGTTATTCATGCCCAGGTCGAGGTCGGACAGGATGAACACCGGCGTCTGCAACTGCTCCGCCAGGTCAAACGCCTCCATGGCAAATTCGTAGCACTCTGTCACAGAACCCGGCAGCAGCAGCACATGCTTGGTATCGCCGTGCGACAGATAAGCAGTAGATAACAAGTCGCCCTGCATCGTGCGTGTGGGCATTCCTGTCGATGGTCCGACTCGCTGCACATCGAAAATTACTCCAGGAATTTCTGCGAAGTAGCCTAGTCCGGCAAACTCTGCCATCAGCGAGATACCAGGCCCTGATGTCGCCGTCATCGAACGGGCACCCGCCCAGGCCGCACCAAGCACCATGCCGACAGCCGCAAGTTCATCTTCGGCCTGCACCACGGCGAACGTCGCTTTGCCATCAGGCTCGACTCGATATTTCTTCAAGTAGTCGATGAGGTTTTCGACGACAGACGACGAAGGTGTAATGGGATACCACGTCACCACTGTCACGCCTGCGAACATGGCGCCTAACGCCGCCGCAGCATTGCCTTCGATGATGATCTTGCCGTCGGTTGCGTGCATGCGCTCCAGCACAAACGGATCGTGCTTGGTCAGCGACTCGGCAGCGTAGTCATAGCCGGCTTTGACTGCTGCCCAATTCAGATCCGCAGCCTTCTGCTTCTTGGCGAACTGCCGCCGCACCGAAGCCTCGACCACAGTCAAATCCATCTCGATGATCTTCGCGACGACACCGACATAGATCATGTTCTTGACCAGCTTGCGCAGCTTGGCTTCCGGACACACCGCCGCGGTCAGCTTGTCGAATGGCACCGGGTAGCACGCAACGTCATCGCGGAACTGCGAAAGGTTCGCCGCCTCTTCATAGATCGCAGCGCCGCCTGCCGGCAGCGACAGCATGTCGTCTTTTGAGGTCTCCGCGTTCATCGCAATCAGGATGTCGATTTCCTTCTTGCGTGCGACATACCCGTGTTTGCTGGCGCGAATCGTATACCAGGTAGGCAGACCTGCGATATTCGACGGAAACAGGTTCTTGCCGCTGACAGGAATTCCCATCGCGAAAATAGTCTTCAACAGAATGGAGTTGGCAGATTGAGAACCGGAGCCATTCACCGTGGCTACCTGAATGCTGAAATCGTTGACGATGCGCTTGGTCCCGCCCGTCTCGGCAGCCTCCGGCGCATTCACGGCCGCCGGACTATTCAGGGCAACATCACTCGTCGCCATGTAAGCTGATTCCCTTCAATGAAATGTGGGGCACATCGCTCGTTCCAGCAGGCCAACAGGCGGAACAAGCGAAAATTCCCTGTCTGAAGTATATGTCAATCATCCCCGGCGGCCTGCGGAGGAATGAAGCAACATGGACAGGCACTCTGCTCCGGGAAACCGGTATTCCCTTTCAGTGCCGCATAGCACCACTCGCCACCGTCATATCGCCATTCCATGTTTGAATGACTGCAAAAGTTTTCTTACTATCCTGGTTCCCTCGTCCCCGTCTCCTGCCAACGGGCACC
The DNA here is from genome assembly GCA_964657345.1 of uncultured Acetobacteraceae bacterium. GTDB lineage: Bacteria > Acidobacteriota > Terriglobia > Terriglobales > Acidobacteriaceae. The sequence goes on along the minus strand of CAZZVA010000093.1, from coordinate 1,523 downwards.
ACCGACCATGATCGATAACGACACGTTAGACTCGAAGGCAAGGAGCGCATGATGCCAGAAATTGAACCACTATCGATTGAAGCAAAGAATACCGACGTTAAAATCACGGTCCGGCCGAACGGTCCATTCCGTGTTGAGGGTCCCATCCGCTTGATCGACGCCGACGGCAAGGAATGGAACCTGGAAGGCAAGCCCGCCATCTCTCTCTGTCGTTGCGGAGCGTCCACAAAAAAGCCGTTTTGCGACGGACAACACTCCAAGATCGGCTTCCAGGCCGCGGAATGCGCAGTAGCTGCTGCTGACAAACCTTCCGCCTGATCCTGGCGCATGCGGGATGGTCCAGGTCTCGGTGCCGAGGCCTGGAGCTCAGCAGCATCCAGAGGCTGCCTCGATCTTACCCCTTCGATTTGGGCTGCCATTTCTTCCGTGCAATCGGCTGAGTTGAAACCACAGCACTGTCGGCGGCGTCCCTTGTTTCTGCATCCTCCACTGTTACTTTCATCTGCCCGGCCTCATAGGTTCCCGCTGCCCGTGTCGATGAAGGTCCGGATGCCGCAGACTCGGAGTCCTGCTTACTCGGCCCGCCCGGTTGCGCATCCTGCTTGCCTGCTATCTCAACCGGGCTGGCTGCTGCCTTCGGAGACCACTTTTTCCGTTGAGGCACAGCAGTGTTCTCAACAGATGGCGTCTCTGCGGGTCCGGATGACGAAGCAGTCGCGCTTAGTCCTGGGGCAGTCGACTGATCCAGTGCTTCCCCCTGCTGCTTATCTGCGGCCGCAAGAGGCTGTGGAACGGCAGCCTTCGGCGCCCACTTCTTGCGCGCGGGCGGCTCTACGGTAACAACCGGCTCGGCTTCGGCAGCTTCCTGCGCTGCAGGTGCGACCAGAGCAGTTGCAGTTGAGACAATCGTTTTGAACTCGGGAGCCGCCGGCTGCAGAGCTACCACCGGGATCACTGCCGGTGCGATTCCGGCCTTCTTCTGAACACCCTCCCACAGCAACTCCGCCACATCACGAATCGCAATCGCATCGCCCTGCTCCTTTGCCGGCGTACTGCTCAGCATGCTCTTGCAAAAGGGGCATCCCACGGCCAATGTCTTTTCGTTTGAGGCACCGGTCAGTACCCGCTGCACCTCCCGAAACCTGTTCTCAGAAATGCGCTCGGTGCCTGGCTCTTCTTCCTTCCAGAATTGCGCGCCGCCCGCGCCACAACAGAATGAGTTGTTGCGCGTCCGCTCCATCTCCCGTACTTCCGACCCCAGCACCTTCAGCAGATTCCGCGGAGCGTCGTAGACATCATTGTGTCGACCCAGGTAACAGGGATCGTGAAACGTAACACTCGCATCCAGCCGATCTGTCTCGAGCTTCCCACTCGCCAGCAGCGACTCGAGATACTGCGTGTGGTGCATCACATGGTAGTCGCCGCCGATCTGCTTGTACTCGCTGCCGATCGCATTCAAGCAATGCGGACAACTGGCCACCACCAGCTTCGGCCGCACCTCGTTCAGGGTTGCAACGTTTCCA
>CAZZVA010000092.1:8446-11971 GCA_964657345.1 uncultured Acetobacteraceae bacterium | reverse complement strand
TGGTGCGGAAGGGGGGACTTGAACCCCCACGCCTCTCGGCGCCACCCCCTCAAGATGGTGTGTCTGCCATTTCACCACTTCCGCAATACCTGCACCGATCCCGAGTATAACAAAGCACCGCAGGCTGGGAAAGGAAGCAGGGAACTTCCAGATCGATCATTGCGGAATACTAGAAATATGTACCGAGCTCTGTGAATTTTGCGATTCGCAGGAGTCGTTGGGGCGGTACCGGCTGGCCGATCGTCTCGTGTTCGAGTATCCAGGTGCTGTGGTGTTCGATGAAAACCGCATGCATTCCCGCAGCAAGCGCAGGATTGATGTCCGATTTCGGACTGTTGCCGATCATCCACGTGGACGCAGGATTCAACCGCCGGCGCTCCATCAGGTCGCGATAGGCATGAACATCCTTCTCCGGCGGGATCTCCACTGCCTGGAAATGTTCATGGATCCCTGAACGATCCAGCTTGTGCTGTTGCTCGGCTGCGTTCCCCTTGGTGACCAGGATCACCGTGTGCCGGTCGGCGAGAATCGGCAATGTTTCAGCCACCCCTTCCAGCAACTCGATTTCGTGTTCCACAATCGACCTGGCAAAGCTCTCGATCTGTTGCCGATGATGCGGTTGGACCCGGGTCCCGCTCAGTTTCTCAAAGCACCGCAGCAGTGATTTTTCGAAGCTCCGCACCCCATATCCGTGAAGCCGGATCGTCTCCTGTTCGCAGTCATTCAGAACAAGTCGCACCTCCGGCGCGGTATGTACCTGGTGGTCGAGCAGCGAGATGAACGATGCAATCGCACGTTCAAAGTAGATGTTGTTTTCCCACAAGGTATCGTCAGCATCCATCAGGAGCGTCTGTCCTGCCATACGCCGCGTTCCTGCTTGTTGCACCATCATCGTGTCATCACATTTCCTGCCAGGAGGCGGCAAAGCTGAAGATAGTAAATCATGACAGTTGCTAATGACTCGAGTGGCATCGGCCGATAGTCATAGCGAGCAGTTTATCGCCAGCCCGCTGAAAGCAAACGCTTTATTCCCTTAAAAACTTCCGTCGTCCCCCAAATGAGTGATAAGAGATTGCTCTTCATCCTGAGAAGATGAGGATGCGAACGAGCATCCTCGAAAGGGTCCTATGGCCACTTCTGTGATTGGCAGTGACGAACAGGGTAGACGCATTCTGGAGCATCAGCTCTCAGACTGGTGGATCGCGGCTCTCGGCGTCAACAGGATCGGGATGGATGATGATCTCTTTCAGTGTGGCTGCGATGCGGATCGTGGTGCGGTGGTTCTTGAGCAGATCCGTCGGGAACTGCAGATCGAAATGCATATTTCCGACCTTTTTGAAGCACGCACGATCGCTAAGCTTGCCGACCTGATCGAGATCCGTCAGTCATCCATGGATGCGATGTCGGTGATACCGATCCGCCGCGGAAGCGGGAGGCAACCGCTGGTATTGATACACGGGGTAGGCGGCAACCTGGTCGGTTTTGTCAGCCTGGTGCGCCTTCTTCATGCGGACCAGCCGGTCTACGGCATCCAGGCGCAATCACTCCACAGTCAGGATCCGATCCTGACCCGTCTTGAAGCCATGGCCGCCTACTACATTCGCGAGCTTCGCGTGCTTCAGCCCAAAGGGCCATATGCTTTTCTCGGATTGTCCTTTGGTGGTCTCGTCGCCTACGAGATGGCTCAGCAGCTTGTGGCCGCCGGCGAGAGTGTCAACCTGGTCGGGATGCTGGACACCTGGCAGCCCGGATACATGCAGCAGGTGAGAACCGAGATTCCTTGGCGGGTCCGAATTCTCCACCGCTTGCGAATGGCGCGGCTCAACACCAGCAAACTGTCTCTCCGGCAGACGGTCCGCTATACCCTCGGCCGCATGAAAGGTCGTGTGTTGCGTCTGATCTATCTTCGTATCGGTCAATCCGGCGGCGTCAGTCTTCCCGGGTCGATGCGACGCGTTCGTGATATCAACCTGATGGCAGGGGTCCGCTACGTGGTCAAACCGTATGCAGGACGCATTACCCTCTTTCGCGCACAGGACGAAAAAGACTCGAGTCTTCCGAGAGATCTCGGCTGGCTTCACTATGCGCACGGCGGAGTCGACATCGTTCCTCTGCCCGGTGATCACGGCCAGGTCCTCTCCGAACCCAACGTCAGTTTCCTCGCGGAGAAACTCACAAAGTCACTGTCTACGTTCACTCCGGAGTCACGTCCAGCAGTCACTGCCCGGCGAAGTGACTTCGAATTGTGGAATGACGAATGGATCGAATTCATACCGTCGATCGCGACCGCAGGATCCACCAAGGCCAAAGAAACGATGCCGCGGCGAAGGAACACGGTGGTGGCCGATCATGAGACAGAAGTCGTCGCTGCCAACGCGGCGTCGGTGTCGCCTTGGTTGACCGAGCAGACGCGGGCCCGGGAGGTCCTGAACTGGCGATGACCCGATGTTCATCGAGGGCCGCGCTCCTGCCATTTTCAGGCCGGACAGGCATGGATCGTCCGCGACTCTACTGCTTTCCCTATGCGGGTGCGAGTTCCTCCATCTTTGCCCCCTGGGCCCGGGAACTGGACTCAACCTTTAAGGTGCTGGGCGTCGATCTGCCTGGGCATGGCTCACGTTTTAAAGATGCCTTGTGTGAAAGCATTCACCTGATGGCAGCCTCAGCCGCCGAAGTCATCTCGGCTGCGGAAAATGGAACTGGCAGATCCTCGAAACGATTTGCATTTTACGGTCACAGCCTGGGGGCGGTTGTGGCTTACGAAACAGCAAGACTGCTGGACAAGGGTTGTCTCGCATCCCTCGATACCCTCTTCGTGGGTGCAGCCCGTGCGCCTGAAACTCTTTCACCCGTGCCGAAGATCAGCCACCTGGATGACACCGGGTTCCTCGAGGCCGTGCAGGCGAGATATGGCGGTCTGCCCGCAGTGCTGTTTGAAGAACCCGAATTGCTGAACATGGTGCTGCCTGTTCTTCGCTCGGACTTTCTCGCCTACGAAAATTACCAGAGTGCGCCCGGACCCAGCTTGCACCTGTCGGTGGCTGGCTTTTTCGGCAGGCAGGATGCAGTCGTTACAAGCACCTCGATGGAACAGTGGAGCCAGGTCTCGAGCGGACCCTTTCAACTTCATGCGATGGACGGAGGCCACTTTTTTCTCAACGACTGTCGGGATTGTTTACTGGGACACGTCCGGAGCATTTTCGATACCTCAGCCGCTTCCTTCGCCTCTTTGACGAACACGATGTCAGCCTAGGTGTCAAACACATGAAGCATCTCCGGGACTGTTCCAGACACTGACTCTATTCAGGTGCAGTTCTTCACTCAGCTATCCGCAACAGCCGGCAGGAACAGGAGCCCGATGTATTCAGCCAAGGACAGTGGTGGTTCCGTTGCGATCATCGGGATGGCTCTTCGCTATGCCGGCGCAAACACCATCGCACAGTACTGGCAGAACATCTGTAACAACGTGGATGCCCTTCATGTTGCGACCGACCAGGAGATCCTCGATGCCGGCATCACCGTCGT
>CAZZVA010000092.1:0-8436 GCA_964657345.1 uncultured Acetobacteraceae bacterium | reverse complement strand
GGCCAGCCGGATAGAAGATCCGGCGTATGTGCGGCCCGCGGCCTTCATTGAAAAGACAGCAGACTTCGATGCTCCATTTTTTGGCTTCAGCGCGCATGACGCGGCGATTGTGGACCCGCAGCATAGGGTCTTCCTCGAGTGCGCCTGGGAAGCCTTTGAAGACGCAGGCTACAATCCCTCGATTAGCGGAAGCGGCGTGGGCGTCTTTGCCGGCTGCGGAGCCAATTCCTATCGCAGGCAGAACCTGGATCCCAACATGGGCATGGGCAGCATGCTCGAGACCATGGTCGGCAATGACAAGGATTTTCTGGCAACCCGCGTGGCCTACAAGCTCAACCTGACTGGACCCGCGGTCGTGGTGCAGTCGGCATGCTCTACCTCCCTGGTCGCCACCCAGATGGCCTTCGAAAGTCTGCGTCGCGGCGAATGCAGCATGGCCCTTGCCGGCGGCGTCTCCATCTCCTTTCCCCAAAACACCGGCTATGTGTTCGAGCCGGGTATGATTCTTTCGCCCGATGGCCGCTGTCGTGCCTTCGATGCCAGGGCTGCGGGAACCGCCATCGGGCGTGGCGCAGGCGTAGTGCTGCTCAAGTTGCTGTCCGCAGCCATTCGCGATCGCGATCACATCTATGCAGTCATCCGCGGAGCAGCGATCAACAACGATGGCGCGGGGAAGGCCGGCTACACCACTCCCAGCGTCGATGGCCAGGCGGCCGTGATCCGGATGTCGATGAGTATGGCCGGCTTCGCGCCCGCAAGCGTTCGCTATGTGGAAGCACATGGAACCGGTACAGAAATTGGCGACTCGATCGAGATCGCTGCGCTCGCGAAAGCATTCGGAGATACGCCGCTGCCTGCCGGGTCCTGCACTGTAAGCTCGGTCAAACCGAATATCGGTCACACCGATACCGCCGCGGGTGTCTCCGGCCTGATCAAGGCCGCTCTTGCCTTGCATCATCGCGTTGTTCCCGGAACCCTTTACTTCGAAGCACCGAATCCGGAGCTTGGTCTTCACCACACGCCATTCAAAATCACGTCCCGGATGGAGCCTTATACAGCGAGCGAACCTTACCGGGCCGGCGTCAGTGCCTTCGGAATTGGCGGGACCAACGCTCATGTTTCCCTCGAAGAATGGCGCGGCGAGGAAGGATTCACCAGCCAGCTTCAGGCAGGCAATGAAAATGCTCGGGCTGAAGCACCCGGTCCCTGGATGGTTCCACTCTCTGCTCACACGGAGAAGGCATTGTCGGAGGCCCGTCTTCGCCTGGCGGATTTTCTGGCAGACCGACCTGATCTTGCTGTCCAAGATGTTGCCTTCACGCTCCAGGCCGGGCGAAAAAGGTTCGCTCATCGCTGCTTCGTGATCGCAAAGAACAGTGGGGGACTACAGGATGCGCTTCGCTCCGGTACACTCCCGAAAAATCAGCAGGCAGTGATTGCCGACCATCGCAGACCGGAGATTTACTTCCTCTTTCCGGGCCAGGGCGCGCAGTACGTCAACATGACCCGTGGGCTCTACGACACCGATACCGGATTCCGGGCCATCATCGATCATGGCTGCGAAGTTCTCACGCCGCAGCTCGGCTTCGACTTGCGGAGTGTTCTTTATCCCTCGCCGGGCGAGGAGGAAGCAGCCGCCGCGCGGCTGCAGCAGACCGAAGTCACGCAACCGGCAGTATTCCTGACAGAGTACGCACTCGCCATGCGACTCATCGATGCCGGAATCGTTCCGGATGCCATGATCGGTCACAGTCTGGGCGAATACGTGGCAGCCGTGGTGGCAGGCGTCTTTGAGGCAGATGACATTCTGCGTCTCATTGCAGAACGAGGCCGCCTGGTGCAGGCCGTGCCTCCCGGCAGTATGCTGGCCGTTTCGCTGTCGGAAGAGACTCTGCGGGGTCGGCTTCCGGATGATGTCTGCATCGCGGCAATAAACGCACCACGCCAGACCATCGTATCCGGGCCCACCGAGCGGATCGATGCCTTCTATGCAAGCCTGGCGAAGGAGCGGGTCGCATGCCAGCGGTTACAGACATCGCACGCCTTTCATTCCTCGATGCTTGATCCGCTGGCTGGCACCACCGCAGCCAACCTGCAGCAGCTTCCATCCTCACCCATCCAGATACCTTTCCTGTCGAATCTCACGGGAACCTGGATCACCGAGGAAGAAGCCCGCGATCCCGAATACTGGGACCTGCATCTTCGCCACACGGTGCGCTTTGCCGACGGATTACAGCGCCTCATCAGCAAGGGAAGCGGGGTGCTGATCGAAGTCGGACCCGGCGAGACACTGCTGGCATTGGCCCGCTCTGCCAGCAAGGGGATAAAAGGCATACGACACGTCGCCACGACGCGCAGGCCCTCGGTCCAGATCCCTGATCAGGAACACTGGATGCAGTGTATGGGACAGCTTTGGCTTGCGGGCGTGGACATCCATTTGCCGCCTGCCGATGGAGAGGCAATCCCGCGGCGCATCCCGCTTCCAACCTATCCGTTTCAGCGACAGAGATACTGGATCGATCACTCTCCAAAAGGAAAGCAGGTCGACGACACCCAGTATGCCGGGCCGCTCAAGAAGCGGGCGAAGACAGCTTCCTGGCTGTACACCCGAAGCTGGCAGAGTTCCTTACCCGGTCCTGCTGCTCTCACGGAACCGGAGACCCTGCCGCACTGGCTGATTTTCAATGATCCGGATACGACCTTCGATGCATCGCTGACCGGCCGGCTCATGGTGTCAGATGCTGTGACGGTTGCGAATCAGGATGCCGACTTTCATAGAACTTCCGCTCGCTCCTTCGTGCTGGACAAGGCCAACCCGGCTCACGTTCTCGCCCTCTTCGAGAGTCTGCAGTCGGAAGGGAACTGGCCGACAGCGATCCTGTTTCCAGTTCTTGCCGCGGACTTTCCGCAGGCGGCCGTGCAGCAACTCTTTTTGCTTTGCCAGGCTCTTGCTGCCCTGAACAGCAACCGGCCGCTATCGCTCTTGGTGATTGTCGATCGCGCCTTTGACGTGCTCGGCACCGGCGACTGTCTCCCGTCCAGTACTTCCATCGCGTCACTGGCGGAGGCCGTCGGTCTTGAGGTACCCGGTCTTAAGGTTCGCGTCATCGATTGTGACTGTACCGCTCCAAGACTGCTTGCCGCTCAGATTCACCAGGAGTTGTCATGTGGCGAATACCTGCCCCTGGTCGCCTACCGTGGACGGACCCGCTGGACGCCGTCCTGGTCCGCTTTGCCGGCGCTACCGGCAAGCAGCGCAAAGCCGCTCCGTGCTCGCGGTACGTACCTTGTGGCCGGCGGCATGGGCGGTATCGGACTGGTCCTGGCCCAGTATCTCGCCCGTACCGCAGGTGCTCACCTGGTACTTGTCAGCCGGACACCTTTCGCGCCCCCCGGCGAGTGGGAGCGGCTGGCTACGGATCCAACAGTGCCGGCGACTACCCGCGGGCAGGCCCAAGCCCTGATTGCAATTCAGATGCTTGGCGGTTCCGTGGAGGTCTGTGCTGCTGACGTTTCCAATCCGGAGCAGATGCAAAAGGTCTTCGCTTCTGCCATGCTGCAAGGCGGACGCGTTGCCGGCATCATCCACGCCGCCGGAATCACGGGCTCGTCCATGTTGGGCGACACCGATCCGGCTACCATCGACGCGATCTTCTCCGCGAAAGCTGCCGGCACACAATGGATTGAGGACGTTCTCCGCGACACTACGAACGCACTTGATTTTGCTCTACTCTGCTCGTCGCTGAGCGCAGTCCTTCCCAGCGCAGGCCTGTCTGTCTATGGAGCAGCCAATGCTTACCTCGACGGCTTCGCAGCTGCTCATGATAATCCGCAGGGAACACGTGTCATCGCTGCCAACTGGGACAACTGGAGTGAAGTCGGCATGGCACGGGAAGCCTCGTCTTCGGTATCGTCACCTCATCTGCGAGGTCTGACTGAGTTCGGGATTACCAACCAGGAGGGTGAAGAAGTCTTCGAGCGTCTGCTGCAGGCGCCGGTCAGTCAGGTAGCCGTCGCGACCCGGTCACTCCCGGCCTGGATTCACCAGGTGCGCTCCATCTATGCCGAAGCCTCGTGGCTCTCAACCGGCGCCATGGCAACGGCAGGCTCTGAACATCATCCGCGTCCCGATCTTACACAGGCCTACGCTTCGCCAACCAATGCCACCGAGGAAGCCGTGGTCGCCATCTGGCAGGAACTGCTGGGCGTCGACCGGGTCGGGATACACGACGACTTCTTCGAACTCGGTGGGCATTCGCTTCTGGGAACACAGGTGATGACGCGGGTCCGTGAGCAGTTTGAAGTTGAGTTCCCGCTCCGGCTTATCTTTGAAGCGACGACTCCTGAGCGGTTCGCAGCGTTGCTGCTGAAGCTGCCACGGATCGCCAATCACAGCCACAGATCTGCAGAAGACCAGGCACAGCGAGAAGAGATTGAGATTTGAACCCTCATCTGGTCCATACACCTCCGGGACTGAGGATCCTTTGCACTTCCCGTTTTTGTCCAATGGTGAATTTCTTCAACTGCTGACCGAGCGGGACATCGAGCTACGCCTGCAGGAGCAAAGACTCAGTATCAACGCGCCTGCAGGAGTCTTGAGCGAAGCCTTGAAAACGGAAATGGTCCGTCGCAAGGTCTTCCTGACCGAGGCCTGCCGCACGGCGCGCAGCTTTCAGGGCTCGCTGCTATTGAGAGATCCGGGCGCCGAGTACCGCGACGCTCCGCTCACCTATGCTCAGGAGCGCATATGGATGCTGGAACGCTTTCACACCGGCAATGCTGCCTACAATATTCCGGAAGTTTTCGAGATCACCACTTCACTCGATGTGCGTGTCCTGCAGCAAGCTGTCGATCATCTTGTGAAGCGGCACGAGAGCCTGCGCACGAAAATAATCGAAGATAGAGAGCAGGTCGTTCAGCGGGTTTGTTCCGGGGTCACAATCACGGTCTCGGTAGTTCAATTATGTATGGAGCCGACAGAAGACTGCGCCGCCTCTCTCAAAGCCCGGCTGCAGCAGGAGTCCCGCCGCCCCTTCGATCTTGCCACTGCGCCCCTGGCACGCATTTACCTCTACATCCTTCCGGACCACCGTCATTTTCTTTTGATCAATCTCCACCACATCATTGCGGATCGATCGTCGACCAGCATCTTCTACCGTGAGCTACTCCATGCCTACACTGCCTTTGAGCAGGGCCGCACTCCGGATCTTCGTCCGTTGCCCATCCAGTATTCCGACTACGCGATCTGGGAGCGGCAATTGTCGGCTTCGCGGCTGGAGCCGCAACTCGCGTATTGGCAGCAGCGACTGTCTCATTTACCCGAGCCGCTTCCTCTGCCCTTCACCAGGGCCAGCCAGCCGGTATCGTCCCTGGAGGGAGCAGTCCACTCCTTCAAGCTGACAGAGCAGGGAACGGCCCAGCTTCGTTCCCTGGCAAAGCAGCAGGGAGCATCCCTGTATATGCTGCTGCTCACAGCCTACTGCGCGCTGCTGAACCGCTACACTGGCGCCACGGACATCTGTGTCGGCTCGCCGGTTTCGGAAAGAAGCTTCCGGGAAACGGAGCCGCTCATCGGACTCTTTGTGAATACCCTGGTCATGCGATGCAGGATCCCGGAGCAGGCCGGATTCCTTGACCTGCTCGCTTCGGTTCGTGACACCGTTCTCGACGCACACGCGAATCGAGACGTCCCGTTTCAAAGGGTTCTGACTGCTGTCGCCAGGGACCACGCGGGCTCTTCGCAGAACGGGGGCCTTCCACTCTTCCGCTGCATGCTGGCGTTCGATCCATTGGAGACCGCGTCCTCGGCGACAGGTCGCACCACGATCGAACTGGATCCCGGATTCGCGAAGTTCGATCTCACCCTGCAGATGAAAGAAGAATCAAAGTGCATCAGCGGCTGGTTCGAATACAGGAAAGATGTCGCCTGCCAAGAGTCCATCCAACGGTTTGCTTTGGGTTTCTCGCGCCTGCTTGGCGATATGCTGTCGTCGCCGCTCAAGCCTGTCGAGGATTTTGAAATCCTGTCTCCGGGAGATCGGCAACTGCTAGAGGCATGGAATGATACGGCGGTGCCATTTCCGGTGGAACACACTATTCATCGTCTCTTCACGGAGCAGGCAGAACGTGCCCCTCGGGCAGTCGCCGTGATAGATGGCCACCGGCGATTCACCTATGAACAGTTGGATCGTGCTTCGGATTGCGTCGCGAGACTGCTGCTGGACGCAGGTGTGCAGACAGAGTCGATCGTGGGTGTCCAGCTTCCGCGCACAGCCGAAATGATTGCTGCGCTTCTGGGCATTCTGAAATCCGGTGCCGCCTACCTGCCTGTCGACGAGAACTGCCCCTCTGCCCGCATACAATCGATGTTAGAGGAGAGTAGCTGCCGCTTCATGCTGACACATCCTGCCGGAGCCGATCGGGCATTTGCTCCGGTGCAGGTCCTGCACCTGCCCGATCTCTTTTCCATTTCGCAACAGGAACGAGTGCGGACCAACGTTGCGCCTGGCAACCTGGCATATGTCATCTATACGTCGGGGTCAACCGGCGCACCCAAAGGCGTTGCTATCGAACATCGCAGTGTCGTGTCTTTTCTGACCTGGGCCAAAAGCCATTTCTCTGCTGAGCAGTTACGGGGAACCCTGGCTTCCACCTCGATCAGCTTTGACCTCTCGGTCTTTGAAATATATTTGCCGCTTACCACGGGCGGCACAGTAATCCTGGCAAAGGACATCCTCGCGTTGACAGAGTTGCCATCGTGCAGGGAAGTCACGCTTGCAACGACCGTCCCCAGCGCGGCCGCTGCCCTGGTGGATGCAGGATTGTTCCCGCCTTCACTCAAACACCTCAACCTTGCCGGCGAAGCGCTTACCGATGATCTCCTGGAGAAACTCTACGCGCAGACAGGATTGCTGCAGATTCACGACCTCTACGGTCCCACGGAAACAACCACCTATTCCACATGTGCCCTTCGTCAACGAGGGCAAACAGCCACCATAGGCAGACCCATCGCGAATACCCGTATTTACCTGCTCGATGACTCGCTCAGGCTGGTCCAGATCGGTATGGTAGGAGAACTGTTCATCGCTGGCGAGGGAGTAGCAAGGGGCTATCTGAACCAACCCGAACTTTCCAACGAGCGCTTCATCACGCTGGCACATCTCGGAGAACCGTCGAGAGCGTACCGCACCGGCGACATGTGCCGATACAACCCGGATGGGACCCTGGTGTTCCTGGGGCGTCGGGATGACCAGGTGAAGGTCAATGGTTTTCGCATCGAGCTCGGCGAAATAGAAGCAGTCCTGCGACATCATCCATCCGTTGAAGAAGCTGTAGTCATCAGGCTGACCGCCGCAGGAGCAACAGTCCTCGCTGCCGCTGTCCGCATGAATGCGTCGACAGTCGATATCAGCGCCCTGATTACCCACCAGTCGAGTCTGCTTCCTCCGCATATGGTCGTCCGCAGACTCGCACATGTCGATGTATTTCCGCTTACTCCGAATGGGAAGATCGACCGGAGACAGCTTGCGGCACAGTTGGCCCCGCTACAGCCGTCCGCCGGGCAAACAGCACCTGCTGGGAACCGGCTCGAACAAGAACTGCTGATGATCTGGCAAAAGGGATTCGGGGACAGCACCATCGGCATCGATGACGACTTTTTCCAGATCGGAGGAAACTCACTTCTGGCTCTTCGCATATTCTCCGACATCGAAGGAATCCTCAAACGCAGGATGACGCTCAGCGTATTATTCAGAGCGCCCACGGTCCGCAGACTCGCTCATCAGATGGGAGGAGCTAAAACATTCCCATCCTGATGGCGATCGTCTCCTCCAAGTTTAGAGTACAGAATACCTGTTATCGGACATATCGAAGGGCTCTAACGTGAAGCGGCCATCGTCGCATGGCTGTTTTTTCTGGCTATCTTCCACAGCTATGGTTTTACCGAACAAAGTCGTGGAGGCGGTATCGCCGCAAAGTTGTGCTCGCGCTTTGGAACTCCCGGCGCGATGCTCTTTGTCACCTTCGGCTTCCTCGGGCTCCTCATCGTAGCGTGGCTCTTTCGCGTCTGCAGCTGGCGTGGAAGGCTGTTGATCGTGCTGGTCCTTGTTCCAGAGTTCGCCATGTCGGAGTTCTACCAGAAATACTTCGACCCGCGGCTCATCGTGCTGTTCTTCCTGTTGATGGACCGCGCCGTGGTGCGGCCGTTCGTGCGCATGCGCACACTGTACCTGCTGCTTGGCTTCAATACCTGCCTATAACGTGCATGGATCCGAGTTCCTGCCGCTGACATCACCGACTCACCCGTGGACCCATACCGCGTTGGACAACAGATTTCACTAACTCGACACGCCTAAGTCGAAGCAACCGCCACCCCAGCGTCGGACCATCAGGCATACACCATTGCTCTGGTTTTCGATCTCCACTTTGCCAGGACCA
>CAZZVA010000091.1:0-12024 GCA_964657345.1 uncultured Acetobacteraceae bacterium | reverse complement strand
CTCCAGGAGGTACCTTCACCGCAACCCAATCCGTCGCACTCGCTGATGCAAGCCCCTACGCAGCCATTTACTACACTACAGACGGAACCACGCCGACCGTATCGTCCGCTCGGTACATACAGCCTTTGACGCTGGATTCCTCTACTGAACTGAAGGCGATTGCCGTAGTCGCGGGTGCAGCCGATAGTTCCGTGGCTTCTGCTAACTACTCGATAATTACCCCGGGGACGCCCTCGACTCCCTCCACTCCAACTTTCTCACCTGCTGCCGGAACGTATGCATCGTCACAATCGGTGATCATCGATGGGGTTGCATCGAATGCAAAGATCTACTACACGCTTGATGGCAGTACACCGACGACATCTTCGAGCCCATACATCGGACCTGTCGCAGTGAGTAGTACGGAAACGCTTAAGGCCATTGCCGTCACATCGAACGACGTGAGCAGTGCCGTGGCTTCAGCCAGCTATCGAATCTCCGTGGCAGCGATTCCGGCCGTAATCAATTTTGCTAACGGCTTTACGAACTCATCGAGCACCGTTAGGGCAATAGGCGGTGCCTATTACTCGGGTTCTACAATCCAGTTAACCAGCTTTATGGGTGGCTCGGCCTCGGTTGTCTACTTTTCGACGCCGGTAAATGTGCAGGGTTTCAGTACGACGTTCACATGGACGGCTCAATGCCCCAGCGCAGGTAGCGGTGTCGGCTGTGGCAACGGCATCGGTTTCGCAATTGCCAGTACAAACTATGCAATTATGTCGAACTACCGTACAGCAGGGGTTGGAGGCGTGTTTTCGTGGGCATTTGCATGCTTGTCGACTGGAATCTGTGAACCCACAGACTCAGTCTTGGTGAAGTTTGATCTACTAAACAACCAAACGGGAGGCGCGAGTGCGAATCTCACGGGGTACTACACGGCGGGAGCGTCTTCGCAGGCTCAACAGACACAATACGACATGGCTCCTGCCGGGATTCATGTGCAAAGTGGTCACCTGATGCGGGCCACGCTCACCTATGACGGCCGAACGCTTTACGAAACAGTTGTCGATACAATTACAGGAGCGACCTACAGCAACCACTACACCACTAATATTCCGGCACTGGTCGGTGGAAATACGGCCTTGGTCGGTTTCGCAGGCGGTACGGGAACCGCTCAAGTTCAACAGAACCTACATAGCTGGACGTACACCGCTCGACAGTAAAATCGGTCTTCGGAGGGCCCTAGGCAGAATGGGCATCAGGAAACGATCATTCAGCGCGGACTTCAGCCATCTTATCGTTACGGCAAGATGGCTGGAGTCTTTTTTTGTCCTACGTGTCATATTCCGTTAGATCACTGGATATCTGTGCTGACTTCCATTGATCCTTAGCAACATCACTTTTGAAAGTGCCCTCGCCTCCTATCTAACCGACTCAAGAGAGTTTCGATGTTCGCTCTCACGTCTCACCTTTGGCGGCAAGCACCATGTCCGGGCAGATTGGCCAGAGCAGCCAGGGAAAAAAGCTGAGGGAAAATCCATTTCAGCAGGGCTCTCCTCAGCATGGGAGAGATCGCACGGTGCAGAGGGTAAGACTTACCCGAATTGAGTCAATTTTGCAGCATGCCTTATCTTGTAATAAGTCATTTTTATGCTATGCAGCCTGGTTACAACTTTTGTAGGAACTATTTTGCACACTTAGTCCTGCTTTGAGTGCTGTTATGCCCCCCTATACTTCGACTTGAACGAAGCGGGAGCGGACTTTGCATACTATCGAATTTCTAGATCGACCCTTTGTCGAGCCTGCTGGCTCCGAGCAGAATGTGCCGATAAGGCAGAGTATGAAGAAGCGTTTTTTTTATTCAGTTCTGTTGATTACCGGATTCTTGCTGACGACAGGGACTGGATTGAGCGGCGCTCAGGTGATCAATTGTTCATCCGGGTTTAACACGACGACGACCGGGAATAGCGGCTGCGGGGTCAGCCCCTATAATCAGTATGCTGAGTTTATGATTGAAAACCAGCCGACGACGATATTGCGTGGTACGGCTGCGGTCCTAGAGCCGAGTGGTGCTCCCCACAATAGCTATTCGCTGATAAAGCAGGTACCGGTCAACGATCAGGCTTTCACCGCAACGTACACCTTTGTGCCAAACGGATTGAACCTAGCATTTGTTGTAGAAAACAACCATAACAGTTACAGTAGCAGTCCAAGTTATCCATTTAGCGCTTACGTTTTCCAGGCAGGGGCCGGGGCCGAAGGTGGCTTTTCCCAGTCTGCCGGTGGGGGCAATTATCCTCCCGATCATGTGTTTGCGCTGGAACTTGATTCTGCCCAGGGAATGAACAACAGCTATGGGGCATTCAGCCATAGCAACATTCAGTTATTTCAAACGTTGCAAAGCCCCATCAGGCCGATGTGTTGCACCGGCTATCTTCCGGAATATGAGACCGACACACTCAGCACCTCGCCCGTGTCCTTGAACTCGCCAGTGAGCGCGGCAGGAACGACCACCGGAGACACCTACTCAGCAACGGTCACCTATAACCACGGTACCGGCACGCTGGTTTACAGCCTCTTCGATGTGACAACTGGGGGATCGTGCCCGGGAGCATCCTGCTTTACGCACACCTGGACCAATGTCTGGATTCCGGAAATCGTCGGCTCAACCACTGCTTATGTCGGGCTAACAGCGGGATCATCCGGATATAACGGCGGCTCGGCCACCGATCTGCTTATCCGTTCGCTGACGTACACCGTCAATACTCCGTCCGGCACGCCAGCCTACACCGCCTGGAATGCCAACTCCACTTACAATATCGGCACTCCTTCGGCCGCAAGTCCTGTCTATTCCGTGGCTCCCGGGACCTATGGAGCCGCGCAGACGGTGGCCATCTCCACTTCCACCGGGCCGCACAATTACATCTGCTACGTCCTGTCTCCTTCCACCCCCACGCTTTATCCGCAGCCGGATAACAATGGCGGATGTGCCGCGGGAACGCTCTACACCGGACCGATCACCATATCCAATACTGCCACCCTCTACGCCATGGCCGGTTCCAATAACTCGGCATTTCCCATCGCCGCACAAGAGCCTCCGGGCCTCGGTCCACCCTCTACCCTCGTCGCCGGCACTTACACCATCGGCGCCGGCTCCTCCATCGCTGCCACCCCCTCCTTCTCCCCTCCAGGAGGTACCTTCACCGCAACCCAATCCGTCGCACTCGCTGATGCAAGCCCGGGAGTCATCCTCTGCTACAACACCACGGGAAATCCTTCGACAAATGGATCCACCGGTTGCGTCACTGGCAGCCTGTATGCCACCCCTATTACTGTCTCAGCGAGTGAAAAGATTTACGCCGTCGCCGGCGGTTCAGGGTATATAGATAGTCCGGTAGCAATTTCCAGCTACGTTATTCAGGCTCAGCCATCCACTCCTGTGGCGACCACGACGATACTGACGGCCCCGACAAATCACCTCATCAATGGACAACAGGCAAGCATCACAGCAGCGGTCGCACCTGCCAGTGGAGCGCTTCCGACTGGAAATGTGTCTTTCTATGCAGCGGGCCAGCTTCTTGGCGTTTCTCCCTTGAGCAACGGCCAGGCCACCCTGGTGGCTGCGCTGTCAACGCAGCCAGGGAGCTTCCAGGTAACCGCGACTTATAACGGCAGTGCTCTCAATAACAAGTCATCCTCCGCTCCCCTTACCTTCACGGTTGTTTCCACGACGGCAAGTGAGCTTGCATCCAGCGCAACGCAAGTAGGAGAGGGATCGCCTGTTGTCTTATCAGCAGCAGTGGCTTCAAATTTCGGTGGCGGGACGCCGACTGGCGCAATCGCCTTCTACATCGGAACTACCGCGCTTGGTACGCAGCAACTGAGTGGGGGTAAGGCGACAGACAATGCGCAAATCAACCTTCCACCTGGGCAATACCCAATCACTGCTGTATATACAGGCGATGCCAACGACGAGAGTTCCACGTCCAATGCCTTGACGCTTACCGTCAATGCTCCCGTAGTTCCGCAAGTCTCCACCAATACAGCCTTGACCATCACGCCATCCACACCGACGGCGGGTCAAACCATGCAACTTTCATCGCTTGTCACTGCCGCCAGCGGCTCAACGCCATCCGGTGTGGTGAACTTTTTTCTTGGCCAGGTGCAAATCGGCTCGACGACTCTTACCTCCGGTGCGGCCAAAATCTCGATGTCCGCTCCTTCCACCAGCGGCTCCTATCAACTCACGGCAGTGTATGCAGGAACCTCGCAGGATAGCGCATCCAGCTCCGCTCCAGTCACGATCACGATCGCACCGAGCGTTGTAGCCACCAGCACAAGTTTAGTTTCAAGCGTCCAGCAAGTCTCCCAGGGACAATTGTTTGCGCTGAGCGCCAAGGTGACTGCTCAGAATTCCAGTTCTGTGAATGGAAGCGTCAACTTCTTTCTTGGCCAGACCCAGCTTGGTTCTGCGGCTTTGATCAGCGGACAGGCGAACTGGTCGGGATCCGCCGCATTTGCGCCCGGGCAATACCCCATCACCGCGGTGTACACAGGAGACACCACCGACGGCAGTTCCACTTCCAATTCTCTGACGCTTATCGTGAATGCGACCGTGACGCCGGAGACTACCACCAACACGGTGTTGACGGTTACGCCGTCTACGCCTGCTGCTGGTCAAAGCATGCAACTGTCTTCCCTCGTCACTGCGGCCAGTGGCGCCGCGCCATCGGGTGTCGTCAACTTCTTCGTGGGGCAGACACAGGTGGCATCGGCAAGTCTTCTATCCGGTGCGGCGGGAGTTTCGATCAATGCCCCTTCCATCAGCGGCTCCTATCAACTCACCGCTGTGTATGCAGGCAACTCGAACGACAGCGCGTCCAGCTCAGCGCCGGTGACGATCACCATCGCGCCGAATGTAGCAGCGACGACGATAAGCCTGAGTGCAAGCGCACAGCAGGTGCCTGAAGGCCAAACGTTTGCATTGACCGCGGCGGTAACTTCAAGTGGTGCAAGCAGTCCCACCGGAATGGTCAACTTCTTTCTCGGCCAGACCCTGCTCGGTTCCAGTGCTCTGACCAGTGGACAGGCTAGCTGGACGGGACCAGCGACGATGGCTCCGGGCCCTTACCAGGTGACTGCAACCTACTCCGGCGACTCGCAGGATAACGGCTCAAGCTCATCAGCAGTAGCTTTGACCATCCTGCCGGATGCCGCGGCACAGACATTCAACACCACGACTGCTCTGACATTCAGCCCCCAGCAGATTGCTGCAGGGCAGAACGTGAACATATCCATCCAGGTTGCTGAGCAGGGTGGCACGTCCACGCCTTCAGGCTCGGTTGCGGTCTACATGGGACAGACGCAGCTCGGAACCACGATGCTTACGAATGGATCAGCATCGCTTTCCATGGAGGCTCCTGCGCCCGGCACCTACACCCTTACAGCTGCCTATATGGGTGCGGGACAGGATCTGAGTTCGCAGTCCTCACCAGTGATCTTCGTCGTCAATGTTGCGGCATCGACAGTCCCGGTCACCCCTGTTGCGCCGAGCAATCCGACGTTCACCCTCGGCCTGAGCAATAGCTCGATCACAGTTGGCGAGGGGCAAAGCGCATCGCTCCAGGTGCTGCTGTCAGCGGGCCAGGGCTACCAGGGGGCGGTTCAGCTGAGCTGCGCCGGCCTGCCTGCCGGGGTCGCCTGCAACTTCTCGCCGGCGACGGTTTCACTTCAGGCTGCGAGCGCGGATAGCACACTCTCTATCTCGTCCAACAGTACGGCGGTTTCGAGTAAGGCGATGGAGACAAACGCAACCTTCGCCATCCTCGGTCCCTGGAATCTGGTTGGTCTGCTCGGCATGTGTTCAAGGAAGCGGCGGCGTAAGTCTGGACCCGGAACAATGGTCCTGCTGCTCTTCGCTGCCGGAGCTGGTCTTATCGCCCTGACCGGATGTGGTGTCCATGTGAATAATGTCACCCAGCCCTACCAGGTCAGCGTGACGGCTGTCGGCGCCAATCAACAAAGTCAGACTCAGACCTTTACGTTGAATGTGAATGGGCCGGCAGCGATCTTCTAGGCAAGCTGCCGCGCAGGGAAGCTGCCGCGCAGTTTCCGTTAAGCTGCAGCTTTTCCCGCGCGATCGAAGCTCAGTTGAAGTTTCTCTCCCCGGACCAGGCTGACAGCAAAAGTGCCGCTTGCAGTATCTGGCGACACCACCAGACGCTGCCCTGAGCCATCTGCAACGGGCATCTGGCCTCCGGGTGCGCGGAAGATATGGTGTCCATCACGAAGCGCAACCACGTCTACGGTGGAGAGCTGGCCATGCTGCCAGTGCAGGTCAATCTCCAGGCCGCCGCGAGCACACAGTCCCTGGATCGATCCGTTCTTCCAGGCAGTCGGAAGGGCTGGTAACAATGCAATCTCAGCGTCATGACTCTGCAGAAGCAATTCCGCAATCGCAGCAGTGGTGCCAAAGTTCCCATCGATCTGAAAGATGCTGCCCTTGTTATCAGGGTGAGAATCGAAGAGGTTGGGACCAGTGCTGTGCTCCATCAGGAGTGTCATCGAATCCCATGCCCCGTCACCATCCAGCAGCCGGGCAAACAGGCCGATAGCCCAGGCGCGACTCCATCCTGTATACGCTCCTCCATTGGAAAGCCGCCGCTGTAGAGACTTCCTGGCTGCGGTCCATAACTCCGGATACCGTCGCGATGTGATTTCGCTACCAGGATAGACCGGATAGAGGTTCGACATATGCCGCTGCCCCGGTTGATTTTCTTCAAAGTCGACAGACCACTCCTGCAGCTGGCCGTATGCACCAATCTGGTATCGCTGCAATTTAGGCAGCGTAGATGTGAGCGATGCGGCGAAGGCATGGTCGATGCCAAGTTCCGTCGCAGCGGAAACGACATTTGTGAACAACTCCCGCACCAGGGCAATATCGAGAGTGCAGCCGGCACTCGTATTGGCAATGCCGCCATCCGGACTGAAAAAAGAATTCTCGGTCGAGACCGAAGGACAGGTCGTCAGCACTCCTTGCTCGTCTGCAACCAGCCAGCTCTGGCAAAACTCTGCCGCGCCTTTCATGACCGGGTA
Organism: uncultured Acetobacteraceae bacterium; assembly: GCA_964657345.1. GTDB lineage: Bacteria > Acidobacteriota > Terriglobia > Terriglobales > Acidobacteriaceae. The sequence continues at coordinate 4,950 of CAZZVA010000091.1, read as the reverse complement.
AGCAGTGTCTGCGAGATAGTGCCGATCCCCTGTGAAGCAGTAATGCTCCCAGAGATGTTGGCAAAGCCACGGACCGCTCATGGCGAAATTAGCCCAGGTCGGGTCAGCAGAATGAGTGCCCATGCCAACCGGCGCGGATTGTCTCCATAGATCGATGTTGTGGTGCGAGACCCAGCCGTTCACACCGTAGTTGACCTTCGCAGTCTTGGCGCCGTTCCTACTTAGATCCTTCACCATCGCAATCAGCGGCAAGTGGCACTCTGAGAGGTTGGTTGTCTCCGCATGCCAGTAATTCATCTGTACGTTGATGTTGGAAGTCCAGTTGGAACTCCATGGGGGACGCAATTGCGCGTTCCATATGCCTTGGAGATTCGCGGGTTGCGTACCAGGCCGCGAACTGGTGATCAGCAGGTAGCGCCCCATATTGAAATAAAGGGCCAGCAGCGAAGGATCCGGATTCATCGCCATGGTTGCGACGCGCTTGTCTGTCGACAGACTCTGTGCACCGTGGTCGCCGAGGTCGAGACGTACCCGCCTGAAAAGTTTCTGATGATCGGTTACGTTTTCTCCCTTCAACCTGTCGAACGCCAGCGATCGCGCGTCTGCCACTGGCTTCTCTGCCGACGCCAGAACTTCCGCCAGGGGGCGGTCGGGCATTTCCGCATAGTCGCGATAGCCAGTGGCCATTCCCACTACGAGTTCCACAGAAGTTGCGCCTTGGATAGACAGACTGCCATCAGGATCCCGCGTGATCTTCCCGCCGCTGTTCCTGGCATGCAGTACGGCCGCAAAGTGCATGCCCTTACCCGCCTCGTCGCTGTACTGGATTGGATGATTCGCGAGTCGGTCAGCCAAGATCTGGGCAGCCTCTTCTTCTGCGGATCGCTTCGGACGGACCAGAGGCCCGGGCGCCTTATCATTTGCTTCCGAGCTGGCAGGTGGCACCCAGCCATGTTTTCCGGATGCCGTCGGGAACAAATAATTCGGTGCCGACTCCGCAGGCGCCTTACCAGTAAGCACGATGTGGCTCTCGCCGCTTCCAGCCATCTTCGACTTCAGCTGGCTGGTCAGGCGGACCCTGCAGTCCAGACCGCCAGTTTGGCTGCAGGTAAACCTGGCAACAATCACCTGGGCTGGTGCCGACGCGAAGACCTCGCGCGTGTAGATGGCATCCTGCACCTTGTAGGTCACTTTCGCAATTGCCGTATCAAGATTCAATTCACGGCGATACTCACTTATGCCCGATGCATGTTCGAAATCGACCAGCAAGTCGCCCAGCGGCTGATACGCCTGGTTATACGGTCCCTGCATAAAACGGCATTCCTGGTCAGCAGCCTTGTAATCTTTTTTCTTCAGGATCAATTCACGAATGACTGGCAGGTGTTGCTTGGCGTCGGGATTATTCCAGTCGCGAGGATAGCCTGACCACAGGGTGTCCTCATTCAGGGCAATCCGCTCCTGCCTGATTCCACCGAAGACCATCCCGCCGAGCCGTCCATTTCCGACTGGCAATGCATTCGCCCATTCCGCTGCTGCTTGGTCGAACCAGATGAGCACGTCGTTCGCTGCGGGTTTCAGCGGCGTCAGCTCGGCCTGTTCCGACTCCGCCGCGGCCCGACGGCTAAGTCGCATCAACGCCAGGGTGGAACCCAGCATTGCGATGAAACCCCGGCGTGTAGTCTTAAAGTTCATGCGGACTCCATAACTCCGGCTCGGCGGCTCGTTGAGAACCGATCACTTCGCCGCACCAGAAACGAAAGAGAACGTGCTCATAAGTCGGAATGATTCTCTTCACCGGCTAGTTACAGTCTTCAGATCAGTCGGTGCTTTTCCTGACAGCATGATCTGATACACGTAGGCGGCCAGCCCTGCGGGTTTAGCAGATGCTTTCAGATGAAGTCCGTCCTGCTGCTGCTCAAAGCTGACCTTGGCATCCGACCCTAACAACTTGACGCTCTGAATTCGCAGGCTTCCCAGAGCGTTTGCTTTGAGCGCGTGGATGATTGGCTGACCCGAGTCGGGCCAGCCAAGCTCAATCGCGTACAAAGAATTTCCCTTCGTTGTGAAGCGGTAATCTTCGGCCGTGTAGGGCTTGGTATCAGCATCGTGGAATGAGCCTTCCGCTGCCTTGGTAGGACCCTCTCCATATATCGTCCATGGCCTGGTGCCGTAAATGGCATCGCCATTTACCTTGAGCCAGCCGCCGACAGCGTGCAACACGTCCTGGACCTCGTCCGGTATTGTCCCATCTGCGCGAGGGCCAATGTTCATCAGCAGGTTGCCATTCTTGCTGACGACATCTGCAAGCTGGTCGATGATGAACAGCGGTGTCTTGAACGTATCGTGTTCTACGTAACCCCAGCTTTTATTGCTTACTGACGTATCTGTCTGCCAGTACTGCGGACGAATGTCGGCCAGTTGACCGCGCTCGATATCAAGCAGACCCGAATGCTCCTGCATGTCGACCCACTTGTAACTGATAATGCCGACCGGCCCATGTTTCTGCGATTCGTTGTAGTAATACGCCGCAAATTTGGCGAGATAGGGCCGCACGGACGGCTGCCCGATCCACCAGTCGAAAAAGATGAAGTCGGGGTGATATTTCTTCACGATCTCTGCGGATCGCGCCAGCCAGTCGTCGGCATAGTCCGGACTCACATACGTCCAGTCCTGGGCCAGGTTCGATCCCGCGGCGTCCTTGCCGTCCTGTACCTGCACCTGTGCCGGCCCGTAGAAGGCAGCATTCTTCGGATCATTCACATCGGATGGAATCTCCCGGCCGCCATCCATGAACCAGTCGTGCTCGATGCGATGGGAGGATGCGCCAAGATGCAAACCCTCCGCGCGGACTGCCTTCGCCAGGTCGCCTACCAGGTCGCGCTTCGGACCCATCTTCACGGCGGTCCAATCCGACAGGCTGCTGTCATACATCTGGAAGCCGTCGTGGTGTTCAAAGACCGGCACAACATACCTGGCGCCGGCATCCTTGAAGAGGCGCGCCCATGCTTCCGGATCAAAACGTTCGGCCTTGAACATCGGCACAAAGTCTTTGTAGCCAAAGTGAGTCAACGGGCCATACGTGGCAACCTGATGCTGGTTCTCCGGCGATCCCTGCTTGTACATCATGCGCGGATACCACTCACTGCCGAAAGCCGGAACAGCGTAGACGCCCCAATGGATAAAAATTCCAAACTTTGCGTCCTTGTACCAGTCGGGTACCTCCCAGTTGGACAGTGATCCCCAGTCAGGGCGGTACGGACCGTCATGCCCGACCCGGTTTACTTCCTCCAGCATGGCGTTCCGGGCAGAGTCATACTTTGCCGATGCATCTTTCCATTGCGTCGCGATCTGCTCGGCCGGCAGAGTGGCTGTGGGAGCCTGCGGGGACGCAGTATGCTCTTGTCCAGAAGATGGTGTTGCCAAAGCCAGAGAAGCCATCAAACTCCCACAGAGGCCAAGCTTCCAATTCTTTCTGAACATAAGTCCGCTCCTTCATGGGAGACGTTTCCATCTCACGCTGTTCCACCTAGAGGGTTATACAACATCGCTTACTTTACTGTTTACTCAGATGGCGGCAGTGCTTCGGCCCCTCGTTCAGAAAGAACATGGCAGGCCTGCCGGTAGCGTTAACGATTTCACAGGTGGGTCTCCTGATGCGACATGTGTAATCAAGCTTCCCACCCGGGATAATGCTTCCTATAACGTTACCGTATACTGACCCGACACAACGTTCGTCCGTTTAAGGAGACTCCAGTCGATGATTCCTCGCAGAAGCTTTATCACTTCGCTCATTGCGCTGGGTGGCTTGAAGGTTTTCCCCGGCCTGGCCGCGAAGCTCCCTGTCACCCGAGGCGACGCCGAGAATCAAGATCGACCTGCACCGATTCGCGGAATCACCCTGAAAACCGATCTGTTGACCGTCCTTCTCGACGATGCCGACGGTTTGCCATTTCGTTATGAGTTCAATGGGACTTCTATTTATGGCGAAGACACTGGTAGACCGGTGACCGCGGTTCTCTGCTGCATGCATCCCCGCGCCTATTCGACGATCCCCTTGAAGGTGGCGTCAACGAAACGCTCCGGGCGCAGCGTTGTCTTCACCTACGAAGTCAGTTCGCAGGGCAGCCCTGCAGCAGTCTTCTCCCTTCGATATTCGATCGAGGGCGCTGCACTGACCGTAACGATGGAGGATATTGTCGAGCATCCAGGGTTCGAGTTGATCGAAGTTGCTCTGCCGAACCTGGCCACGGTTCGCGAAAGCGATCCGGCTGCATGGATGGCACAAGGCAGGGATGGCGGCTCGTTCGTCAGACTGGCAGAAGCCAGGCCCTATGTGTACGAAGATGACGAGAACTTCGGTCGTATCAGTATCCAGCTGCCCATGGGCGCGGTCGGCACCGACAGCACCGGCTGCCTGCTCGAAGTGAGCAGCTTCATGGACGGCACGGAAACCTCGGTCGTCGACGTAAAAGGGACGCGCAGGGCGCATGTCGGCACCATCCAGGTGCATCGTGTTCACGGCGGCCGCTGCTACAACATGAACGACGGCGGAGACGCGGTTTGCGGGACTGTTGACACACCCAACCTGCTGGTAGGGCAGCCCTCCCGGTGCCGGCTGGACTTTTACAAAGTGGAAGATGCTGCGGTGCCCTGGTTCCCGGCGGCCAGGCTTCTCGCCGACCGCATGCCGCATACGCCTACAGAGTATTTTGACGACAAGTTTCTCTACATGATCGCCGGCAGAAACAAGACGGCTCCAGGTCCTAAGACAACCTTCGCGCAAAGCCGGCAGCTGATTCGCGACATCGCAAGACTTACGGATTATGCCCCGCAGGTGGCCTACATCAGCGGCTGGGTCTACGACGGGCAGGATACGGGCTTCCCTTCCGAAGATGTCGTCAACGTAAGTCTCGGCACCTATGAGCAGCTGATGCAGGTGAAAGATGAGAG
>CAZZVA010000090.1:0-12049 GCA_964657345.1 uncultured Acetobacteraceae bacterium | reverse complement strand
CCCAGGCCCGTCAGCGCTCCCGTAACAACCGCGATGAAGAGCGCAACGGTTCCGAGCTGCCATCCTAGCCAGGCTCCAAGCATCGCTCCCAGCTTCACGTCGCCAAAGCCCATGCCATCTCTATGGCGAACCATCTTGTAAACAAGAGCAGTCAGCCAGAGGAATCCGCCAATTGCTGCCGCGGAAGCCGCGCTGACCAACGCTGCATGCATTCTGTTCTCTCCCGGTAGCGAAAGCGAATACAGGATTCCTAGCACAATCCCGGGCAGCGTAAAGGTGTCCGGCAAAAGATAGTCCCTGGCATCCATCCACATCAGTCCGAATAAAAGCCAGCAGAAAAGGATATTGCCGCCGGTCCTGGCATTCCATCCGTAGAACAAAACGTTCCCGATAAACAAGAGAGCCGAGCCAGCTTCGACAAGGGGATAGACGCGAGAGACAGGCTGCCCGCAGCAGCGGCTGCGTCCGCGCAGGAGGATCCAGCTCAGCACCGGGATATTGTCTTTCGCTCGAATGTCGCTTGCGCATGACCGGCAGTGAGATGCGGGTCGTACGATCGACTCGCCCTTCGGGAGCCGCACGATGCAGACGTTCAGAAAGCTGCCAAAGACCAGGCCGAACAGTGCGGCGAATACGATTTCAAGTGGCAGCATAGTGGTGGGGAATGACTCCGCAATTTCGTCTGAATCGGGCTTCTTGATTTCAGTATCCTTCGGCTACAGTAAGCCAATGCATGAGGATGTCGAAGCGCCCTCCCGTTTCATCGAAGCTGAAAATCACGAAAGCACCCGTGCGGCCGAGGAGTTTGCGCGGGCAGTCGCACTGATGCGGCGACTGCGTGGCCCGGATGGCTGTCCGTGGGACAGGGAACAGACTCTTAAGACGATCCGACGCTACACGGTGGAAGAGGTTTATGAGGTTTTAGACGCGATAGACCGTAGCCACTGGAGCGATCTTCGGGAGGAACTCGGCGATCTCGCGTTGCAGATCCTGTTCTATGCGCAAATCGCTGGGGAGGAGGGCCACTTCGACATAGCAGACGTCCTGGCCGGCCTCAATCAGAAACTGGTCCGGCGCCATCCGCACGTATTCGGCGAGGAAGCCTCAGCCGCCGCAGGAAATGCAGCAACACTGGCATCAGGCAATGTAACGACGCCGGCGCACGTGCTGCAAAACTGGGAAGCCATCAAGAAGGCCGAAAAATCTTCAGAAAAGGGATCGCATTCCCTACTGGACTCTGTCCCAAGAACCTTTCCAGCCCTGCTGGAATCCGCAAAGATTGGAGCCAAGGCGGCCAGGGTCGGCTTTGACTGGCCGGGATACGAAGGCGTCTTGGAAAAGCTGCACGAGGAAGTCAAAGAGCTTCAAGAGGCTGCAGTTTCAGCCACCACCGAAAATCAGGCGGGCAGGATCGAGGAAGAACTAGGTGATCTGCTGTTTACCGCCGCAAACCTCGCGCGGCACTTTAAGGTCGATCCGGAGGTAGCGCTTCGTGCAGCAAACTCCAAGTTCAGGCGTCGCTTCGCGCACATGGAGATCAGCGGTAATGTCACCGAGGGACTGTCATCTGAGGAGCTCGAAGCCTTGTGGACAGCTGCCAAGCTCAAGGAACAAATGGTCCCGTGATAAGCACTCCAACGGCACCGATCGAGATTCGCCCCTGTTCCGGCTATGCGGAACTGGATGCCTGCGTTGATCTACAGGGTGAGGTGTGGGGCTATGACGAACGGGATATCATCCCCAGGCGATTATTCGTGGTGGCACAGAGAATCGGCGGCCAAGTCTTCGGCGCCTTCACATCGCCCAGTTCCCAGGCGTCCAGCCACATGATCGGCTTCGCCATGGCGCTTCCAGCCTGGGCTTCCCATCGCCCCGGCCAGAATCCGCTCTACCTGCATTCCCATATGCTGGCTGTTTCATACGGAGCAAGGAATACAGGGGTCGGGAGAAGATTGAAGCTGGCCCAACGGGAGGAAGCACTATCGCGTGGCATTACGCGGATGGAGTGGACTTTCGACCCACTGGAAAGCAAGAACGCTTTCCTCAATATTCACCGGCTCGGTGTGATTATCCGCAGCTACTCACCTGATTTTTATGGGCCATCATCGTCCGCTCTGCAGGCTGGTCTGCAGACCGATCGCATGCACGCAGAGTGGCTGCTGGATAGCGACCGGGTCGTCGGAACCATCGCAGGGCAGCCTCCCGCCGCGCCCAGGATTGTCCAGACCGTGGAACTTCCGGCCAGTCTCGGAAACTGGAAAAAATCAGACCAGGAGCGTGGCCGGGCTGTGGAAGTGCAGGCGCGTAACCGCGAACTCTTTATGGAAGCATTCAGAAGGGGTCGGGTCATTGTAGGCTTTCATACAGACGCCGAAGGCAATGGGATCTACGATCTCGCCGAGTCGGATGCGTTCTCCGTGTAATCTATCAGCGTTCCGGAAAGAGCAGACTCCTTTGAAAATCGACGCCATCGTGATGCGGGAAATCAATATGCCTCTGGTTTCTCCTTTCCAGACGAGTTTTGGCACGACTACCGATCGCCGTATTCTGCTCATCGAGATTCGCACCGAAGGGTTTACTGGCTGGGGCGAGTGTGTAGCCGGGGAGCATCCATATTTCAGCGAAGAGACCATCGATTCTGCCTGGACGGTCATTGAGAGTGAACTTGCGCCGACGCTTTGCAAGGCGCCGCTTGAACAGAGCGGCAGCGTGCCCAGTTTGTTCAAGCATGTGCGCGGCAACCGGATGGCCAAAGCCGCATTGGAAAATGCAGTCTGGGATGCAGAGGCGCAGATACGTGGCACTTCCCTGGCAGAGATGCTTGGCGGCACTCGCGGCACGATCGCATGCGGTGTCTCTATCGGCATTCAGCCGACGCTGGATAAGCAACTGGCAAAAATCGAAACGGAACTGTCTGCCGGCTATCAGCGCATTAAGCTCAAGTGCAAGCCTGGCTGGGATCTGCAGATGCTGGAGGCGGTGCGAAAGCGCTGGCCTGACATCCTTCTCAGCGTGGACGCCAACTCATCCTATCGGCTCAAAGACACTGCGCATCTCGTCAACTTCGATCAATTCCGATTGCTGATGGTCGAACAGCCTTTGTGGTCAGATGACTTCTACTTTCATTCCATGCTGCAGAAGCAGATGGACACCGCGATCTGTCTCGACGAATCCATTCGCAATCGCCGCGATGCCCTGGCCGCCATCGAAATGGAGAGCTGTCGGATCATCAATATCAAGTGCGGACGGGTGGGCGGATTCAGCGAAGCGATCGCCGTCCACAATGCAGCAGCCGAGCGCGGCATTCCCGTCTGGTGCGGCGGGATGCTCGAGACTGGTATCGGTCGCGCCCATAATATCGCATTGTCATCGCTCGAGAACTTTCGCCTTCCAGGAGACGTATCTGCTTCCAGCCGTTATTGGTCCGATGACATCATCGAGCCTGCAGTGACTGTGTCCAGCCAGGGCGAAATCGAGGTGCCTCGTAATCCTGGCCGCGGCTTTGAGGTGAGAACAGATCTGGTAGAACGGCTAACCGTTCGCACCCAGGCGATCCGGGCACAAGCGATGGTCGCTTAGGCGAATAAGGGCTTTCCACCAGAGTCACCAGCCTCAGTAAGCGTCAGGGTGTGTGAATTCAGCACCCCCTTTGGCGTGTCCTAGGTGACGCGCCCCGCCCCGATGCCGCGACCCAGGTGACACACCACGCGTCGATTCGGCATCCAAAGCGTTGGGTTTCAAGCCCACGAGGAAATGCAATGACTCCGCAGGAAAACACGATGCTCGGCGATCTTATTCGCCGCGTTCAGACCACCAATCTGACCGAAATAGATCCAGAGGCTCAGCAGATGCTGCAACGGGAACTCGGCAGCAACTCCGACGCTCTTTATGTTCTGGCGCAGACAGTCCTAGTGCAAAACTATGCCTTGGAGCAGGCCCGGCGCCAGGTCGAGCAATTGAAACAGCAGGCCCAGGCTGCATCGACGCAGCCAGCAAAGTCAGGCAGCTTTCTGGGGAGCATCTTCGGACATCATGAAGACGCTCCTCGCTCCTCCAACGCGCCGGTTCCCCAGCCGCCTGCGTCGCAGTGGAGCACTCCGCAAGGCGGCCAAGCCTATCCGGCGCAGAGCTATGCCGCTCCAGGTTATCCTCCCCAGAACTACCCTCCTCAGCCCTACCCCTCCGCTCAGCCGTCCGGCGGATCGAGTTTTCTCCGTTCTGCCGCAACCACGGCCGCAGGCGTCGCCGCGGGAGCGCTGGCTTTCGAAGGCGTGGAATCGTTAATGCATGGCTTCGGGCACCAGGCTGGCTTTGGCGAGGGAAGTGGCTTCGGCGGCATGGGCATGCCGATGGGCGGTGAGACCGTCGTGAACAACTACTACGATTCACCTGGCGAAGATCGCCGGGATGGGGGGGACCGCTATGACACAACCGGCGATCCATCCGACCGCGATATGCCCGCCATTGACAACGCGAGCTATACCGGTCCACAGGACGACGACACTTTGCAGCCGGAGCTTGACCAGGCTGATGATGTAAATGTCAGCGACGACGGCGGATCTTACGACGACGCATCCGACGATGACACTGGTGGAGATTCAGGAGGAGGAGACGACAGCAGCTTCGTCTAGCCCCTTTTTATCTCCGCCATGATTGAGCCGGGCCGACACCTATCGCGCAAGCGTGGGAGTCGGCCTTTTCACTTTCCGATCCTTCCGGTGACAGTACTTTGGTTTTTTCAACAAGCTGAGGAGTGCAACTGTGCAAGAAAGTAACGCATCTTCCTCAATACTTCTGACTTTCTACCTCTATAGTCGGTAAAATGTACATCAAACGTTGTATATTTTGTTGAATTGAAGCACTTGTGTTTCGTTCCGCCGTGGAAGCAGGTCTGCTCGGACAGCCTCTCCCAACTTCGTCCTCCGCCGCAGCACCAGCTAAAGGAATTGCTTATGATTCGTCCTCGTCTCTCATTTGTTGTCACATGCCTTACAACGCTTTGCAGCGCAGCCGTCGCCCAGCAGATGCACTCTCCTCTGCGGGGAAGCCTGGCAGCGGCCCAGGTCTCGCCACCGGTGGCGTTTGTTTATGTCTCCGGCAGCGCCAACAGCGCAGCCAATCAAATTACCGCCTTCAGTGCGGCGGCGGATGGCCGATTGACCCCCGTCTCCGGTTCGCCCTTTCAGGGTGACGTGACCAGCATCGCCGGGAATGGCAAGTATCTTTTCGGATCGACCCAGGGCACCAGCATCGAAACCTTCCTGGAAGAGCCCAATGGCTCCCTGCATAAAGTGACCGGGACCGATGCGCAGCGGAATGCGAGCTGTTCCGGAGGCGGACCGGGGACTCTGGTTCTCGATCACACCGGGTCGACCTTATATGATTTTTATTACAACGGCCAGAACTGCGCTGACAGCACCTACCAGTCGTTCGAAGTGCAAAAGGGAAGCGGCGATCTGAACTTCCTGGGAAGCAATTATGAGAGTCCCTGGAATATCGGCACCCTGAGTTTTATCGGGAGCGACCACTTCGCTTACTCTGCTGTGTGCGACGTCTTCACCAGTCCTCCGGGACCGCAGCAGAAGATCTACGGGTTCGAGCGCCAGAGCAACGGGATGCTCACCTATGTCAACATCAGTGCTCCTCTGCCCGCCGCCGTTAACGGCAGAAGCTATTGCCCGAACCTGGCTGCTGCCGATGCAACGAACCACGTAGCGATTTCAGTGCAGCCGTTTGAAGAAGAGACCCTGTACACGCCGCAGCTGGCTACCTACACTGCCGACAAATACGGCAATCTCACGACGTCGAGTACTTCCGCAAACATGCCGAAGACCGAGGTGCTTACCATTCAGGCCATGAAGATGGCGCCGTCCGGAAAACTCCTGGCGATTGGAGGTAACGAAGGATTGCAGATCTTCCACTTTAATGGAGGCGACCCGATCACCCACGACACGGGTCTTCTCACGAACGTGGATATTGAGGCGATGTACTGGGACAACAGCGACCACCTCTATGCCATCAGTACGTTTACCAATAAGCTGTTCGTTTTCACTGTTACGCCGAATGGCGTCAGCCAGGCGCCCGGGTCTCCTTACACGATCAGTAGTCCGCAGAGCGTTAACGTCCAGCCGAGGGGTACCGTCCGCTAAGGTGCTTCCATGCGAGCGATGCCGTCGTGCTAATTGCCCGACGGCAGGCTTTTGAGAATGGTCACCGCTTCCCGGATACGGGTGTTGGGTGGTACCGGTTGGTAGTCGCTGCCCTGTTCCAGAGTCTGGATGTTCAGGCCCTTCATCATCAGGATTTTGCCTGTCAGGTCCAGCTTCATATTGACGGTCTCCCAGTGACCCTCTCCAACATCTTTCTGCTCAACCAAAATGGTGCCCCCTTTGAAGAGGCGACCAACGATACCCCATCCGAAATCCACATCGCTGATCAGGTGGGCGTCGAACTTCGACATCCGCTTTTCCTTTACATCAATCCATAGCTCCCCTGCCATGCCGTGGTAGACCTGCGCTTCGCGGCTGGGCGGATTGAAATTTGGATTCGGCGTAAACGCCAGCCGGTAAGCCGGACCGTTTAATCCGTCTGCGATCCCGAGATACTTGTAGGTGAAGGCCGTGGGCAGCAGCGTGATCATGGTGTCTGCCCGGCTGCTATCTTCCTGCTCCCGCTTATGACGATGCTCCTGTACCTCGGGATGGGCGAGCAGGTTATCCAGGCGAGCCATCTCGGTCTGCTCCGCGTCGGCTGTCAACGCTTTATCGTTCCGGCTCAGCAGGCGGGCTACATCCCCGTCCGGGGTCTCGATGATTTCCTTGACCGTTGTCCCCTTTTCATCCGTCTTCCGCAGGCGATAGCGGTAGGGATGTTTGCCGCTCATGCCTGGGTGGAGTTCATTGAATGAAGCGTCTCGTACCAGGGGCACCGGATCTGCTTTGTAAGCTTCCGCTTCTTCCTGGGAATGCAGAATGGGAGAACACGTCGTCGCAAAAAGGGAGAGCCATGCAAAGGCTAGAGAGTGGGGACGATACTTCCACGACATTAATTCGAACCTCTTGGTTCCTTGATGGTAGATCAGCGGCTTCACCTGCCGCTCCAGTTCATACTGCCATGAATGCAACCGGCTGAGGTCCGGCACTTTGAAGAGACGTTTGGGGCACCCTGGAGGACCCTCATTGACCTTGGTGGTGCCATATGCCCCGTGCGTTGTAGAGGATGCAGGTTGCGATGACCCGCTCACTCTCGTATAGTGCGGGCAGAGTCACCAACTAAAGTCACCAACGAATGGGAGAAGTTTCGATGGCAATTGGCGAGTCCGGCGCAGCAGTGATCGGAAAGTCCGTGCAGATCCGCGGAGAAGTGAAGGGCAGCGAAGACCTTCTCGTCGATGGGCAGGTGGAAGGCACGATCACTCTGTCGGAGAGTCGGCTGACCATCGGCCCCAACGCCCGAGTGGAAGCCCACGTATCCGCGCGAGACGTAGTGGTTCTCGGTACTCTCAACGGCAACATCACAGCAACGGGTCGAATCGAGTTAAGACAGGGCAGTAATTTGAATGGAGATATCAGCGCAGCCCGTCTCTCGATCGAAGAAAATGCAATCTTCAAAGGTAAGGTCGATCTGGTGCAGGGTGCGAAAACGGTCGTAGCAGAACCGCAGACACAGGTTCCCGCTGAGGTCTAGTTAGTACATTGCAGGGCCACCAGGCCTGGCGGCCTGTCAACTCGGTCAGTCGATGCGCCGAGTGTCCTTCTTTCCGCTTTACTTTTAAGTGAACCGGTCGCAAATCAACCTACGGTGTAAGTGTGCTTCGCAGATTTTTTAAAAAAGAACTTGCCGACCCGAACGCTGCGCCACCGGTATTGACCGGACCGAGGATCCCCCGGCACTCCAGCGGCTGGTCGGCCCTGCTGAAGCATCTGAAGAGTGAACAGAATCTGCGGGTCCTCGACATCGGTCCAACCTCGCCGACAAACATCAACTTCTTAACCAACATGGGCCACAGTGTGTATATGGCTGATCTGGTGCGGGCCGCGCTGCAGCCGGAATGGATCCTCCCGCCAGCTGAAGGCGAGAAGACGCCAGGCTACAACGTGGAAGGATTTCTGGATCAGAATCTGGAATTCTCTGGCCGTGAATTTGACGTGGTCCTGCTTTGGACGACTCTCGACTATTTACCAGAGCCCCTGGTGGCGCCGATCGTCGATCGCCTCTGTTCCTCCATGAGTTCGCTGGGCAAGGTACTGGCCCTCTTCCACAGCAAGCTTGGCGGCGATCGGACCTCGTACTGTCGCTACCATCTCACCGACAGTGACAATATCGAGATGCAGGAAAGCATGAATGTCCAGGTGCAGCGCGTGTTTACCAACCGCAGCATCGAGAAGCTCTTCAGTCGCTACCGCAACTGCAAGTTCTTTCTCGCGAAGGACAACGTGTACGAAACCATCATCACTCGCTGAATCTCTTCAGGCCCTCATCGCCCGATCCCGTGGTATCGCCGTTCGAGCGGGAGCCATGCGCGCAGGAAACAGCGAACCCTGCCGGAAGCTGGAATTTCCATCATGCCGGTATTCATTCGCGTCCAGTTCACGGGTCAGCAATGCATCTCCGCTTCGCTCCGCAAGGCCATGTTGCCTGCACACACTTTTCACCATCGCCCGAATGCGCTGAGCGTAGGCGTTGCCGACAAAGGCATCGCTTTCAAAGCGCTGCTGGTAGAGCGGTTCCAGTTTCGGGAAGTTTTCCTTGATGAATGCGAGGTAGGTCACCTTCGAGCAGGGTTTCAGGAAAAGCGGCTGCGCACATAGAAAGCTCGCATCCACGCCTTTCGCAGCCGCGGCGACCTGATCCAGCGCACCTGTGTAATCGGTCAGTCCGGGCAGGAGCGGGGAACATAGAACACCAGTACAGATACCGGCCTGCCGGAGTCGCCTTACTGTCTCAAATCGCAGGTCAGGCCGTGGCGCCCGCGGCTCCAGCAGCCGCGCCAGGACTGCGTCCGTCGTGGTTATCGTGATGTGAACCACGAGGGTGTTTTGGCTCGCGATCTGCTGCAGAAGATCAATGTCCCTGCCGATCAGGGTCGACTTGGTGACGATCCCGATCCTGCGATGGCGACATTGTGCCAGAACCTCAAGCAGGCTCCTGGTCACGCGTTCCCGCCGCTCAATCGGTTGATACGGATCAGTAGCAGTACCAAGCGCAATTTCTTCATCGGCGCGCATATCCCGCAACTCCTGCCTGAGCAGCCAGGCGGCATTCTGCTTGATGAAGATCTTTCGCTCGAAGTCGGCTGGATCGCGGAGTTCCATGAACTCATGCGTATACCGCGCATAGCAGTACTTGCAAGCGAACTCGCACCCACGATACGGATTGATGCTGCGCGAGAAGCTGAGTTTGCGCCGGGAAACGCTTTTATTCAGAATCGAGCGCACTGCGAGTGAGTGGTAGCGGACTTCGTGCCCCAGGCCAACCTGCTCGGCGCCACCGGCGATGCGCGCGATACCAACCAGGCCGCTGCCGGGCTTGGCCATGGGAAAGAGGGGGATAATGTGCGGCGCTGACTCGATATTCGCTTTTTGTTCGCCCATAGGGTCAAGCTACGCCGTCCACTCTGAGCCGTCAAGTTGAATGGAGTAAACAGGAGACTACGCCGGATGGGGAGACCATGGGGTTGGCCATTCGACGGGTCAATTGCGGAAACCTTGAGCGGGCCTGGAGCGGCCCGGCTCAATCGATGGCATCAGGTAGGTATGAAATGCAGCTGCTCTCGCTCAGCTGACCGAGGCCGCAGCACGCTTCTTTCGCTCAGCCCAGCTTCTCTTCATAGCTGCCGCAATGCGTTTTCTTCCCTGCAAACTCAGTGTGCCGGATCCTGCCGGTCGTCCCGGCTTCCGCTTTACTGTGGGTGTGCTGCCGCTTGCTGAAGTGTCGGTCAGCAGTGCTCGAACTTGTTGCAGGCGTGCGATCTCGCGGTCCAGCTCGCCCACAATTCTTTCAGTGTGCATATGTCTTTCCTCTCCATAGTCATCGTGCGACCTGGCCCATGAAAATGGCCCATTATCTGCTCCACGGTAGCAGTTGGCTAGTTAATTCATGGTTGAAAGTATAACTACGGGTATGTCTTGAAATCGCTGCGCGTTCCTGGGATCATCCCGGAATTTAAGATAGATGCGAAGAACTAATTCGATTCTTCGGATCTATCTGCGTTCGCCCTGGGAGCGACTACGGAAAACTCGCCCGCTGCTTCCCGGTCGCGGGTAAGCCGGAATTGCTGCAGCGTTCGAGGATTGTTGCTGTCCTGGATGCTGCGCCTCAAACCCTTCAGGGTTTCCTGTTTGTCACGGGCATAATCCGAAGCCAGGCGGGTCAGCGCGTAGGTAACAATATCTCCATGGTGCAGTTGTCCCATCTCCTGGTCCCGGCGAAAGTTCAACCACAGGCGGTGAACCAGCGAGATATCGTCAGGATTGAGAATTGGTGCATGCGGACCGATATAGAACGACTGTGCCGAGCCATCCGGTGACACTACGTAATATGTAAACTGTCTTTTCGGTTCCGGAAGATTCTCCCACGCCTGGCCCATGTGAAAGGCCTGTTCCTGGACGGTCAATTTGACGGAATTGCCAGAGACGACAGTAGACGCTTCAAGGGCATTCGCACTCTGGACCAGCGCTGCGAAGACATCTCCCGCAGGCACCACGAGTAGAGAGATGTGCTTACCAAAGCTTTCCGCTACTGAGACTGCCTTAGTAAAGAGCATTTGTTCGTGCTCACTGAAGGCCTGCTCCGAGGTATCCAGGAACTCAGGACCGCCCGCTCCAACCATCCGTGCCGACACCACCACGATGTCCTGCTCATCGGTGTTGGTGCGCGCAAGTGCCCACTTGAGCGCGATCGGTGCTGCCGCATCTCGCATAGTCACCATCACTCCGCCCGGCTGAATCTGCAGGGCCTCGCAGCCGATGGTATCTTCGTGCTCCAGCTGGAAGTGTTCGCGCATCTGCCGATCCGAGAGCGCGTGCTTACGGCGATTGTGTTTTTCCGACACACTGAAAATGACGAAGAAAGCGGCGGCAAACGCAATGCCCGATACCGTCGCTACGGATTTGGTGAATAAGTTCACGATGGCAGTCGATAGCAGCACCATGAAGACGGAAATCAGCCCAACCGGAATTTCTGTCTTGCCGATAGTTATGTTCGGAGGAACCTTCCAGCCGCGCTCACCCTTGTACTTCCAGCGCAGAACCAGCATGGCCAGGCTGTTGAAGGTGAAGCTCCAGATGACGCCGAATGCATAGGCTTCGCCCAAGGTAATGACGTTACCCTTGCTGACCACGATCGTGAACAACTGAAGGATAACTACAAGGTTCACGATGCGATAACTGGTGCCGAAGCTGCGATGTGGCTTCCGGAACCAATCCGTCAAAACTCCGTCTTCAGCAACGCGCATCAGTACGCCGCTGGATCCGATGATCGAAGTATTGATGGCGCCGGAGAGAATCAGGAAGCCGACGATG
This sequence comes from uncultured Acetobacteraceae bacterium, assembly GCA_964657345.1. Classification (GTDB taxonomy): domain Bacteria; phylum Acidobacteriota; class Terriglobia; order Terriglobales; family Acidobacteriaceae. Next base: position 527 of record CAZZVA010000090.1, on the reverse strand, counting down.
ACGACAAAAACACGGAAGATAATCCGTAGAAATTGCGGACCCACCATGTACATCGCGAGTCCGGCTATCAGATTGTCACGATAAACCGGGACTCTTACGGAATCAGGAATCAGCATCACGGCCAGCAGGGAAGCGAGGCCCGTGAAAATGAAGCTGTAGATCGCGATCACAATCGCGGCACGCTTCAGGTTCTTCAGCTTTGGATGTTCGATCTCACGATTGACCTGGGCGAGTGACTCTTCGCCGCTCATCGCCAGGACAGAATGGCCAAAAGCCATCAGGATTCCGAACAGCCCGAAGACACGACTGATAGGAGCGTTCTTCAGAAAGCCGAGAGCATCCGGACCAAATTTCAGGGTCGATGGCTTGGGCAGTGGAGGTAAAGCCGCGCCTACGTGAATGACGGAGTAGATGCCCCAACCGATCAGGATTACGACCATCACAGTCGTGATCTTCATGACCTCGAGTGCTTTGTCACTCGATTCTTCAATGCCTTTCAGATTCTGCCACCAGTAGTAAATGGTGAC
>CAZZVA010000089.1:0-12067 GCA_964657345.1 uncultured Acetobacteraceae bacterium | reverse complement strand
GACCCTCGAATTCGCCGCCACCACTTTGTCATCTCGACCGTAGCGAAGCCTCACTATCTGTCATCTCGACCGTAGCCAAGCGCAGTGGAGAGATCTCAACCCTCCGTTCAAAGACAAAGCTCATTCACCATACGGCCAACCCCCGCCCAACAGGAGCAGCAACCAGCCGCAGCAAAGCGTCTACGCCCGTCCATCCAGCACTCACTGCTGGATGGTCGTCTCCGCCTTGGACGGTTTCTGCGTCACCTGCTTCGCCGTCGGCAGTTCGGAACGATCCCATCCTCCACCCAGCGCCGCCACCAGCTGTACCGCCGACGTCATCTGCGAAACCTGCAGCGACGCCAGCGTCTGTTGATCCAGGAGCAGCGTATTCTCTGCCGTCACCAGGTTCACATAAGGATCCACCCCGGTCTCGTAACGGGCTCTCTCCAGCTCGATATACTGCTCTGCCGAAGAAACCGCCTGGCGCTGCTGCTTGATCTGCTGGTCGTACAGCCGCACCGCAGCCAGGTAATCCTCTACCTGCTGGAACGCAGTCAGGCATGCCTGGCGATAACTCGCCACATCGGCGTTATACGTCGCAATGTACTGGTTTACCGTGGCCCGCCGAAGCCCGCCGTCGTACACTGTCTCGCTGAACGCAGGACCCGTCGACCAGAACCGGCTCGGCCAATCAAACCAGTGCTTCAACGTCGACGCTTCAAATCCGCCATCCGCCGTCAACGTCAGGGTCGGATAAAACGCAGCATCCGCCACGCCGATCAACGCATTCGCCGAAGCCATCGTACGCTCCGCCGCCGCGATATCCGGGCGCCGCTGCAGCAGCGCAGAAGGCACACCCGTCGGCACCTTCGGCGGCGTCGCCAGCATCGGCTTCACCGGAATCGAAAAATCCGAAGCCGGCTTTCCAATCAGCGTCGCAATCGCATGCTCATACTGCGCACGCGCCACACCCAGGTTCGTCAGCGTCGCCTGCGCAGCCTGCAAAGTATTCTGTGCTTCCACCACGGAAATCTTGTTACCGACACCCGTGTCATATTGCGCCTGCGTATACTCCAGCGATTTCTGGTCCTGCACAATCGTCTGGTGGTACACACCCGTCAACGCATCCTGGCCTCGCAGTTCGAAAAAGAACTCCGCCAGCGACGCCTGCTCCGTCAGCCGCTCATTCTCAAGATCCGCAGCACTCAACTGCGCCGAAGCCTGGTACTCGCGCACTGTATTGCGCACACGCCCCCACAAGTCCGGCTCCCAGGAAATATCCAGCGGTGCCGACCACAGCGTACTCTCCGTACCAGTATTGGTCGCCACACTCGTTCCGCTTCCCGTACCCGACGAGGTGGAACCTGAACTACCCAGCACACCCGTCGAGTTGTGCAAATTTGAGGATGACCTCGTCCGGGAGAAGCTCGGCCCGATCGAAGCCGTCGGAAAATACTGCGCCCGCGCCTCACGCACTAAGGCACGCGCGGACATGAAATTCTCGAAGTACACCTTGACGTTCTGATTGTTGATGTTCAACTGCTCTTCCAGCCCGTTCAATTCCGGATCGCCGAACACCTCCCACCACTTGCCCCTCAGCATCGCATCCTGTGGCGTGCCCACCTGCCAGCCATCACCACTCTGCGGAATCTCCTTGTAAGCCGCAGCCGTAGGCGCCAGCGACGTCGCCGGCGTCGGTGCATGATACTTCGGTCCCACATTGCATCCCGCAGCCACCATCGCCAGCACCGCACCCGCTATCACTGCGGCTCGTCTCGACGATCTCGCCAGCCCGTGTTGGCTGTCCTGCAAATTCGTATTGTTCATGGATTCGTTCATGGTCAATCGCAACCTCAACTACAACGTATGTCCTGCATCCGTACTTAGCTCGGGAGAAATATCTGGCCGAAAATCATCGTGGGTCTTGCCGGACATGCGCAACCGCAGACTATCCAGCATCAGGTACACCACCGGCGTCGTATACAGCGTCAGCAACTGGCTCACAATCAATCCGCCCACGATCGTAATACCCAGCGGCTGGCGCAATTCCGAGCCCGTTCCCGTACCGAACGCCAATGGCAATGCCCCGAATAACGCCGCCATCGTCGTCATCAGAATCGGCCTGAAACGCAGTAGGCAGGCCTCAAAAATCGCGTCGCGCGTCGTCTTCCCATCAATGCGCTCAGCCGCCAATGCAAAGTCGATCATCATGATCGCATTCTTCTTCACAATTCCGATCAGCAGGATAATCCCGATAATCGAAATCACATTCAGATCGATATGAAAGATCAGCAGCGCCAGCATCGCACCGACACTCGCCGATGGCAGCGTCGAAATAATCGTCAAAGGATGCACCAGGCTTTCATACAAAATGCCCAGCACGATATACACCGCCAGCAGCGCCGTCAGGATCAGGTACGGCTCTGTACTCAATGACGCCTGATACGCCTGCAGCGTCCCCGCAAAAAATCCGCGAATCGTACCCGGCGTACCCAGCCTCTCCTTCATCTGGTCGATCGCTTTCGTCGCATCACTCAGCGAAAATCCCGGCGCCAGGTTGAACGACACCGTTACCGACGGAAACAGCCCCGTATGGTTCACAAACAGCGGCGTCGTTCCATCATGTACCTGGGTGAACGCACGCAGCGGAATCACTCCGTGGTTGGTCGTGTGAAAGTACACTGAGTTCAATCCCGCCGGCGTCTGCAGATACTGCGGTGCCACTTCCAGCACCACGTAGTACTGGTTTAGCTGCGTGTAAATCAGCGAAACTTCCGCCTGCCCGAACGCGTTATACAACCCGCTGTTGATTGTCTGCGGATTCAGTCCAAGCCTCGCCGCCGTATTGCGGTCGTACGTCAACTGCGTGTCCAGGCCGCCATTCTGCTGGTCGGAATTCACATCTTGAAATCCCGGCAGCTTCTTCATCTGCGCCAGCAGAATCGGTCCCCACTTCGAAAGATCGTCAACACTGTCGGACTGAATCGTGTACTGGTACAGCGCATTACTGCCGCGTCCGCCGATGCGCAGATCCTGCGCCGCCTGCAAAAACGACGACGCCACCGGCATCCGGTTCATCTTGGGCCGCAGCCGGTTGATGATCTCCATCGCGCCCACCTTGCGCACATTCAATGGCTTCAACGCAATATAAACAAAGCCGCCATTGCCCTGGCCAATATACGCATTCACATTCTCGACCGCAGGGTCAGCCTTGATCACTGCTACCAGCCGTCGCGCCGAATCATCCATCTCCGGAAACGAGGCGTCCTGCGGCCCCTGCAAACCACCCACCAGCGCACCCGTATCCTGCTGCGGAAAAAATCCCTTCGGCAACTTCGCTACCAGCACCACGTTCAACGCAATCGTCAACAGCAGCACAATCAGCATCAGCACGGAGTTGTCGAGCGTCCACAACAGCGTGCTCCGATAACCCGCCAGCAGCCGGTTGAATCCGCCCTCACTCAGCCGATAAAGAAAATTGTGCTTTTCATTCGGGTCCTCCGGCTTCAGCAGGAACGCGCACATCATCGGTGTCGTCGTCAGTGACACCACCATCGAAACCAGGATCGCCGTCGATAGCGTGACCGCAAATTCCCGAAATAGCCGGCCCACGATGCCGCCCATCAACAGGATCGGGATGAACACCGCAATCAGCGACATACTGATCGAGAACACCGTAAAGCCGATCTCCTGCGCGCCTTTCAACGCAGCTTCCATCGGCTTCATACCCTGTTCCAGGTAGCGCGAGATGTTCTCCATCACCACGATCGCATCGTCCACCACGAACCCGGTCGAGATCGTCAGCGCCATCAACGATAGATTGTCCAGGCTGAAGCCCAGCAGGTACATCACCGCAAAGGTGCCAATCAACGACACCGGCACTGCCACCGTCGGTATGAGCGTCGCCCGTCCCTTGCGGAGGAAAATGAACACCACCACAATCACCAGCACAACGGACAGAATCAGCGATCGCTCAACATCTGTCACGGATGCCTTGATCGTTGTCGTGCGGTCCAGCACAATCGTCGTCTTGATGCCCTGCGGTATCGAAGCCTCGATCGCTGGCAGCTCTTCGCGAATCCGATTGTTCGTTTGAATGATATTCGCGCCCGGCTGCCGGAAAATAATCACCGTCACCGACGGAATGCCATTCAAATATCCGGCAGTCCGCAGGTTCGACACCGAATCGATCACATCCGCTACATCTTCCAGCCTTACCGCCGCACCGTGGTAGTAGCCCACGATCAGCGGCTTGTACTCCTCGGCATGCGATATCTGGTCGTTCGTAATTATGTCCGAAGTCACGCCATGGCTCGTCAGCTGCCCCCGAGCCATATCCGAGTTCTGCAGGCTCAGCATCGATTGCACATCCGACAACTGCAGCCCGTAACTATTCAGCTTCGTCGGGTCCACATCCACGCGCACTGATGGCGATGACGAGCCACCCACCACCACCTGGCCCACTCCCTGGATTTGCGACAGCTTCTGCTCCATTACGCTCGAAGCTTCGTCATACATCTTGCCCCTGTCGTACTTGTCCGACGTCAGGCCCAGGATCATAATCGGCGCATCCGCCGGATTCACTTTGCGATACGTCGGATTCGCAGGAAGATTCGCCGGCAGATAACTCCGTGCCGCATTGATCGCTGCTTCCACGTCGCGCGCAGCCCCATCGATATTGCGGCTCAAATCAAACTGGATCGTGATATTCGTCGAACCCAGCGAACTCTGCGACGTCATCTCCGTCACACCGGCAATGTGCCCGAACTGTCGCTCCAGTGGCGTCGCAATCGAGGACGCCATAATATTCGCGCTCGCTCCCGACAAACCCGCATTCACATTGATCGTCGGAAAATCCACCTGCGGCAGCGGCGATACCGGCAGCACCACGTAGCCGATCGCACCTGCAATCGCAATCGCAATCGTCAGCAGCGTCGTCGCCACCGGCCGTCGTATAAACGGAGACGATAAACTCATGCCCGCCCCGGCTGCAGGTTTCCTTGATCAGGCGGCGGTACATTCGGCATATTCGGCGACGCCTGCGGCTTCTTCGAAAAACGTTTTGCAAAATTATCGAAGAAAATGTAAATCACCGGCGTCGTGTAAAGCGTGAGCACCTGGCTCAGCAGCAATCCGCCCACCATCGCAATGCCCAGCGGACGCCGCAGCTCCGATCCAAAGCCCGTGCCGAACGCCAGCGGCAATCCACCCAGCAGCGCCGCCATCGTCGTCATCATGATCGGACGGAATCGCAGCAGGCTCGCTTCGTAAATCGCCTCGGTCGAACTCTTGCCATGCTCGCGCTCGGCTTCCAATGCGAAGTCCACCATCATGATGCCGTTCTTCTTCACAATTCCGATCAACAGGATGATGCCGATAATCGCCACCACGCTCAAATCCTGCCCGAACAGGATCAGCGAAAGCAGCGCGCCCACCCCCGCCGAAGGCAGCGTCGACAGAATCGTAATCGGGTGAATAAAGCTCTCGTACAACACGCCGAGCACGATATACACCGTTACCAGCGCCGCAAGAATCAGCAGCGCCTCGTTCGACAGTGAGTTCTTGAACGATGCCGCCGTACCCTGAAACGACGCCTGCACACTCAATGGCATGTTCAGGTCTTTCTGCACCTTATCGACAGCCGTGATCGCGTCGCCCAGCGCCGCATGCGGTCCAAGATTGAACGAAACAGTAACAGAAGGGAACTGCCCCTGGTGCGTTATCGCCAGCGGCTCATTGATGTCTTCGATATGAGTAAATGCCGCCAGCGGCACCCGGCTGCTCAGCGCGGAACTCGTGCCGGACGTCGATGGCGTAGTCCCGCTCGCCGAACTCGATCCCGCCTGCGTTGTCGCCAGCGCATTCGCGCCCGGCGTTAGTACACCAGATGCCGGCGTATACTTCGATGCCTGCGTCGTCGCATTTGATCCGGCCGACGCCGACCCCGACGCCGCAAACGAAGTCGATGCACCCGCACCCGACGCCCCTGACGACCCGTTCGACTGCACATACAAACTCTGCAGCTTGCTCGGGTCTGACTGGAACTCCGGCATCGCCTCCAGGATCACGTGATACTGATTCAGCTGCGTGTACAGCGTATTGATCTGCCGCTGCCCGTAAGCGTCATACAGCGTGTTGTCGATTGTTGATGGCGCAATCCCCATGCGCGAAGCCGTCACCCGGTCGATCGTCATCATCACAGCCTTGCCGCCAAGCTGCTGGTCCGTCGCCACATCTTCCAGCTGCGGCATCTGCTTCAACTTGTCCACGAACCGGCTGGTCCACAGGTTCAATTCATCGATATCCGGATCTTCCAGCGTGTACTGGTACTGCGTGCGGCTCACCCGGTCATCCACCGTAATGTTCTGCACCGGTTGCATGAACAACTGCACCCCCTGCACATCCGCTAGCTTCGTCTGCAAACGGCGAATTACATCTGCCGCACTCAAATCTCGCTGATCCAGCGGTTTGAGGTTGATCGAAAACCGCCCGCTGTTCAGCGTTGTGTTGGTTCCGTCCGCACCAATGAACGACGACAGACTCTCCACCGCCGGGTCTTTGAGAATCACATCCGCCAGCGCCTGCTGCTTGTCCGCCATCGAGCTGAACGACACCGTCGGCGAAGCCTGCGAAATTCCCTGGATCACGCCCGTATCCTGCACCGGGAAAAATCCCTTGGGGATCAGGATGTACAGCACAATCGTCAACACCAGCGTGCCCAGCGCCACAAACAGCGTCAGCGTCTGGTACCGCAGAATCACGCTCAGCGTTCGCCCGTAAAACGCAATCATGTTCTCGAACACACGTTCTGAGGCGCGATAGAACCGTCCCTGCTGCGCCTCCGGATCATGCTTCAAAATCCGCGAACACATCATCGGCGTCAGCGTCAAAGAAACAACCGCCGAGATGATAATCGTCACCGCCAGCGTCACCGCAAACTCGCGGAACAAACGCCCCACCACGTCGCCCATGAACAGCAGCGGGATCAGCACCGCGATCAGCGATACCGTCAACGACACAATCGTGAAGCCAATCTGTTCCGCACCGCGCAGCGCCGCCTGCATCGGTGGCGTTCCTTCTTCCAGGTATCGTGAAATGTTCTCGATCATCACGATCGCGTCATCCACCACGAAGCCCGTCGAAATCGTCAGCGCCATCAGCGACAGGTTGTCCAGTGAATAGCCCAGCGCATACATCGCGCCGAACGTGCCCACCAGCGAAACCGGCACCGCAATACTCGGAATAATCGTGGCGTACAAATTGCGCAGGAAAAGGAAGATGACCATCACGACCAGCGCAATGGTCAGCACCAGCTCAAACTTCACATCTGACACGGACGCCGAAATATCCGTCGTCAAATCCGTCAACGTCGTAATCTGAATGCCCTTCGGCAGGTTTGTCTCCAGCTGCGGCATCAGCAGCTTGATCGACTTCACCACGCTGATTGTGTTCGCGCCCGGCTGCCGCTGCACATTCAAAATCACCGCCGGCGTCTTGTCCATCCACGCCGCCTGCGTCTTGTTCTCCACCCCATCCACAACGTTCGCAACTGACTTCAACAGCACCGGCGCACCATCGCTGTAAGCCACCACCACGTTCTGGTAGTCCTTGCTCACCGTCAGCTGGTCGTTCGCGTCAATCTGGTAATCCTGGCGCGGCCCATCGAAGTTACCCTTTGCCGAGTTCACGCTCGTCTGCGTCAACGCCGTGCGAACAGACTCCAGGCTCAACCCATAGGAAGCCAGCTGTGCCGGGTTTACCTGGATCCGCACCGCAGGCTTCTGCCCGCCGCTGATCGACACCAGTCCCACACCACTCAACTGCGAAAGCTTCGGCGCTAGCCGCGTATCGATCAGGTCTTCCACCTGCGATAGCGGCATTGAGTCCGACGTGATCGCCATCGTCAAGACCGGCGCATCCGCAGGATTCGTCTTGCTGTACACCGGCGGCGCGGGCAGATTCGACGGCAGAAAACTCTGCGCCGCATTGATGCCCGACTGCACCTCTTCTTCCGCAACGTCGATATTCAACGTCAGGTTGAATTGCAGCACAATTACCGACGTCCCGCCCGAGCTAGTCGACGTCATCTGGCTCAAACCCTGCAGCTCGCCAAATTGCCGCTCCAGTGGAGCCGTCACTGTCGTCGCCACCACATCAGGACTTGCACCCGGATAGAACGTCAGTACCTGGATCGTCGGATAGTCGACCTCAGGCAGCGCCGAAACCGGCAGCTGCGTATACGCAACAATGCCGATCAACAGAATCGCAGCCATGAACAGGGAAGTCGCAACCGGCCGCAGAATAAAAGGGCGGGACGGACTCACGGAGCAACACTCTCCATCGGATTGTTCCCGCCCGGCGGCGGCGTCTTCGAGACCTTGATCTCCGATCCGTTCTGCAGCTTCTCAAAGCTGCTGTCCACCAGTTCATCACCCGGCTCTATTCCCGTCACCGCCGTCGTCAGCCCGTTCACATTCCCAGGCGTCACATTCGTAATCGTCGCCTTGCCCTGCTTTACTACGTACACATACGCCTGGCTGCCGTTGTGCTGAATCGTGGAGTTGGGTACCAGCGTCGCGTCCTTCAGCGTCCGCACCAGCAACCGTATATTCACAAATTGGTTCGGGAACAGGGCATTGTCCTTGTTATCAAACGTCGCACGCAGCTTCACCGTGCCCGTCGCCGTATCGATCTGGTTGTCCACGACGGATAATTTGCCCTCGGCAATCTTCTTCGTCACCGACCGGTCCCACGCCTCCACACTCAGCGTGTGCCCCTTTCGCATTTCCGCCTGCACCCCAACCAGCGAGTCTTCTGGAATCGTAAAGATGACCGTAATCGGCTGGATCTGCGTAACCACAGCCAGCACCGTCGTACTGCCGGCCGTCACCACGTTCCCCGGATCCACCAGGCGCAAGCCCACCCGGCCACTCACCGGTGCAAAAATGTTGGTGTAGCTCACCTGGACCTTGTCGTAGTCCACCGTGCCCTGGTCGGTCTTCACCGTGCCTTCGTCCTGCGCCACAATCTTTTCCTGGTCGTCCAGCGTCTGCTTCGGGATCGCATTCCGCGCCCAGGCTGCCTGGTAGCGCGCCAGGTCCATCCGCGCCTGCGCCAGCACGCCTTCGTCTTTCTGCAGTGTCCCCTCAGCCGTCTTCAGGTTCGCTTCATACGCCCGCGAGTCGATCTGGATCAGCGGCTGACCCTTCTTCACCATCTGTCCTTCGCGGTAGCGCACCGCCGTGATCAGTCCCTGCACCTGGCTGGTCAGCGAAGCAGTGTAGACCGGTGTCACGGTCCCGATCGCATCCAGGTACACCCCGATGTCTCCCTTTTGCGCCGTCACCACTGTTGCCGTCACCGGGCCGCCCATCCCGCGGCGTCCTCCCCCGGGGCCGCCTGGAGCTGCCGCTTCCTTATGGCGCAGCACAAAAAAGAACAGCAACCCGAAGGCAGCCAGCAGCGCCAGCCACACGATGGCACGACCAACCCCGCCACTCTTCCTCTTCGGTTCCTCCGGGGGAGCCGGTGCGAAAGGTTCGTCAGGTTTCAGGTATGGAGCAGCAGTCGAGGATTGCGGTTGTTTGTCTTCTTGCATCAGGTGCGTAGCTTTCCCGCAGGCAGAGTCGTAGGCTGCTGCGGCGGCTCCTCCAAATCAAAAACTTCTAAAGCATCATGCCCCGTTCGCAGAGCAAGAACGCGAACTTCATCGAGTAGCGACCTGCATCCTCGCGGCGACTGGAACCGGGACAACCTTCTCTGCCATTCTTGCAGACCCGGCCGGTAGTGTGTGGACGACGCAGATTATGTTTTGGTTGCAACTGCTTGAGATGCAGGACTTTTTGGACAAGTCTGGGAAATACCGCCGCTAGGTCGGCCGGCGATTTTGACGACGCCATTCACCCAGGTCTCTTTACAGCCGGCCATTCAGGCTGAGTGCTGGTTACCCATAAACCAGCTTGCCGGCAACGTCATCCCGGGACAACGCGGCCTCGCCAGGCGCATGCCCCGTCAACACCGGATTAGTATCGAAAAACGCTGCCAGGAGAGCTTCGCAGGATGCGCAAAGGGTTTACAAGAAGACCGAAAGCAGAGGAACCCGCCGCCAGCCACGGCACCAACTACATCACTCCCGGCGGCCTCGAGCGCCTCAAAGCCGAGCGCCACTTCCTGCTGACCAGGGATCGCCCGGCCGTAGTAGAGGTGGTCGCGTGGGCCGCAGGCAATGGCGATCGCAGTGAAAATGCCGACTACCAATATGGCAAGCGACGTCTGCGCCAGATCGACGGCCGCATTCGCTTCCTGACAAAGCGCATCGAAGCCGCGGAAGTCGTCGACCCGGAAGCTCCCAGGACCGGCCAGCGAGCCATCAAGGCATTCTTTGGAGCCACCGTGCGCTATGCCAATGCCGCCGGGGTCGAGCGGGTGGCGAGCATCGTCGGCACCGACGAAGTCGATCTCGACCGCAACCACATCAGTTATGCCTCCCCCCTCGGCCGCGCCCTGATGAAGGCAGCAGAAGGCGACGATGTGGTTCTTCATGCACCAGGCGGCACGGAAACCCTGACCGTGCTGGAAGTGCGCTACGAACGCATCCCGGTAGAACCATTCCGCGAACCATCCGGGGCCGCAGCCTCAACCACATGAGCCGCAGCAGCCCGGCAGCCGGGAAGGCCGGTGCGAAAACGCGACCTTACAAGCGGTCCAATTCTCTTAGGATCGCTTTAGCTTATGGACGAGTTCGATTGGGAAGGCCCGCTGTTGAGCAGGATTGGTGTGGCCGACGTCGTCAATCTATGACTGAATACCTTGCCAGAGAAGGATTAGGCAAACCCCGAACTCACAGCGATGCTGGAATCCGTTCCAATCTCCTGCGTCAATTTGCAGACAGACCCGCCCCCGCCGCTTCCGAGAGTCGCCGGCGACTGACATCTTCAAAGCAAAGAAGCTCTCCCGTGGGAGAGCTTCTTCTTTCTCGCTCCAACGCCTTAACGGCGAAAGCCACCGCGGAAGCCGCCAAACCCACCACCGTAGCCGAAGCCGACACCGACGCCGATCGGGTAGCCATAGCCGTACGGAGCGAATCCATAGCCCCATGGATAGCCGTAGGCGGCCGCGTAATAGGGGTAGCCGCCATAATAGCCATAACCATCCTGGCCGCTTGCCATATATGCGCCTCGACCCTCGCCACCTTCCGCGAGCACGTCGGACGTCAACTCGTACGGGTACGCATTGACGGCCTTCAGCCTTACGTTCCCGAAGAAGGCCACCTGCTGCGTCTGCTTGATCTTGGTGCCGCGCGCATCGCCCTTTGGCCCCTGATCGGTGAGGGCCTCACCATGCAGAACACGAACCGTCTTCGTCGCTGCATTGAACGTGTAGAAGCCATCCTTGAGCAGCGAAACCTGTCCCCCCGGCAGGTCCACCAGAATCGGCGCATGCGCAGCCGCATGATGAACAGTCACATTGGCACGGCCCTGCACGACGCGAAGCTCGGTGACCTGGTTTGTAGCCTGCACGGTCTGCACTCCGTTCATCACATCACTACGGACAAAGACACCCGCGTTCGGCTGAAAGTCGAAAATTCGCGCCTCGTTCGCCCCGCGACCATCGGAGTATGCCTCTGGATGAGACTGTCCCGCAGCCGCGCCCTCGGACGAAGCCTGATTCGAGGGAGTTCCCTGGCTGGCTGCTCCAGCGTACTGGGCATGTGCTGCAGACAACATCGACAGAAATAAAAGCGTTCCAGTTAAAAAGGCCCTTTGCATTGAATATCTCCTGCTGAGTTAGACCGACTCTTAAGGCAAAGGTTGCGGACGACGCCCCATTTCGGGGATATCTATTGCGCCCTGTGAATCTAGGATGTGCGTGCGCGGCCCGATGGCACGCGACCGAGGCCGTCGGTAACTGAGCCTCCGCCGCTCTTCTTGCTGTATCTCCCGAACTTCAACTTGTTACGACGCCGTTGCCAGCCCCGCAACCACTCCACCAAACTTGTCGAGTATCTGGTACCAGACTGCTTCCTGGCCGCTGCTTCTCGCGTTCTCCATGGTCTCGTTGCCAGTGAGGGTCGTTTCGTCCGGCC
>CAZZVA010000088.1:0-12077 GCA_964657345.1 uncultured Acetobacteraceae bacterium | reverse complement strand
AGAAGCGCCGCTTCCCTCTTCGGGAGCGGCGCTTTTGCTTTCACCTGCCAACCTGCACGTAGCCCGCTTTCTAATGTCGAATTAAGCGAAACGTAGCTTGCTTTGTCGTTCGACCGAAGAGAAGCGTAGTGGAGAGATCTCAAAGCCGCGAGTGTTAACAGATCCAGCTCAATACGCCGCCCGCAAAAATCTGCCCTCTCGTGAAAACGACGCCTGACCATCACCCTCGGCGGACAACCAGGAGGAACAACCACCGTCCCTCAGCTCGAACATCTACTTCTTCTCCACCACAAACGAGTCCCGCGCCTGCCACTCTACCTTCGCCGCCGCCGGGTCCGCCAGCCGGTACATCGTCGCCTTCAAATCCTTCTTCTCAAGCGTAAACACGATGTAATGGAAGTTCGGGAAATCCGGGCTCTGATACTGATCCGGCGGCGTCCGGTCCACCGGGTACGGATGAGCTCCGCCCCCACCCGACACCAGGTACACCACGCCGTCCTGCGCAAACCGCTCGTAGTTATGGATATGCCCCGCCGTCACCACCACCGCCGCATGCAGCGTCGGCGCGACTGCCTTTAAGTAATCCCGCAAAGCAATCTCGTTCGGCCGCGGATTATGATCCACCTCGTACCGGGTCTGAATATCCGCCACCGGCGGATGATGCATCCCGATCATCACAAAGTCGACGGACTTCGGCAGGTGACTCAACTGGTCTCCCAGCCACACCCGCTGCGGAGACCCATCCGTAAGCGGCGACGTACTGTCCAGCTGCACGAGGTAGATCCGCTTTCCCAGCGCAACCGAATACCACCGCATCCCCCGCAACTCCGGAAACGCCGTCCACCAGTGCTCCAGGCAATCGCCTTCCGACCCCTTGGCAAATTCATGATTTCCCAGCGCCGGATACACATGCAGCCCAGCATCCTTCCAGGCCTTCGTCTCGGTCCGGTAGACGTCGTAATCCGCCGCCCGGCCCCCGGCATACGGCACATCCCCCGTCAATTGCACCGCATCCGGAGCAAGCTGCGCAATCTTCGCCACCAGCAGCTGCCGCGCCGTCGGATTCGCCGCATCCACATTGGCCGGATCTGTAAATCGCATATCGCCGTACACCAGCACCGACGGCTGCGCATGCAGAGAGGAGTCCGCGACAGTGAAGGTGGCACCAGGCCCGGCTGCCTTGCCCGTAGCTGGCGCCTGCGAGCGGCACGAGGTGGAAAACAACAGCAACAGCAGACAAAGGGACGAGAGGCTTTTACGCATCAACATGCACAAAGAATACAAGGCGCTTCCGCCAGCCCCGCCTGCCAAACTTCAGACAAGGCGATTTGTCATCCCGAACGAAGCGCAACGAAGTGGAGGGATCTCAAACCCCGGCCGTACCACCACCCCCACAGGCGAGTGAGAACCGCAAAGCAGTACGCCACTGCCTAAAACTCGGGAGCACCCCGGCGCAGATAAACCCCGGTCGATCCCGCCACCACCACGATCGTGCAGGCAAGCAGGAAGTAAATCACCATCGGCTTGGCCAGCGTCGGAGACCATACCAGGTCACTCCCCGCCCACAGCGTCAGCAGCGTCGCAATCACCGTGAACTGTCCGGCAATCGTCAACAGCAGCGTGCCCTTGCGGCGACGCAAATCCAGCGCCTCAATCTGCTGCGGCGTCATGTTCCGCTCTTCTACTGGAATGCTCAGGTTCGCCATGCTCTCTCCAACATCATCGCTACTTTGCCACACCCCGAAAGAGGCGCCGCAAATCCATCAAATCACGAGACGCCCCATCCAGTCCACACCGTCGCAGCCCCTGATCCCAGGATGCCATTCCTGGGGACGCCCCGGTACAGTCATTGGCAGACATTCGCCCCATCGTCACTAGAGAATTCTACCGGCCCGAGTGGCGATAGATGCCAGAGAATAGCGAGGAAACGAGCCCCGGTGACCGGAATGTTCCGAACTCCATGAGTTCTTCCCAAAACAGACCGGCACTGACAGGACGAACGCACTCCGGATTACAGAAACGCCACAGTCTGCACGCCGGCTACCTCGAACCGCTTCCGGCAGCGGATGTTCTTGCACGCCAGTTGGTCATCCTTCCGCACCATGTAGCTCTGCCACTTGGCAAACTTCGCCCGGTCCCTCTCATCCGCGTTCCGCCCGATCTGTGCCTTCTTCCGCCGTACCAGCCAGTTAATCTGGTATTCGTCCGCTTTCCCGCAACTCGGACATGTCAGCGTGTGCGTCTTGGTCTCCGCTTTCTCATCGTAAAAATCGCGCTCTTCCATCTCAACTCCTTCTTGCAATCCCCAAGAAGTATTCCATACTCAAAGGAAGCACGGCCCCGCCCATGACCAGGAAAAAGTCCAAGCCGTTCTCTGTCACCAAGGCCGTCAAGCTGAACGCGCGCGACCAGGTCGGCCAGCCCAGACCATCCAGGGTCATCAACAGCGAACCCAAAGAGTCGCGCCGCGAACGCAAACACAAGCCCAAACTCGAAGAAGTCCTTCACGAAAAGGAATAACTCCTAACAGTGCCCGAGTGCAGCCCTCGAAACGGACATCTCACCCGTCGAGCGTGCTCCGCAAACCATGACCCAGAACAAACTGCAGCAAAACATCGCCTCGTGGTGGCGCCAGCAGGATCTGCGCAGCCAGTCCCTCAGCGCCTTCAAGACTGGCCTCGCCGCCGTCCTCTGTCTCTGGCTCGGCCATACCTTCGGCCTCGCCCACAGCTACTGGGCCGCCATCACCGCCATCGTCGTCATGGGTTCGGACACCGGCGTCACCATTACTTCCTGTCGCGACCGACTCATCGGCACCGCCATCGGCGCCTTCCTCGGCTGGGCCACCTTCTACGCCTGGCACGGTCACTACCTGCTCTACGGATTAGGCGTAGCCCTCTGCATCTTCCTCTGCAGTCTGCTCGAATTCGACAAAGCCGGCCGTCTCGCCGCCGTTGCCCTCACCATCATCGTGCTCATTCACATGGACGCCGGCCCCGGCCAGGCCGCCCTCGCCCGCTTTCTCGAAGTCGCCCTCGGTATTTGCGTTGCCCTCGCCGTCACTCTCCTCATATTCCCCACCAGGAAAGAAGGCCAACCGGCCAAAGCCTCCGCCTGAACGGGGAGCCGGCATGCATCGCTTTACCGAAGCTCAGGAAGCTGCGACAGGCGAGAGCCGCAGCAGTCAAGGCAATAACCAGACAAGGGGTACCACTCATCTGCAGTATCGGTGCCCATTACGGTTACGGGCTTATTTCAAGAACAGCCAGGAAATGGCAGCATCAAAGTGAACCCAACCAGCACAGAACTTCAGAATGAAAGTACAAAATAGATTCGGCACATATTCCAGACTAAGGTGGAACCATGACAGATAGGGATACGTTGATACGAAAGGCATACTCTGCTTTCAATGCGCGGGACATTGACGGCGCATTGGCCCTCATGACCGAGAATGTGAGATGGCCCAAAGCCTCCGAGGGCGGTCATGTGGTCGGGAAAGAGGAGATTCGTGCTTACTGGACCCGTCAGTGGCAGGCGTTTGATCCTCACGTGTCGCCTACCGAACTGGTCAACCGCGCAGACGGCACGACAGAGGTAAGGGTGCAGCAGCTCGTGAAGTCTCTGAATGGAGACGTTCTTTCAGATAGCGAAGTATTCCACGTCTACACCATCTCGGACGGCCTGATTGAAGGTATGGACCTCAAAGAAGACGCCGCCTCTGATGGAGGACCATCTCCAGCATTCGCAGGACACTAGGGTGCAGGAAGAATTCGGAACGTCAAAACATGCGTCTCAAGATCTTCCTCTCGCCAGGAAAGCCTGCAAAATTCCGGATGACGAGAACAGACTGTCACCTCTGAACCTTCGCTCATGGCGTAAAGATAGTAATGGCTCCGGAGATCTCCCAGGTCCATGCCGATGGTCATCTCTACCTTCGTCTGCCTGGCGCGTACGTTTGCTATGAGGTTGTGCGCACCCTCTTTCGTGGCAGGCACGCAGCCACAGAAAAACGTTCACACGGTCTATGGCTGATACAGATGCGGTGAAGTAGGGGCGAGCCCATGTTTGACCGCAAGGCTCCAGGGAAAGCTTTCGCTGGGTGGTAACCTCATCGACCAGTGGTTCGCCGGGATTCGCTTCGATGTTTATCTATTCAGAGATCGATCGCGCTATGAAGATATACGATGCGATCTTCCGAGTTGCTCAGTGGCTCGCATTTCTTAGCGAGGATTCATCCTGGGGCCGCCGATCCGACTCGATGATACGACCTATCCGCAGAATGATGTCTTACCATAGGCAGGCAATCATCCGGCCATTCAATATCTCCCGTGAACACCTGTTTCAAGCGATAGCAAATCAAGACCACCGCATTTTTCCTTCGGTTCGAGGCAGCGTTCCTATTTTCGATCCATGCTCCGGAATTGTTTTGCTTAGGTACGACGACCGTGGACTGGACGTGATTGCCACAACTGCCTCGCCACTACCGGCACTCAGAACCCAGTTTGGCCACTGGGTCAATCGAGATAAAGTAAGCACACTTCAGGCCAGCTCCACCGAGTGAGAACAAGAGGCTGAACGTAGTCACTCTCAGCAGACATCCACTGACACGGCCCGCAGAAACCGATAACTCATCGAGCATCGCCAATATCTGAGAAGACTGGCTCCCGAAAAATGCCGGCAAGAACAGAAGCACTTCGCCGACCGCTCGACGGGTCAGTTGGCAACGGCGAACCATGCACCTGGACTCTTAAAACCTGGCAATGGAAGATCAACGGTCATCATCTCGGACGTCACACTCGCGCCGTCCAACAGCAGGTCCGCTGAACCGGGAAAGCTCTGAATGACGGAACTGACGATACCTCGCAAACGTATTCCATCCAGCGTCGGCAAACCGCTCCGGCCGCACATCGTACTACGCACAGAATGCGGCGCTGGTTCTGATCGCAGGCATCCTGGTCTATGCTCGCTGGTTCCCGGGTCATTGGCCCTTCTTCGCCCTGATGCTCTTTACGCCGGACATGGCCCTGCTCGATTACCTCGGCGGCCCTCGCAGCTATGCGCTGCCGCTCCTTCACCCTGCATCGGCACGCCGGAATCATGACGAGACTTGCACTCATCTGGATCATCCACATCGCCAGAGACCGCGCTCTTGGTTACGGACTCAAGTACGCCGGCACCTTCAATGACACCCAAATCCGGCAAGCAGCAGCTATCCGTTCTATGGAGCGACCTGCAGCGATTTAGGCTGCCCCGCTAACTTCCCGGCAGCGGCGACTCCTTGTCTTTCCATGGACAATGCCGGCACCCTGAGCTGCAGCAGTATCCGCGTTTCAAGTGGAACGACTCAGTGAATACCAGGTACGGTCCATCCCAATAGCAGTCTTCGTCTTCTTCGCGGAGAGCACTGCGTTCTTCGCCCGGCGCCCCGGTAGGCAAATCTTGAGGATCAGTCATGACCAGTCTCAGCTGAAAACAGCGTAGCAGTTTGCCGCGCCAGCAAGTGCCCGCTCAACCCCTCCGGCGCCACTGGCAATACCTCTCTACGGCTCACTGCCATACTATCCTCGGCTACATAACCGCCATCCGTAAATTGCACCGCCCGTCCCGGAATCGCCATCGGACGATCGCCCGGCACCACAATCCCCACAAGATTCAACGGGTCCGCCGCCGCAATCGTAACCGTCTCTGTATGCTTTACGGAACTTCGCATTGCGCGCAGACTCTCCACCGCCTCTGGCAGCGCAAACTGCTCGCCTCCAAATCCCGCCAGGAACCGCCCCCCGCGAACCACCCCGCGCGCCTCCAGCCTCCGGAACATCGGCAGCAGGTCGCGCCATCGCGGATGAGTCGTCTCCCGTGCCAGCAGGTCCCGAAAGACCACGCCATAGCGAGCCAGGAGCGTCCAGCAGGCAGATTCCAGCCGCTGCTCATGCAACTCCGCCTTGCCCGTCACACTTTCACCGGCATGCGCCTCCGCATGCGCAGCCAGCAGGCACCAGCGTCCCACTGTCGTCCGCTCCCGGTTCACCGCCCGTGCCCGTGCCGGCGATGCAAACGCCTGCTTGCGTCGCGGATCAATCAGCATCCGTAGACTGTCATAGCCATCCGCCGTCACCAGCCCCGCCGCCACCAGCTCCCACAATGCACGGCTTACGTCGACTGCAGACGCACCCAGCATCCGCACCAGGTCCGCACTGAAGGCTGCGCCCCGCTGCTCAAGACAACAGCGCAGTTTCAGTGCCAACTCACTCAGCGCCCCTTGCAGCGTCAACTCCGGCACAATGCGATCACTGAGACACAGATCCATCCACAAAGCTGTTTCGCGTAGAAAAAAGGTAATCGGCGCCATCGACGTCGGCACGACCCGCCGTGGCGCGCCGTTGGCAGCAGACGCGAAGGCAGGATGCGGCGAGATGCGGCCCCAACCCACCGCACCGGAAAGGCACAGCGCATCCAGCATGCGCGGATCGTAATCCGCCACCCTCTGTGGCAACAGGGACGTCTCCCACTCAATGGCCGGGGCTTCAAATCCCTCCAGTTGACGCAAAGCCTCTAACACCCCGGCTTCGCCCGTGAGTTGCGATTGCGGCGCAAGGTGCTGCCAATGCAGCAGCCACTGCATATAAACCGCCGGCGTCACCGCCTCGACCTGTTTCCGCAGCGATGCCAGCGTTCGCTTGTGAATGCGCTGCAGCAATCGTCGCTCACACCACTCCAGGTCCCAGTCTTCTACAGCGCCATTCCCCCGGCCCTCGAAGACGCCCCGCAGAACACTTCCCTGCATCTCCATCGCCAGAAACGTCTTGAACACCTCACTTGCTGCAACGCCGAGAAAATCACCCAGCGAGGAAGCCGTGACCGGCCCCAGGATATTCATCCATCCATTCACTGCCTTCCGCAGCAACCCCTCATCCAGCCCCGCCCACAAAACTTCACCGGTCAACACATCCGCATGCTCGGCAGCTATCAGGTAACCTCTATCGAGCCGCGCCCGGCCCTTTGCCTCGAGCCGGCCGAGAAACAACCCCCAGTCCCGGGCGTCGCGTCGTTCCAGCACCCCACACGGCACGATGACAAGTGCATAGAGCAGGTCGTGCAACTCATGCTCGTCGCGAATATCCGGCCAGCACTCTTCGCGCACCCTCGCAATGGCCTCCGGATCCAGCCGTCCTGCCTCACCCAGCAACTTCTCCGGCACCATCCCGCGCATATTGACAGCTCGCGCCCGCCGCTCTTCCTGCGGCGCATCATCGAGATAGGCGTATGGATTGGCGTTCAGCAATTCATGCGCAAACACGGAAGGCGTCGTCGTATCCACGGCCACGCAGCGAATTGCACCCGACTCGATGCCGGCAAGAACCTGCTTCAGGCCATCAAGATCCATCGCCTCCTGCAGCACATCCTTCATGACCTCGCGAATCAACGGATGATCCGGAATCTCGATATCGCCCTCAATATTCTCCTGGCAGGCAGCCACCGACGGAAAAACCGATGCCAGCAGATCATCGCCGCGGGTCCTTAGAATCTGCGGCGGCACCCGTTTTCCTTTTTGCATCCGCAGTAGTTGCAGACTTCGTCCGGCGTCCCAGCGCCACCTCGCCTTGAAAATGGGCGAGGTCAACGACGCCTGCTGTAATAGTTCCGTGACCGTCTCCACGGTGAGAAACCGGAACACATCCTGCAGCGGAAAACTGTGCTGCTCGGCCAGCGAAATGTTCAGGCCATTGTCAGTTGCCGCTGCCTGCAGTTCGAAATTGAATCCGCGACAGAACCGTTTGCGCAGCGCCAGGCCCCACGCCTTGTTGATGCGGCCGCCAAACGGCGCATGCAGGATCAACTGCATGCCGCCGCCTTCATCGAAAAACCGCTCCGCCACAATCGTTGTAAGGCTCGGCACCGTCCCCAGCACCGCGCGTCCGGCTACCACATAAGCAATCATCTGCATCGCGCCCGACGCTGGAACACAGCATGTCTCCATCAGCCATTCCATGCAGGCTGCGACATCGGGATGCGTCGCACTCACATAGCCTGGAAGCACCGCTTTTGCACCAGTGGATGGGATCCGCTGACTGATCTCTTCCCGCAGATCCGACACATACTGGCTTAACGCAATCGTTCTCTGCGGCGCCTCGCCAGCCCAGAACGGCACATTCGGCGGCTGCCCGTGGGCATCCTCCACCAGCACCCGTCCAGCACTCTCCACCCGCTGGATCCGCCAGCTCGTGTTCCCAAGAAGCACCACATCGCCTGCATGCGAGTCCACGGCAAAGTGTTCATCGAGTGTTGCGATCTGAACCCCTTCCGGCATGAGAATCACCGAATAGATCGCTGCATCCGGAATACTGCCACCATTCGAGATCGCAACCATCCGCGCTCCCCGCCGCGCCTGAAGTCTTCCGTGAATCCGATCTCGCAACAGATAAGAGCCGTACCGCCCACGCGACGACTCAATCCCGTCTGCCAGCAGGCACAGCAACTCTTCAAATTGCTCCCGTGTCAGTTCCTTATATGGATACGCACGCCGCACCACTGCGAACAGGTCGTCCTCCTGCCACGGCTCTGCTGCGCACATGGCCACGATCTGCTGCATCAGGATGTCCAGAGGACACGGCGGTACCTCCAGTTTGTCCAGATCACCCGCCTTCATGGCGCGGATCAGGGCCGCTTGTTCCAGCAGGTCATCCCGCGTCGTCGCAAAGAAACGCCCCTTCGGAATCGCCCCGCGCCAGTGCCCCGCGCGTCCCACCCGCTGCATCGCTGCACATATGGCCCGCGGCGTATTCACCTGGCAGACCAGGTCGATCGAACCGATATCGATGCCCAGTTCCAGCGACGCCGTCGCCACCAGCAACTTGATCTCGCCCGCCTTCAGTCTTCGTTCTGCCTCATGCCGCAGTTGGCGAGACAAAGATCCATGATGCGCTCCAACGTGCTCGGCCCCGATCCGCTCACCAATTACATACGCCAGACGCTCCACCATGCGCCGGGTGTTCACAAAGACCAGGGTGGAACGGTGCTCCAGCGCCAGTTCCGCCAGCCGGTCATGGACTGAATCCCAGATCGCATTCGATGCCACCGAACCGAGTTCGTCATCCGGCAGTTCCAACGCCAGGTCGAGTACCCTCCGGGTTCCCACCTGCACAATCGCCGGCCCCGAAACGTTGTTGCCACGCAGACAGCCAGTCAGGAAATCTCCAACCACCTCGATCGGATTCTGCGTAGCCGATAACCCTATGCGCTGCGGCGCCCGCTCCAGCCCTGCCAGCGATCCCGCCGGCGTCAACCGGTTTTCCCCGCATACCAGTGCATCCAATCGTTCCAGGGACAGAGCCAGGTGAGAACCCCTCTTGTCATCCGCGAGCGCATGAATTTCGTCCACGATTACTGTCCGGACGCGACGCAGATTCTCCCGGCTCTTGTCTGCAGTCAGCAGGATGTACAACGACTCCGGCGTCGTCACCAGGATATGCGGTGGCCGTTTCAGCATCAGCCGCCGTTCTGACTGCAGCGTGTCGCCCGTCCTCACCGCCGTCCGTATGGGCGAACACAGAAATCCGCGTGTGAGCGCCAGCTGCTGTATCTCTGCCAGCGGCTGTTCAAGGTTTTTGCGAATGTCGTTCGACAACGCTTTCAGCGGCGAGACATACACCACCTCCGTCACGTCGTGCAGACTGCCCTCGATCGATCTTCGGATCAGCTTGTCGATGCAGATCAGGAATGCGGCCAGCGTCTTGCCCGAACCAGTCGGTGCAGAGATGAGCGTCGGTCGACCCTGCAGAATATGTGGCCACCCCGCTTCCTGCGGCTCCGTCGGCGTGCCGAAGCACCCCACGAACCACTCCTGGACGACCGGGTGCGCCCACGCCAGGCCGCCGGGGCAAACGAAGTCAGCCTGATCGAGGATGGGGGAAGACGGCTGCATGAAGAGCTAGTGTAGCGCCGAAACGGCCTGCGCTGTCGCTATTTGTTCGCCCCTCAGCGACCAACGTTCCAAATCGGTTTACGAACCGCTTACGAACTCCGTGTGCGGTTCTTACGAGGCCAGGCTTGAAATGGAAGGTACCGGCAAGTTACCGGCAAGAGGAAGTATGAGCGCATTTCAAACATCGCGGCCCGTGGTAGTAGACGCCAACCAGTCCAGATCCGACACAACCATCGCAGCAGACAACGGCTTCCGCCATGTCCGGCGCGGCGAATGGATTATTCGCGGAGAGAACGGAGAGTGCTACGTCGTGGACGATTCCTTCTTCCGCCGCACGTTTCAGCCGCTCGAATCACGCCCAGTCAGCACAACCTGCGGACAGACCTCGGAAGGCCGCCACTATGGCAGCTAGGCGGCAGAAGAAATAGGACCGAGGCAGGCCGGCATCTTGCGCCGGCCTGCTTGATCTGCTGATTTTTGGTTAATTTGAGCCGCGCTTGCTGGCAGGACTCGGCTTCTGGTCGCCGCCGCGCTTCATGGGCGGTGGCGGCAGGCTCCCCCACAACGCATGGTCATAGGTCACCGCTGTCAACTCGTTGTGGCCGGTGGAAAACACCATGGGCGCCGGCGTGCCCTTGTCATTCGGCAGCGGATCGAACGTGATCGTCAACTGGCCGCCGGACACCTTGAAGTGGCCGAAGGACGTCACCTCGTCATCCCCATGCGGACTCTGCGATACGGTGGCCGTCCCATCCGCACCCAGGCTCAGACCCATGCTGTGATGCTTGAGTGAGAAATCCTGCATCTCGCTCTGGCTCAAAGACTCGGTCTTGGTGCGCGTCTCACCGTTGTATTCGCCGGCATATTTTGCCAGTTCCTTGTCCGGCTTCGGAGCCTTGTCCTTCTTGGCGGCAAAGGCAGCCGGAAGCGAAAGCGCCAGCATGGCAGTCACAACAGCATTGCGGATCGATCGTGCATTCATGCCAGCCATCATAGATTCTCCTCCTGACCGGAATCCAATCGTAAGCAGCCGGGAACATTACCTGGTCTGTAGAACCTGTCCCCAAAAAGCTCAGTGCCTACACTGAATGGGTCATTCCGGTTATTCGTCGATCTTCAACAGCACTACGCCGTGCGCTGCCACGTTTGCCGTATAGCCATCCTTCAGCATGACGTCCTTGCCACTCCAGACATCCTTCGCATGCGCGCCCGGCTTCAGGCCCACGTCTGCCAGCTTCAAGGTCACTGGTGCTGCTGTTTCGCTCCGGTTGAAGAGCGCCACTGCCTTGCCATGCTGCAGGGGCCGCGACCAGATTTCGTAATACTTCAACCCGTTCACGCGGCTTTGCACGGCCTCCACCTGCTCGCCCTGCTTGCCGAGCGGATCCTGGTCGATGGCCACCACATCTTTATTTTTCAGGATTGCCAGGGTGTCCTCGGACATTTTGGACAGATCATTGCCTGCCAGCAGCGGCGCTGCCAGCATGGCCCACAGGCTCATGTGGGTCCGGTATTCGTCGCCCGTCATGCCGCCATTGCCTACTTCCAGCATGTCGGGATCATTCCAGTGGCCCGGCGAAGCGTATTTGGATAGTCCAGCCTGGCCGAAACCGATGTTGGCCATGCTTTTGTAGTTGTCCTCGATGTCGCCGGTGGTCCGCCACAGATTGCCGCCGACCTGCGGACCCCAGGTCCATACATCGGCCCAGCCGTACTGGCAGAGGCTGTAGACGATTGGACGACCGGTCGCCAGCAGGGCCTGGTGCATCTTCTCGTAGGCATCCTTCATCATCTTGGTAGCCTGGGCATTGTGATCGTCCCCGGCCTGCTGGTGCATGATCATCCGGAAGCCGCAGAGGTCGTATTTCAGATAATCTATGCCCCACGCGGCATAGGTCTTCGCGTCCTGCTCCTCGTGCTGGTAGCTGCCGAGATAGCGCGCACAGGTCTGCGGCCCGGGGGAGGAGTAGATGCCCAGCTTCAGACCCTTGCTGTGTACGTAATCGGCAAGTGCTTTCATGTCAGGGAATTTCTCGTTGGTCTGGATTTCACCCTGCGCATTGCGCGCGGCTGCTTCCCAGGTGTCGTCGATATTTACGTAGACATACCCGGCATCCTTCAGGCCGCTGGATACCAATGCGTCTGCTGCAGCACG
>CAZZVA010000087.1:0-12142 GCA_964657345.1 uncultured Acetobacteraceae bacterium | reverse complement strand
CCACGGAAGATGCCATCGATGTCGAGGATCAGGCCCACCTGGCCATCGCCCAGTACCGCGCATCCGGAAACGCCGGGTGCGTCCTTGAAGGCTTCGCCAAGGTTCTTGATCACCACTTCCTGCTTGCCCAGCAAATCATCCACCAGCAGGCAGAAGCGTTTGTTCTCGGATTCAAGCACCACCAGCAGACCTTCCGATGGATTGGTCAGCCGCGGCTCAACCCGGAGCCGCTCATGCAGCCGCACCATCGCCATGAGTTCTTCGCGCACCATCACGACCTCGTCGCGACCTTCGATGGTGAACAGCGTGTCCGGCCTGGGACGAAAAATTTCGCGTACACCGGAAAGTGGAATGATGTAGCTGTGCTGGCCTACCTGGACGACCAGGCCGTCGATGATAGCGAGGGTGAGTGGCAATTTCAGCAGGAAGGTGGTGCCTGCGCCGGGAACCGAGGAGGTGTCGATGCGGCCGCGCAGCTTTTCGACATTGCGGCGGACCACATCCATGCCGACACCGCGTCCGGAGAGCTCGGTAATGGCTTCGGCCGTAGAAAATCCCGGCTCGAAAATCAACTGGTAGACTTCGCTGTCCGTCAGCAGCGCGCCGGGCTGAATCAGCTGCCGTTCTTCTGCCTTGCGACGAATGCGCGTACTGTCCAGTCCGCGCCCGTCATCGGAAATCTCAATCACGATCTGGCCGCCCTGGTGGGACGCCGAGAGGCGGATGCGTGCTTCCTGGCTCTTGCCCGCAGCCACGCGGTCGGCTGGCAATTCAATGCCGTGGTCGACCGAATTGCGCACCATGTGCAACAGTGGATCCGCCAGCTCTTCCGCGACGGTCTTATCAATTTCTGTTTCCGTCCCGGCGGTCTCGAGGATGACGTGCTTCCCCGCCTTGCGCGAAAGATCACGGATGACGCGCTCGATCCGCTGGAACAACTGGCCGATCGGGATCATTCGCATGCTCATGGTCGCGCGCTGCACTTCAGCCGTCACGCGCGCTAGCTGCGACAGATCGCCCAGCAGGCGCGAATCCGTTGCCATCGCCAGCACTGGATTGTGACGAATCAGCGATTGCGCAATCACGATCTCGCCCACCATGTTCATCAGGTGGTCGAGCTTGGCAGTTTCCACGCGTACTGAACCGGCATCCGCGGTGCGGACCGGCTCTTTCGCAGCAGCAGGGCGCGGCGCTGCGGCTTCGACAGCGACCGGCGCAGCCACTGCGGGGGCTGCATCCGTCGCATTTTCGGCCGCGCTCGACAAGGTCACGACGTTCAGGCTGACTTCTACCGGTACCGTCTTCACTTCGGCTTTCGCAGCACTCACCGGCTTGGCGCTCTTCACTGTCTTCTTCACCGGCTTCGCCGTCTTGGCCGGCTTGTCGTCCATGACCGGCTCGGCAGCAACCACTGCAGAGACAGCAGGGGCTGCTGCCACTGTGCGAATCCTGCCCAGCAGGTCGAGATGATTGCCGACCACCAGCGGCGTACCCGACTGCAGCGTGACCTCGACTGCATTGATTTCCTTCTGGAGAAAGTCGCCGCTCTCGAGCACGATATCGACGACCGCAGAATCGACCTTCAGCTTTTCATTGCGGGCCAGGTCCAGCAGCGTCTCTACTTCATGCGCCACTTCGCGGATAATCTGAAAATCAAGAAAGCCAGCCAGCCCCTTGATCGTGTGGAAGGCGCGGAAGACTGCGTGGATCACCTCCATCGCCGAGGGATCCCGCTCCAGCACCAGCATCTGACCTTCGATCTGGGACAGGTGTTCGCGCGATTCGACCAGGAAGTCACCGACCAGTTCGGCATCTTCGCCGAAGGAAGATGGGCCGCCCGTACTCTCCGGTTTGCCTGCCGCATCGATATCCGCGCGCAGTTGCCCGAGGCCGCTTTTCAGCAGTTGGGCCGCGCCGGCTGCGGGATCCGCCTGGCAGGCGGCAAGCAACGACTTCGCTGTCGCAGCGCATGCTGTGAGGCCCAGTGTTGAAGCATCGTCTGCGATCGTACGCAGCGCGGATACTGCATTCACATCGCTTTCCACCATCAGCCGCGTGGCCAGTGCATCAATAACGGACTTTAGATCTTCACCTGTGCTCACCGCGGGTCTGCCGGCGGCAAGCGTATTCGGATTGGCTGCCATGGGTGTTTCGTCTTCTCCGGTGAGTGTCCGGCTGGGTGCTAGGCCTGCGCTACTGGCAGTCCGGCATCATGAGGGTTGAGGACCTTGTCGATGTCGAGCAGGATCTTCACCTTGCCCTTGTTCTTGGCCATGCCGCGAATATGCGAGCCGGCCGTCTCCACGCCGAAGTCGGGCCGGTCTTCAATGTCGTCCTGGTTCAGCAGCAGCACCTCCACCACGCCGTCGACAATAATGCCCATCGGCTGTTCCGCGGCCGCGCCCTCGGTGCGCATCACCACGATGCACGTCTTATCGGTATAGGGCTGCTCCGGCATATTGAAGCGGCGGCGCAGGTTCATCACCGGCACGATCCGCCCGCGCAGATTGATGACGCCCTGCACATAGTGCGGCGACTGCGGAACAGCAGTGATGTCCTGCATCTTCATGATCTCTTTGACCTGCATCACGTTGGTGCCGAATTCTTCGGTGCCCAGTTCAAAGATCAGGTATTTGCCAGCCTGCGCTACCTGCGAAAGATGTGCCGCCATGGTCCCCCTCGTTGCCGACAGCCCGGAGCAAATCCGGGCATGAAAAGTCTCGGCTGTTCCCTGCTCACTATCGGCAGCGGCCGGGAGGGATTCCAGCAAATCCGAACGCTTAATTCCGGTGGCAGATCCCACAAACGAGGTATGCGCCTTAGTTAACGCTTCCTGAAATTGCCGACGCCCCCCGCCGATAAGTGCAGAGCCGTCCTTCCTGCATCCTTCACAGGTGCATCGACAGGATGCGGCAGCAGGAAATTTCGCCAGGGCGATTCGGCAGGGACTTTGATGGACATTCTTTTGGTAGACGACAGCAAGACGATGCGCATGCTGGTGCAGCGGGCACTGCGGCAGGCGGGATATCGCGACCTCGCCGTAGGCGAAGCAGAAAACGGCGTGCAGGGCCTGGAAACACTCGCGAAAGCAAAGCCGAAACTGGTGCTTTCCGATTGGAATATGCCCGAAATGTCGGGCATCGAATTCCTGCAGAAGGCGCGTGCCAACAAGAACACGGTGCCCTTCGGCTTCATCACTTCCGAAGCTTCGAAAGAGATTCGCGACCTGGCCATCGGTTCCGGCGCCTCGTTCCTGATCACCAAACCGTTTACGGCAGATGACGTGCAGACGGCGTTGACGCCGATCCTGGGAGCGAGATAAGCATGGCCGAGATCAATGCCTTCGCAATGTCAAAACTTTTCACCGAGCTGGTCGGCCGCGATGTCGGCTTCTCGCTGGTCCTGTCAGCTCCGGAGGGCAAGGCGTCGCCGATCTTCGGGATCTACCATGAGGTGCCGGACCTGACACCGCTGGTGGTCAAGACCGAACTGCCGCTACTGGCCGCCATGGCCGGCGCATTGCTCGGCTTCCCCTATGAAACAGCCCTCGAACGCGCCCAGGAAAAACCGATGGGCGAGATGATTCGCGATGCCATGCACGAGGTCCTCAATATCGCCTCGACGGGCTTGTCGACAGGCCGCCGGGTAGTTCTCAAGACCATGGTGCAGGACCTCGTTTTTTGCGACAGCAAGGTGCTCGACCTGGTCCGCAAGCCGGATCTAAAAACGCAGTTCAAGGTCAGTTTGGGCAATGAAGTGCAAGGACTGTTTTCGATCTTTAGACAGTTCTAATAATCGTCATGAGGATACAGTGAGATGCAAATCTGCCAGACGCGCATGTGCCGGATGCTGGTCAACGAAGCAGGACAGAACTTGATCGAGTATGCACTGATCACGGCTTTCGTCGCGCTGGAAACCGTGGCAGTGCTCTACGAACTTGGCTCCTCCGTCGCTTCTTCGCTGTAGGCACTCATTATCAAAGGTTTATCAGCATTTTTTCACTTCTCGTAACCAGCACCAGTTCTTATCCCGGATGCTCCTAGGACCATACCTTGAACTCCCTGAGTCCGTCTGCTCCCAAGATCCTCTCTCAAGCCGGTGTGATGTTCCGGGCCGAGTACAAGCGAATCTGTCAGCGTACCGATAAGCTGATCGCGACCTTGATGTGTCTGCAATGGCCGGGTGCGGTCATCGCGTCTGTATGGATCGCGTCGTCTCATCGCGGGCCCGCTACCCAGTCGAATATTCTGTTAGCCATTTTCGGCGGGGGGGCCATCGCCCTGTGTACTGTACTGATGGCTTTTCTTTGTCCCGGGGAACGCTGTACCCGACATATGATCGCGGTGTGCCAGATGACGATGTCGGGACTGCTCATCCAGATCTCCAACGGCCACACTGAAACTCATTTCCATGTTTTCGGTTCGCTCGCCTTCCTTGCGCTCTACCTTGACTGGCAGGTGCTCGCGACGGCTACTTTGGTCACCGTCGCCAATCATGCGCTGGGCGGCATGCTGAATTCCCAGGGGATGTTCGGCGATCCGAAGGACAATCTCATGATTGTCGAGCACAGCCTGTGGATCCTCTTCTGCGTAGGCTTCCTGATGATTTCGTCGCGCCAGCGACTCGCCTCCCTGCGGGTCCTGACAGAACGGGAAGCGACCCAGGAAGCCTTGCTTCACCAGGCGTATCACGACTCCCTCACCGGCCTGGGCAACCGACTGCAGTTGCAAACGACCATGCAGGAAGCCTGGCAGAAGACTGCTGTCGACGGCACGCCCTTCGCATTGCTGGCGATTGCGCTAGATAACTTTAAAGAAGTGAACGACCTGCTGGGCCGTCCGGTGGGCAACGCGCTCCTGCTCCAGGCATGCAACCGCATCCAAGGGCAGATCCGCTCCGGCGATACCCTCATGCGCATGGGCGGCGATGAACTTGCCGTTGTTCTCGCCGATTGCCAGCACACCACCATCGCCGAAGACGTGGCCACACGCATCATCGCCTGTCTCAATGAGAGCTTCGCATCGGTCGGGAAGGCCGCGCGCCTGGGTGCCAGTATCGGCATCAGTCATTGCGAAGACACTTCGGCTTCGGTAGAAGACCTGTTACACCATGCCGACCTTGCGCTATACAAGGTGAAAAACAGTGGCCGCAACCGGTACCTCCTTTTCGACGAACAAATGCGCGAAGAAACCCTGCTGGAAATGAGCCTGGAACATCGGCTGCGCCTGGCGATTCGCGAAGGCGCCATGCGCGTCCATTACCAGCCGCTGGTGAGTGTGCATGGAACGCTGCTCGGATTCGAAGCACTGCTGCGCTGGAAAGATGCAGTGCATGGAGAGATCGCACCCAGCCGCTTCATTGCTGTCGCTGAGCGCACCGGCATGATTATTCCGCTCGGAGAATGGGTGCTTCGCCAGGCGTGTACCCAGGCGGCTGCGTGGCATCGCGATGGAAACTCCCGCGTAAAAATCTCGGTCAACGTGTCGCCCGTGCAGATGGCGCAGGACTCCTTCGTCACCACCGTGATGAAGGTTCTCGAGGAGACTGGATTACAGGCGGAGTTCCTTGACCTGGAACTGACCGAGAGTGTGCTGATTGAAAATCATGCCGAGATCCTGGAGAGGCTGGGAACGCTTCGCCGTGCCGGTATCCGCCTATCCATCGACGACTTCGGCACTGGCTACTCCTCCTTCAGCTATCTTCGCGATCTGCCCATGCACACTCTCAAGATCGACCGCAGCTTCGTGAGCAAAATCGAGGAGTCGGCAGAGGCCCGCCGCCTGATCGAGGGCATGATCCAGATGGCACATTCCCTGCACCTGAATACAGTAGCGGAAGGCGTGGAGAATGAGGAGCAGCTGCAGATCCTGGCGCACGCAGCCTGCGACGAGATCCAGGGCTACCACATCTCCCATCCGTTGCCGGCAGAAGCCGCAACGGTACTGGTGTGCGACCGCAAGCTGCCCGATTGCGCTACAGCCGCATTGAAGCGGCCAGGCGTCGAAGAAGCAGCAGCCTGGATCGATGACACTTTGCCCTCACTGCGGATGGCCTAGGCGACGGCAGCCTGAGAACCCTCCCCGCTGGCAGACCTAGGATCAGCTGAAGCTTGCGAGTGTCTCCGTCATGAACGTGTGATCGTCCTGGCTGCGCCGCTTGTTCAGTATGGGCTCCGCATCACTCCCCGCGGGATAGCGGAGCTGGTCGGTGCCATCCGTCACGGCCTTGTAAATCACCTCGGCCACTACCACCGGATCGGCGCCATTCGCCATCATCGGCTCGACCGCGGCCATCAATCCTTTCACCAGGCTCTGATATTCCGTCAGTGACTCGTCATTGCTGAGGGTGAACGACCGCGTCGCGAAATCGGTCTTGATCGCGCCCGGTTCGACAATCTTCACCTTCACCCCGATCGGCTGCATCTCGTAGGCCAGCGATTCGCTGATGCCCTCCACCGCAAACTTGGTACCGTGGTACAGGGTGCCGAAGGGGAACGTGACCTTGCCGCCGATGGACGAAATATTCACAATCACGCCGGAGTGGCGAGCGCGGAAATGCGGCAGTACGGCCTTCGTCACTTCCAGCAGGCCGATGACGTTGGTATCGAACTGGCGGCGCACGGTTTCCATGCTGGTGGCCTCCAGCGGCCCGTAGGCGCCGAATCCGGCATTGTTCACCAGCACGTCGATGGACTGGAAGCGCTCCAATCCCGCCTGCACTGCCTGTCGAATGGAATCCGGCCGGGTCACATCCAGCGCAGTCACCAGCACCCGCTCGAGCGACTGCAATTCGATCCCATGCTCAGGATTGCGCATTGTCGCAATCACATTCCAGCCCTGCTGTTGAAAGTAGAGTGCCGTCGCCTTGCCGATGCCCGTCGACGCACCGGTGATAAGAACTGTCCTGGACTGTGTCATCGTCGTTCTTTCCTTCCGCAATTCCACCTACAGAAAATAGGATGACCCTCGATGGGAGAAAGGTGCGAAGCAGCGCCTACCTTTGATCCCGGCAAACTGGCGCCTCGACCGCGGCCATCGCCCGATGCGCATGTCCTTGTCATCCGGGTAAGATGACGAGTGTCACTTGCCACGCGCGTCACTGCCGGCTGTCAGCGATGCCGCGTTCACCCCTCGGACAGGTCCGGAACAGACGAGCAGCGGCTGCCCGCGGTTCCCGCTCCTTGAATTTCCCCTCAAACGCAGTCTTAACCTTACGGAGAAGGAAAGTATCGTGCTCAAGATTGAAGACGACAAGACCAATACCCAGACCTTTGAAATGACGGGTAAGTGCCCGTTTGGCGGAGACCGCATCGGCGGCGCCCTGGGCACGCCCCCGACCCTTTCGGACTGGTATCCGAATCGTCTGAAAGTTGAGCAGCTTCATCGCAACGGACCCCAGGCCAATCCCCTTGGCGATGACTTCGACTATGCTGCTGCCTTTCATAGCCTTGACTACGAAACCCTCAAGCAGGACATCAAGAAGTTCCTGACCTCTTCCGTCGCCTGGTGGCCCTCGGACTACGGCAACTACGGCCCGCAGATGATCCGCATGGCCTGGCACGCCGCCGGCACTTACCGGATTGCCGATGGCCGCGGCGGCGCAGGCGAGGCTCTGCAGCGTTTCGCGCCCATCAACAGCTGGTGGGACAACGGCAACACCGACAAGTCACGCCGCCTGATCTGGCCTATCAAGCAGAAATACGGCAACGCCCTGTCCTGGGGCGACCTGATGATCCTGACCGGCAATTGCGCGCTTGAGATCATGGGCTTCCCCACCTATGGCTTCGCCGGAGGCCGGCACGACGCATGGGAGGCAGACACCAGTACCTACTGGGGACCCGAGGTCTGGGACCCGAAGGATGTCTCCTCCTTTGACAGCATGGTCACCCGCGACAAGCGCTGGCGCGGCAAAAATGGCGACGCCGACTACGACCTTGAGAATCCACTGGCCGCGTCCCACCAGGCACTGATTTATGTGAATCCGGAAGGCCCCTACGCCAATGGCGATCCCATGGGATCCGCCCGCGACATCCGCACCACCTTCACCCGCATGGCCATGAACGACGAGGAGACCGTGGCGCTGATTGCCGGCGGTCACGCCTTCGGCAAAAGCCATGGCATGGTCGCGGCCAGCGAGGTCGGACCTCCGCCCGAGATTGCGCCGATCGAAGCCATGGGCCTGGGCTGGCACAACCCGAAAGGGCCGGGCTTTGCCCAGTACACGATGACCAATGGCATCGAAGGCAGCTGGACCCAGAATCCCACGCAGTGGGACAACAGCTACCTCGAAAACCTTTTCAAGTTCGAGTGGCAGCAGACCAAGAGTCCGGCCGGCGCCCTGCAATGGACCCCCACGGATCCGAATGCCCCCAAAACTCCGGACGCGCACGTACCCGGCCAGATGAACCCGCTGATGATGATGACCAGCGACATTGCCCTCAAGACCGACCCGGAATACCGCAAGGTCTGCGAAAAGTTCCTCGCCGATTTCGATGCATTCACGCAGGCTTTTTCGAAGGCCTGGTACAAGCTGACGCATCGCGACATGGGTCCGCGCGAGCGCTATCTTGGTCCGGAAAAGAGACTGGAGAACGATCTGCTGTGGCAGGATCCCATCCCGCCTCGTGACTTCGATATCGTCGGCGCGGCCGAGATCACCGCGCTCAAGCAGGCAATCCTCGCAACCGGCATCTCCGCGTCCGACCTGGTGTTCACGGCATTCTCTGCAGCCGCCACCTATCGCCACAGTGACAAACGCGGCGGCGCCAATGGCGCCCGTCTTGCGCTTGCACCGCAGAATGGCTGGGCGGTCAACCGCCGCACGGTGCCGGTCGTCGCAGCCCTGCAGCGCGTGCAGCAGGACTTCAACAGCAGGCAGAGCGGCAGCGTAAAGGTCTCGCTCGCCGACCTCATCGTCCTCGGCGGATGCGCTGCTGTCGAAAAGGCAGCGTCCGATGCCGGTGTGCAGGTCGCCGTCCCCTTCACGCCCGGTCGCCGCGATACCACGCAGGAGCTGACGGATATCGAAATGTCTGACTGGCTCAAGCCGGTAGCCGATGGCTTCCGCAATTACACTGATGACCGGTTCGCGGAAATCTCGCAGGGTGTGGCGCCCGAAGAGCTCTTCCTCGATAAGGCGCAGCTGCTCTCACTCACGGCACCGGAATGGGTCGCGCTGGTGGGAGGCCTGCGGGTCATGGGTGCAAATTATGACGGCTCGGCCCACGGCATTTTCACAGACCGCGTCGGCGTGTTGACCAACGACTTCTTCACCGCACTCACCAGCGCGGACTATGAGTGGAAGAAGCTGGA
Organism: uncultured Acetobacteraceae bacterium; assembly: GCA_964657345.1. GTDB lineage: Bacteria > Acidobacteriota > Terriglobia > Terriglobales > Acidobacteriaceae. The sequence goes on along the minus strand of CAZZVA010000087.1, from coordinate 2,831 downwards.
TGACACCGGCATGACGTTTTCTCTCGATGAGCGGGCCACCGGCAGGACACGCTTCCAGGCCCTGCGCAGCGACCTCGTCTTCGGTTCCAACAGCCAGCTCCGTGCGGTGGCCGAAGTCTACGCAGCCAGCGACGGACACAGCCGGTTCGTAAAGGACTTCGTCAAGGTCTGGGACAAGGTCATGATGCTCGACCGGTACGACGTGAAAGCCTGAACCAGACGACCAAACGGTGACTGCATGGCAAGGCTTTCGCCATGCAGTCACCAGGCTCATTCCAGAATCCGGCTACTCACTCTTCACGCAGTGACTGGCGGGATTGCCACGAAGCCCGCAGGGTGACGCTGGAATGCCACCGCCGCCCGAGGACGCTGACCCTCCGCTTACCGGCGAAACAAACGGCATGACCTTGATCGTGACCGACTGCTGGAACGGCTGGGCCAAGCCAGGGATCGTCGTCTGCCCGACGATTGTCATCAGGATCGGGGTTGGTTGAAGGACCGAGCCGGTAGGACGCAGCATCGCATTCCCCACACAGCCGCTCATCATGGTGCTGCTGGTTACTAGTAGCAGGCACAATGTAAGCAGACCCAGGGCATTGCGGTAGCGCCGGATGCGTCCCAATCCGAAACAACCCGCCAGCACACTCATCGCAATTGCTGCGGCAGCACCGTGAGGCAAGCTGGTGCGCGCATCGCTCGCAACGGTCGTGGTAGCGCTCGTGTTGTTGATCGTGACCTGGATCGGAATCGTGCCGCCGGCCACCGCGGCATTCGCTGTGGACGAATTCGCCTGCACCTGGACACTCGAGTTTGAGAAGTTGCAGCTGGCGCCATTCCCCTCGCTGCAGCTGAACGTGATGGTGCCAGTGAAACCCGGGACCGGAACAATACTGAGCAGGACCGACGCCTGGCCCAACGCACTGAAGCTGGTCGTCGTCGGCGTTGCCTTCATAGTGAAGCCGATGCCCGTGTTGGTCAGTGGCACACTCACCGGAGCCGCGCCCTGCGCACTGACGGCTACGGTATAGCTGCCCGCCGCACTATTGGCCAGTAGTGAAACCGATGCCTGGCCGGTACCATCTGTCATTGCCGTCTGCACGCTGTTCCCATTGCCATCCACAGCGCCGGCGCCTGTTGCCGAAGAGGTGAGCGTTATCTGCGCGCCCGCGGCCAGATTGCCGAACCCATCGGCTACCTGGATGACGACCGGCTGCGCAAAGGCCTGCTGCAGTGGTGCCGACTGGCCGCCGCCGCTGACCAACGTCAGCACCGCCGGCGTCCCGGCCGACAGCAGCAGCTGCGCCGTGACCGTCAGTGCCGGGTTCTGCACATCGCCGATGGTGAGGCTATTGACCCCCGCCGTTGTCAGTACAGTATTGGTGACGATATGCGCACCCGCATCGGCGCCCGTGAAGGTGTACTGCACCGCCTGCGCGGTGACCGCATTCCACACGATCTGCACCGTGCCGCGATACCCGGCGACGGCGTTGCCCCGCGGATCTTCTGCCCGCAGCGTGTAGGAAAATGGACTGCCCGCAGCTGCCGCAGTCGGCAGGTTCATCAGCCGGAAATGATCGACCAGCGGATGCGTCGTACCGTAGAGCGGGATCTGGGTAGAGATCGCCGCGCCAGCCTGCGTATTGGACACAATGTCGAGTTGTCCCTGGTCGTTGCCGTCCGTTGCAGGCGCGTACACCACGCTCAAGGTGCAGCTGCTGTCCACGGCCAGAGTTGTCTGCGCATGGCACGTACTGGCCGGCAGCAGGGAGAAGACGGAAGATCCGGCGGTCCCTACCGACTGCAGCACCAGCGGGCTGTTACCGGTATTCTCGACCGTCGTTGAAACTGGCGCGCTCTGGCTGCCGGGGCTGGTCTGGCTGAAGCGCAGGTCTTCGGTAGAACGGGTCAGCTTCACCACCCGTTCATTGCCCATGTCCGCGATATACAGGTCGCCCTGGCTGTTCATCGCCAGTGTCTGCGGATCGCTGATCGGCATCGTCACCGAGCCGTCGACCACTGTGCTGGCATCGGCAACGACCCAGGACCTGCCCTGCGGGGAAATCGCCACCACCCGGTTGTTGCCGGCATCGGAAATGTAGATGTTGCCGGCGGGATCGACCGCCAGACCCATTGGCTGCACCAGCGGCGCACCCGCAATCCCAGCACCTGGTGCCACAACATCGGAAGTGGCGCCATCCCTGGTGCGCCGGATAATCCGGCCATTGCCGAAATCTGCCACCAGCAGGCTGCCATCGGCCTGCCATGCCAGCGAAAATGGATAGTTGATCGGCAGCTTCTCACTGCCGATTAGATTGCTGGTGTTCAGAATCTCGACGCCATATCCATCGGGGTCCACCGCGACCACACGATTGTTGGAGGAATCGGAGAAGATGAAGCCGCCATTCGGCTGCACCACCATCCCGGTCATATACGCAACGTATTGCTGATTCGGACCCCACTGTCCATACGGAATCGCCAGGTACACATTCCCGGGCGCGGCACCGGGCGTGGGCAGGGTCGGACCGACGCCATAGGCGTACGAACTGTCCGCAATCACCAGGTCGCCCTTGCCATCCAGCGCCAGCGCCAGCGGCGTGCCCAGGCCGGAGTTGTTTGCTTCATTGCCAGCCAGGACAATCGTGCTGCTGCCATCCGGGGCTACCCGCAGGACGCGCCGGTTGCCATCATCCCCGATGTAGAGATTATTCGCAGCATCCACCGCCAGCGACGATGGCAGCAATTCACTCTCATACACATACGGATCGCGAAAATACGTTGTTGCCACGCCCGGCAGCAGCGTCTGCACCGGCGCCACGCCCTGGGCAAATATC
>CAZZVA010000086.1:0-12166 GCA_964657345.1 uncultured Acetobacteraceae bacterium | reverse complement strand
CGCGCGTTCTGCATCTCCTGATCGATCAGCGAGTCCAGTCCATTCCGATCCAGCAACTCTTTGTACTGCGGACCCGATGCCGTCTGCGCCACCACAAAGATCGTCGGCGTTCGCTGCAGATCCATCCTCCGCGCCAGGTCCCGATCAGCCTTCACCTCGTTCGAAAACTTGTCCCCGGGATCCATCAGGAACGGCAATTCCACCTTGTGGTCCTGCGCAAACTTCTGCGTGAACTGTGTCAACGACGGCACGTTGTCGATCGAGTCCTGGTTCGCAAACACGGCGCCGCGGTATTCATTCCCAAGCTCCTGCGACTTGCTGTCGAAGAACCGGGCATTCACCGCCGCTGCAAAGCTCCAGTTGTGCATGGGCAGCGGAAAATCATGGTGCACCACCACAACATGATGCTGCTTTGCCGTCGTCTCCACCACGGGACTCACCTGCGCACATACCGGGCATTGCAGATCCATAAACTCAATCACGGCCACCTTCGCGCCCGCGGGCGGCTTCAGTACGGAAGTATCCTTCACCGGCGTAGCGGTCCACTGCGCCAGGCAGCTGCCCGTTGTCGCCGCCATCATGACTGCTACCAAGAACCGACGCTTCATATACCCTCCAACATCCGGATCGCAAACTCATTAGACGCGGAATCTCCACTTAGGGTAGAGCGAAGCCAATCGACGACCAACGGGAGAAAGCTTCGCGAAGCAGGCAGCCCGTGTGGCAGTACCGAGTTCGCCCGTGCGGCCAGGCTCATCGAAGCATCAGGTCGCAGCCAAACCGCTCGACGAGCGCTTCGTATCGTGCGGCGTGCTCCGGATGCACTGTTCCCGTCAGCGATAATTCCCACTGCATCTCCCGCCAGCCCGGCACCCCGCGCATCTTCTCCGTACTATGTGCCTGGATCTTCGCATCCTGGCCTGGCCCCTGGTGCGTTACAAACGCCGTCTGCATATAGTCCTGGTAGGCAGCAAACGTCTCTGCCGACCACACTGGTCTGTTCGTATGCATGGTGCGGTCCAGTCGCCGCTTCGCCTCGATCAGCGTCACTGGCGTCTCATCCTTCCAGCTGCCCACGTCCGCAATGAAACAGTAGATCCGGTCCAGATCGTCCTTCACTGCATCGAATATCTCCATCCGCCGATCCGCCAGCTTGCTCAACGAAGCATTGCGGTTCTGCTGCTGGTTCAGACTGCGCTGCACGAAATAGCCCAGAACTCCGACGGACAACGGCACCAGGTAAGCCGCAATCAACTCCAGCGTGAGAAAGAGCGGGTTCTCGGCCTGCCAGTGACCATTCATCCACGTACCTCCAGCAGTGAGGAGACCAGGAGCATCAGCGACGTAAACGCAAAGTCACTGCTGACATTATGCAGGCATCGAGGATCGAGCGAAACACATGGCGACGCGGCGGCTAAGCGGCATGAAACATCTGCCTAAATCGATGCTCCGTCCGCCAGCTGCGTCAACCACACCAGCGTCCGCAGTGCCGCTCCTTCCGGGGTCGGCAAACTCAGCGCTCCCTGTTTCCAGTGAGTATCGCAATAATCGGCATACATGACGGCAGGGTCAGAGGTGGTGCGTAGTGCCGCAGCGATATGTTTCGATGTCGATCCAAGGTTATCGCAATGCACCAGTTCTCCCAGCAGGCGCGCCTCCTCCGGCAGAGGTTGCTGGATCACGCGGAAAAACTCTTCAGCTGCGATTTCGGCAGGCATCACGGGAAACCCAGCAGTCATCGGACAAGCGCGATAATCCAGCGCGAATGCTACGGCCCCGTCATGCATCGCCTCCAGTCTCCGGCACTGCTCATCCGACTTGTCGGAGACCTGGCGCACCGCTGCGATTCTCCTGGCGCCGGTGTTATTTGGAGCCATCTCAAACCTCAACAGACTGCCCTCGGTACTCGAATAGACTGTCTCGAACAGATTCAGAAACGAAACGATCTGACGAATTACCGGCGCCGGGTTTCCGCGATGCGCCAGGTAAGAGCGCAGCGCCAAGTCGGGCATGGCACTATGCGGCACATCCGGAAACGTCGCCATATAGTAACCAGTCAGTCTCGTCTCCGGCGCACCCTGCTGCAACAGCACGTGCAAGGCTTTATGGATGGTACCGCCCCAGCCGAGATCGACCAGCGCGACTTTCCGGTACGAGGTCAGTCCCTCCTGTGCCAGGAAGCCTTCCAGCATACCCCGCTCGACTTCTCCCTGCCTCTGCAGTTCATCCATGACCCTGCGCTGATGAAAAAAGGTCAGCAACCGTTGCGTATCGATCCTTCCATCGACACGCTCTTCGAGCGAGCTGAATCCTGCGCCCCTGGCTTCCTCTGCAAATGCATCGGCAGCAATCCCCAGTCGTTCGATATACTCGCGCATCGGTCTTAATCCGATACCGCCCAGCAGGCTGGGCACTGCGAAGGAGGGCGCGAGCCCTACGATCGGAAGCAGCGCCGCCCGTCGCGAAGCCGGCAGACTGCTTGCCGCACACGCATCCGGCCTGTCATGGAACAATGCCTGGTACACCCGATGGAACAATGCTCCATCGCGCAGCATGAAGTAGGCATGCTCGATGCCGTCTGTGCGAAAGCACTCCTGGAGCCACTGGCAGTAGCCTGTCGTCAGCGGTCCCGCTGCCGCATAGCCAAACTTCCACCAGAAATCCTGGCCGCGTCCGCATGCCTCGGCCCGTTGCGGCGTCACGCTCCGCAAGCCCCGCACCACGGACAGATAGCTCAGCCGGCTATCATCTCCGGGCCGTTGCGATCCTCCGTTCTGTGTCATCAGCGACGGCGTCTCCTTCGACAGCTTGTGTGTATGGAGGATCGACCGAATTCCGATTGCCTTCGGTTCACGATAATCCGACACCGGGTGATCCCCGACATGCAGCATGCGCCCGGCATCCACTCCGACTGCGTTCAGTACATGAGGAAACAGCAAGCCGCTCTGCTTGGACTTCCTCAAAGCAGATGACGCGAATAAATCTGCCCCGGCAGCCGCGTACCCGTGTGCCTGCAATAGTCGCAGCAGGTAGTAGTCGCGATGGTAGGTATCCGAGACATAGATCACCCGCTTGCCCGCGTTCCTCGCAGCATCGTACAAAGCCGCAATTGCGGGGTTCGGCGCACACAATCGAAGCTCCAGCGCCTCCTCCGCATCGGTGAACGACGCTGCAAAGTCCTGACTTATCCCATTCTGCTCGCAGAAGATTTGGTAGATCTCGTACAGGTTGACTTCATGGCTGCTGATCAGCCTCGCCGCTGCCATCCGCATCGCCTGTTCCGCCAGGATCCGCTTCCGCGAGATCGCCTGGTTGTAGCGATGAGCCGCAAATACCGGCTGCCTCTCAAAATGGAGGAAGACATCCACGGGATGGTCCACGTACCGGAGCAGAAGCGTGTCGAAAATGTCGAATGAGACGATATCGACCTGCTCCAATTCACGCAGGAAAACGTCTGTCAGCTCTGCAGCGGCGGTATAACTCTTCCGCTCCATGGCCTTGTGCCGGCAGACGAACTCACGCATCGCGGAAAATGTCGGCGGCGTCGTTACATCCGGCTCAATCATCAAAGCGCCCCCAGCCAGTGTGGGAAGGTCAGTGATTGCGCCCGCTACGTTAAACAGGTTCTGTCTACCGTCTAGGCTGCTGGCGCCGCGCTGCCCTTGTTCCTGAAACCCAGATGCCGTCATCCCGTACCCGTTCAGCGCCTGCGACGACATCCCGCACAGCCTGTAACTCGAAGCTTAGCCGCCCGGCCTCCTTGCGACCCAGCGTGAAAGCACGATCTGCATCCATCGTTCCCGAGACAGGAATGAGCCTGCGGACTTTTCCCTTCCTGGTACCGATCGAAACGACACGCAGACGCACCAAGGCCCGGCAGAATGCGCCGGGCCTTGGTGGATGGGTGTTGCCTGTTGGTTTAGAAGTTCAGCTTCAGCTGGAACTCTGCCGTGCGGGGTCCACCGAGGTTGAATGTTCCCGAACCACGCTCGGTGCGGTACTGACCCCGATCCGCAAAGGTGGAGGGTCCGTTCACAAACCCCGAGATGCCAGCATCGGATGCGTTCAACAGCTGACCGCTCGGTCCCGAATAATTGGCAAAGTTGGCTACGTTGTAGAAAGCAACCGATGGAATCAGGCTGGCGGCTTCCCCCAGTTTCGGGATCTTCAGCGCCCACTGGAAGTTCGCATCGATCTCTTTGACCATGCCTACTTCGAGTGCCTTGGCCGGTGCCGGTGCCAACGGCTGCACCGTACCACCAAGTGCAACCAGTTGTGCCTGTGTAATCACTCCACTGGCTACCAGTACCTGCCCGGCAGGTGTCAGCGTTCCTGCATACTTCGAATTGAAGTAGTTGATGTAGTTGTTCAGACTCTTGCCATGATAGTTGCGCATGTAAGCGCCCGGATAAGTTTCCGGCGCCAACTGGCCGGGAGTGTAGCTGGCATTGGTATTGCCGCTTCCGTCAAGATCGGTCTGGAAGAGCTGACCGCCTGTACCGGACGTATTGTCGAGCGTCAGGTTTCGGGGAGTAGCCGATCCGAAGTGAGCAATCAGGCCGACCTGTGGACCCTTCTTGATCGTGGCATATCCACCAAAGTTCAGCTGTTGTGGCCGATCCAGACTGCCACGACCAATCTTCGCGGTCGGGTTGCGCCAATCCCACGAAGTAGCTGTGAAGAATTGATCCGAGCCCGCAGTGCCGGCAGCCGTGGTGACGAAGCGAGAGTAGTTGTAGGACACTTCCAGGTTCGTGGCATCCAGGCCGCGGAGCGGATGATTGCGCTGCTCCTTGAACTGCACCTGCAATGCGTCATACGAAGAACGGCCGTTCGGGAACTGGAAAATGCCCTGGCCGACTGCGCCGTTCTTGCCCGGGAAGGCTGCGATCCCGCCTGCTGGACCGCCTCCATTTACATCCACACCGGATCCAAGACCCGCCCCGGAGAAGTCAGCAATCGTGGCGCCCGTTCCGACGCCCTCAATGCCAGGGCAGCTGATGATTGCTTCATCGATCGATGACACACCGCATTTCGCCAGAGCATTTGCGATGCCAGCCTTCGCACCGTTGATATCGAAGTATCTGGAGTCGCCAACTGCATTGATGTCCTGCGACTGCATGAACTTCCAGGTGACCTGATGAACGTAATCAGCCGATATTGTCATTCCGGTGCCAAGCTGCTGCTCAACTCCGAAGTTCGTGTGAATCGACCGTGGCGCCGTGAAGGTGTGAGGTGCGTAAACGCTAAGCCCGCTGTTTTGCGAGATCGAGAGTGTTTCACCGACAAAGCTGCCATTCGCTGCGGGACCCGCGGCTGCCGTAGCAGCCTGGAAAGCCTTCGAGAGGGCGGCAAAGCCAGGGCCGGAAACGCCTACCGGCTCACTGCAGAGAGTCTTGATGGATGCACTGTCGCCGCCGGCTACCGTGACGCCATTCACCTGGAGGGGCGAAATTGAGGTGCAGCTTACCTGCGCTTCACCAAAGAACGAACCCTTCTGCAACTTGCCTGGGCGATCAAACAACACGTTGTTGAAGACGAAGTTCTCATAAAAGAGTCCCACGCCTGCGCGAACCACTGTCTTGCCATTCAATGATGGAGGCGCATAAGCGATGCCTACCTGCGGGCCAAGCTCGTTGTTCGGTTGCCGCACCCGATCTCCAAGTCCAGCGCCAAACTGGTCAAGGATCAACTGATTGCCAGTGCAGGGCGGATTGGGGAAGACGTTTGTATCGATTTCCGAGCAGGGAATCGGTGCGAGGTCGGAGTCAGAACGACCCGTATCCCGCTGGTACCGCAGTCCGGCATTCAGGGTAAAGTTGGGCGTCACCTTCCAGGTATCGGCTATGTAGGCTCCGACCCTCCAGTCACCCTGCCCGCCTGCTTTGGCACCGAATGCTGGAATCTCGGTACTGTAGCCCTGCCCGTTTCCGATATTCACATAATTCGTCAGATAGCTGGTTGGATCGCTTGGGGTCGCCGAAGTTGGGAGTGTTACGACCTCGGGCGCAAGACCAAAGAATGAAGCGAAACCGCCACCCAGGATGCGGTTCAGACTGCCGCCATACCGTACGGTATGCGCACCCTTGGTCCAGCTGCCGTCATAGCGCAGCTGCTTTTCCGATTGATACGTCTGCTGCGGAGCCAGCAGGTTCGGACCCGAGTAGAAGCCGCTGCTCGGAATGTGAATTTCAACGGACGGGACCGGGTTGTACACGCCGCTGCCACTGGCATCGCTGATCAGGTTATGGAATTTCTCATAGCCCCCACGGAAGCTGTGCGTGAACTTTCCAGTGGTGAAATCTGCACCGGCAGAGAGCCCTGGAGTGTTATCCCGGTTGGCATAACGAGAGTAGCCATAGCCAAAGGTGGAGGCTACGCTGTTCACTTCGTAATTGCCACGGGCAAAGAAATGAATGCCCCTGGGTCCGTCAAAGTCCATGCGAAGAACAGAATAAGTGTCGCGAAATGGTGATCCGTATGACTGGTTCTGCGCCTGGATCGCTGCCAGCTGAGACGAGAGCGTTACGGCCTGATTCGAATCCTGCTTGATACGCTCGAGGTCGCCAAAGAGATAAAGCTTGTTCTTGATGATCGGGCCGCCGGCATAACCGCCGAACTGGTTGCGCTGAAAGGCAGGATTGATGCCGCCGCCGGAGTTTGCGAATGCAACATTGTGGTCCTGGAAGAAGTAGAATCCCTGGCCGTGAAAGCTGTTTGTTCCGGACGGTGTTGCAACGAAGACCGAACCGGAAGAGGTGATGTCACCAGAAACGTCGCCCGTCGAACGGTTCAGCTCAAACTCGCCAATCGCGCCAGACGGCACGTTGAAGATGGTGGTGCCGACGGTCTCATCGGTAATATCCGAGCCGTCCAGCAGGATACGAGTGGTCCGGCCGGAGACACCGCCGATCGAAAGGGCCGAATAGCCCGCCTTCGTCGGGTCGAACGATTCACCACTCTGAAGCTGCACGCCGGGCTCCAGCTGGGCGAGGTCCAGGAAGTTCCGGCCCTGTACGGGCAGGTTCTGGATCTGCTGCTGCGTAATGACACTGCCCACGTTCGATTGCTCTGAGTTCACCTGAACACCGGAGCCTTCGACCTGTACCACCTGAGCAGCGGAACCGACGGTCAACTTGTAGTTGTCGGTAGCTACGGAGCTGATCTGCACGGTGGTGGTGGCATCCACGGTCGAAAACCCGGATGCTGTTACCGTCACTTTGTACGAACCTGGCGTCAGCGGGCCCGATGTGTAGAAGCCTGCGGCATCCGTCGTCAGCGTCTTGGCATTCGTAGTGCCGGCATTGGTGATGGTGACTGTGGCGCCGGGCAACACGGCACCACTGGAGTCAGTAATCGTTCCCTGGATAGAACCACTCGTGTTCGTGGCCTGCGCACGCGCATGATGAGGGGCAAGCAGCACCGCAGGGACAACTATGCCCCCGCAAAGCACGAATTTGAGTGAGAGAGACGAACCTTTCAATAACCAGCTTTTACGAGACTTCATAAGCTTGTACGGGCTCCCGGCCTGATAGATGGAGATATAAGTGCTTCTACGTCCATAGAGGCAAGCGTGATGCCAAAGTTGTAAATGCTTCCAACTTGAACAATTCAGGAGGGTTTGGCGATACCTACCCGCCTGCTTTAAAGGCAGGTTACAGAAATCAGGAGGTTGGGCTACGGAATCCTATAGTTGGGCGCGCTGCCATGTTGTTGATTCAGCAAATGTAAATGCGGGCGCACCAGGCAACCCTGCTCCTCGCGACGAAGCAGTCGCTAACATTCGTTTGTAAATCACATTGTCGTGCCACCTACATACAGCGGCGTGAAAGGCCTGATTCTGCATCGAGCTGTGACGCCGCATCCATATGAAGACATATGAAGATTGGCAAGGGATCGGCAACGCCGAAGTCCGACAGGAGGATCCGCGACATGAATCGAAACAGACCAAACATTAGAGACCTCGCTATTATTGGGGCCGCATCTGCCGGCATCCTTATAGGTGGTGCTTACCGGGTCGCTCACGTTCAGGCTGCACCGGCTCTTTCCGTGCCCGCGGCGGCCTCTTCAAAGGTTCTCACTGGTCAGGATGCCTTTACTGATTACTCGAAGGAGGTCCCGGGTACCTTTCGCAGGCTTACTGTTGCGGATCTGCCCGCGCCTTACGCCACGAAGGGGGTCGACGGAGGCTCCAAGAGCATTCCCCGCCCTGACAATGCATGGCCGAGGGTGCCGGCGGGTTTCAAAGTCGACATGTACGCCACTGGCATTGATCGGCCGCGGCTGATCCGCACGGCACCTAATGGTGATCTGTTCGTCGCACTCAGTGAGTCAAGCAAGATCATGGTCTTCCGCGGGCTTACTCCAGAGGGAAAGCCGCAGCAGTCTGAAGTCTTTACCACGGATGTCACCCAGCCCTTCGGCATCCGCTTTTATCCCGAAGGCCCGGATCCCAAATGGGTCTACATCGGCAACACGGATTCGGTCGTCCGCTTTCCATATAAGAATGGAGACATGAAGGCCAGCGGACCTGCCGAGAAGCTTGCCGATCTGCCCGGGGGCGGTCGGCTCCGAGGCGGAGGCCACTGGACGCGGGATATCGCCTTCTCGAAGGATGGCACCAAGATGCTGGTGTCTGTGGGCTCTCATTCCAACGTGGACGACGTCGACAACAATCCGGCCGAAGTGCATCGCGCGGACGTACTGCAGTTCACGCCGGAAGGCAAGTTCCTGAAGGTCTACGCATCGGGTATTCGAAATTGTGTCGGAGAGGCGGTCAATCCAACCACCGGCCAGTTATGGTGTTCCACCAATGAGCGGGACATGCTGGGGGACAACCTTGTTCCGGATTACATTACTCATGTCCAGGAAGACGGTTTTTATGGCTGGCCATGGTTTTACATGGGCGACCACCAGGATCCGCGTCATGAAGGCAAGCATCCGGAATTGAAGGGCAAGATCCTGGTACCAGACGTTCTGCTGCAACCGCACTTTGCCTCGTTGGAAATGACCTTCTACGAAGGGTCGGAGTTCCCGCAGGATTACAAAGGGGACATTTTCGCGGCGGAACACGGTTCCTGGAACAAGGCCAAACGCGCCGGCTACGAACTCATTCGCGTTCCCGTCAAGAATGGCAAAGCCACCGGCGAGTACGAGGACTTTATGACCGGCTTCGTGACTGACGACGGCCAGGTGTGGGGACGGCCCGTGGGCGTGACGACTGCAAAGGATGGCTCGCTGTTTGTTACCGACGATGGGTCCGGCACCATCTGGCACATCCGCTACACCGGCAAGCCAACCACGCAGCTACCCGGCCAGTAGTCTATGCCGCATAAACGGCCGCGTTCTGGAAAGGGACGCGCCGTTTATTTTGCTGCAAACATTCTTCAACGAACCGGCAAGCCTGAACCGTACAATCGCGGGAGAGGAAAAGCGTAGATGCCCGACGACACCGTCGAATCACTACAGCACCTCCTCCAGGACGTCATCGCCCCCGACGTCCGCGAACTGAAAGTCCGCCTGACTTCGCACGAGAAACAGATGGACGTCCGGTTTGAAGCAATGGAGCAGCGTTTTGTCTCGGGCGACCAGAAGATCATCGGCTTAGAGCAAAAGATGGATGTCCGCTTTGAAGCAGTGGATCGACTATTCGAAGCGCTGCAAAACAAAATGGACGTGCAGTTCCAGGCAATCATGGCCGCCATCGGCGAGTCGCGCGCCCAGTCTGAACTCACAAGCGTCCGCCTCATCGCCGCACTCAGCGAACGAGTAGCGGTCCTTGAAACCCGCATCCACTAACGCCCCGGCTAAATCACCACCGGCGCATCCTTAACACCCGCCGTCCCGAATATCCGCCGATACCGCTCCACTTCCTCTGCAGGCCCCATCGCCTTGCTGTAGTTGTCTGACAGCTTCACTGCCGGCCGGCCATCTGCGTTCGTCAATTTGCATACCAGGCTGATCGGATCGAACGTCGACGAACCCTGTGGATGGCACCCACGAAAATCATTCGTCAACAACGTCCCCCATCCTGCACTGAAGCGGATCCGCCGCCCTTCCGTCCACTTGGACGGATTGTGAAAGTCGGCCGCCTGTGTGAAATCGTGCGGGGCAAAGCCTGCACCGATGCTGCCGCTGAAGTACGCATGCAGCGCCAGGATGTCCCCCACATCCAGCGCGTCGGACGCGATCAGCAGCTTGCTCCGCGGATCCCGTCCCCGGCTTTCGAGCCACGCAATGTACTCATCGCCCGCCACAAACGGATCCTTGCTGTCTGCGCGCTGACCTGTCCAGTCCGCAGCCCAGTCCGGGGCGCCTTCGAGGAACTGCGTCGTCCCGAAGGTATCCGGTAACAGGATCAGCAGCGACCCCGCATACGTCTGCTGCCACAACTCCAGCATTCGATACTGTGACTGTTTCAGTTCAGTATCATTGGCCGCCATCGCGGCGAGCGCCATCGGAATCTCATGCGCATTCGTCCCGATCGCTTCCAGGTCATGCTTGTACGCGAGGAATGTGTTCGATGTCCCGGTGAAGCTCTCCCCGAGCACCGTCGCTATCGCGTTCACTGCAAACTCCTGCCATAGAAAGCTGTGCCGGCGGCGCGTGCCGAAGTCTGCCACCCGCAGCCCCGGCACGCCGCGCATCTGCTCGATCTTTCCCCCTAGCCGCGTCTTCGCCCGCGCGTACAGAATGTCGATCTCGAATTCGCTCATCCCCTTCAAGCTGCTGCGCGTCCGCAGCTCGTTGATCGTCGACAGCGCGTATAACTCCCACATCGTCGCCTCGGTCCACAACCCCGCGAACGACAACTGGTATTCCCCATCCTGCAAAGTCAGTTCGTAGTCGCCGAGACGAAAATCATGCTCCAGCCAATCCAAAAACTCCGGTTGAAAAATCCCGGTTCGGCCATAGAAGGTATTCCCTGCCAGCCAGATCAGTTCGGACTTGTGGAACCGCAGCTTTCGCGTATGCTCCAGGTGCTGCACCAGCAGCTCGCGTGGAATCTGATCCGCAAGCCGCACCCGCGATGTCCGGTTCTGCAGTGTGAACTCGACCTGCGTCTTCGGAAAATGTTTCCAGATAAACTGCAGCATCAGCAGCTTGTAAAAATCCGTATCCAGCAGCGACCGCGTAATCGGGTCAAGCTCCCAATTGTGAATATGCGCCCGCTCAGCGAAGTTCACGATCATGGGTTCAGCCTAAATGAAGCTTGAAATCCACCCACCAACTAAACAAATCCGGGCGCCCATCCTCGCGCAGCGAGGGCAGGCATTCGCGATGCGATCCATCTTTTCCCAACCCATCACCCAACCCCGAAGACGACCAACGGGAGTCCCCACAAACGCAAAACGCCAAAGGCGTCGAGAACGGTACGAAGTACCTAGTTGAGGATCGGCAGCAGGCTTGAGTAGTCATCCGTCCACATCCTCAATCCCTTCCGAGTCTCTGCCGGCGTACTCCGCAGCCTCACTCCCGGCTGCGCAAAGAAGCCGGCGTTCCGCGTCACCAGCACCCAGGTCGCCCGAAACTCGCCACGGGTTTTGTCCTCTGCGCTCAACACGGTGCGAGCCTGCATGCCTTCTGCGTGCGCCAGTAATGAAACTTCCGGCTCGAGGTCGACATATTGATTTGACACATGGAACGCCAGGATTCCGTTGGGCTGCAAGTGCTTTACGTAGAGTGCCATCGCTTCCCGCGTCAGCAGGTGCAGGGGGATGGCATCCCCGGAGAACGCATCGATCGCAAGCACATCGAAATGCTGCGGCGCTTCGTCAGCCAGCGACGTCCGCGCATCGCCATTTGCCAAGCTGATAGCGGCCGCCGAATCGCGCAGGTACGTAAACAGGTGCTCTGCAATCGGCTGGACCGCGGGGTTGATCTCGTAGAAGCGCAGCCTGTCTTCAGCTTTCGCATAAGCGGCAATGGTGCCAACGCCCAGCCCGACTACGCCAACGTTCTTTGGCCGTCCATCGCAGCAGAAACGAAGCGCCAGACCGACGCCGGAGTCCTCGGCATAGTACGTAGTCGGCACCTTACTCATAGTCGGCGAAAACATCTGCATGCCATGCCGGATCGTCCCATTCATGAGCGTGCGCTCAACTCCAATCTGCTGTACTCCCGCGACCTTCTGCTCCACGCGCAGGCTCCCATAAAAGTTCCGTGA
>CAZZVA010000085.1:5861-12259 GCA_964657345.1 uncultured Acetobacteraceae bacterium | reverse complement strand
AAGGATTGTTTGAAGCTGACAGCCAATCGCATGGGGCATTCTCCAAAGCTGAACCGTCACAGGCAAACCATGCCATGGCATGGATGTTTGCCCGGAGGTTACCGTTCGCTGAAACGACGGAAGGATTCGGATGAGCTTTTGGAGAAGGCGCTGTCAGGAGTATCGATGCACGTCGCCGCTCACCCGGAAAAGGGCTGGTCGCAGCAACAACAGCGAAGTAGACGGCACGCCATGGTCTGAAGTTAGCATGGCGTGAAGAATGAGGTCAACGAATGTGTGCAGATGGAAAGGGCGGATATCCATTTCGGGATCCTCTCCCATGCACACGCCTTGCGAGGGCGCTCGCTCAACTGGTGCAAGGCAATTACGCAGAAGGCTGCGCCGGGGTACGAGTCGCGCTGGCAGAGCGATGACCACGATACGAAGCCTTGGCATTACAAGCAGCCACTATGGAGCGGAGAAGCGAGGCCGATGGGCAGTGCTGATTTTGGGGAGAGCAAGGAATCGGGATGAGATCATGTTCGCCGGTCTCAGTCCCGAAGTCGTCCGCACTGGTTTCCGTTGCGTCCTTGCATGTGATGAGCGGCTGGTTCCGCTGTTCGCGAGTTCGTTTCCGCAGGCGACCATCGCGGCCGACACAGGGACTTTGTCAGAATTCTCGGCGCAGATTCCGAGCGGCAGTCTGCCCGGAACTTTCCGTCGGAATACTGCGAGTTTCGGCATGACGGTGGATGAGGCTCGATCAGGTCGATCGGCTTAGACTTGTGCCTGAAGCACGTGCAGTCATCAAGTCTGCGAAGGGGTGCGCCAGATGGCGATAAGTTTGATCGAAGCAATCGCGCATCAGGAGAAATCGCTGGTCTTCAAGAAGTTCGATGAGTTGGCAGCCTGGCAGATCGGCGCGGCGTTGCATGAGAAGGCGGTCGCCGAGAAGTGGCCGATCGTCATCGAGATTCGCTTGTTTCACCGACCACTTTTTTTCGCTGCTCTCCCGGGCTCCACCCCCAACAATGTTGAATTTGCGCGGAGGAAGCGAAATGTCGTCGAGCGCTTCCACCGTTCCAGCTACGCGGTGGGCCGGGAAATGGCGATGAAAGAAGATACCCTGGCGAATCGATACGGGTTGCCTGTGTCGGAGTATGCCGACCACGGCGGAGCCTTCCCGATCACTGTATCCGGCTGCGGCGTGATCGGTGCGGTGGTTGTCTCCGGTCTGCCCCAGCGCGATGATCATATGTTGACTGTGCGTGCGCTTTGTTCTGTGCTCGAAGTATCGCCGGAGCAGATGCCACTACCGCCCGAATAGATCCCAGGCAGACCGGCCTGATCATCGGCTGCAGGGACATCCCACTCAAGCCACCGCAGCCCGCACTTTCGGCGTGAACTTCCTTTTGTAATGCGCCTTGGTGATTGCAATGGCGGGCACGCCGATGGCTGTCGGCAGCACCCAGAGGACCCAGCCCCAGTGCAGCAGCGGATCCACGGTCACCACCAGGAAGGCGGTCCAGGCTGCGATATAGCTGCCGATCATGCCTTGCAGGTGCCGGTACCACCAGAACATTTTCTCTTTCGGCTGATGCGTGAAATCCCACATTGCCGCTCCTGCAATGCGCATGCCGAGGAGTCCAAAGACGATCGACGGAATGCCGAGGTTCTGGACGATGGAGGGATGAAAGATTCCCAGGGATGCGAGTACCAGGCACACCAGGAAGGTGACTGCTGCGGCGAACCAATCGATCGGGCGCACCACCTTCTCCCCCTTGAAGGCAGCTTTCTGGCCGAGCACGCTGTACGCGATCCACGCATTGTAGAAACTGAAGATCGCTACCAGGGCCAGGAACAATATTGGCCGGTAGAGTGCCATCACCATGGCGGAGACCGCGACGCCGGCCATGGCCCAGAAGTATACTGTGCCCCATCGCCGGTGAGCCTTGCCGCCCTTCGCTGTGAGTAATGCAATCGGAGCCAGTACAAATGCCAGCGAGCCGGCGGCTACGTGCAGTGCCAGAGTGATTCTCATCCACATCGGATCATGGTGCATTTTTTCACCTCGCGTGTTTCAGATCAGGTCCTCATTTGTGTTTCACTTCCTGCGGCTTCTCTGAAGGGTGGTCCGGCTCCGCCTTCATGGCTTCATCCAGAACCTGCAGACACTCTCGGCACCAGGCGATCTCGGATTCTGCCCGTTTCTGCCCGTAGCGCACTGTCATCCGCCAGAAGATCAATTGCGGGTGTCCCGGATTGTCAGAGACGATGGCTTGCTCCAGGCGCGTGAAGACACCCAGACGATTCTCAAAGGTAGCCAGGCGCTTCAGGAGCATTTCGCGGTTCGCGTCCGTGAAGTCGCGTGAGGTGAAGAAGAGCTTCAGAAGGGTCTGGTGGCGAGGCTTTTCTTCCTGCGGAGGCAGCTGCAGCCAGTTTCGCAGCTCCTCCTTTCCAGTGCGCGTGATCGAATACACGCGCGCATCCGGCTTTCCCTGGCTGGCGCGCATGGCGCCGTGGATCAGCCTGGCTTTCTCGAGCTGTTTGAGTGTGGGATAGATCTGTCCCCAGCTTTCATTCCAGAAGAAGCCGACGGAAGTCTCGAGCCGCTGCCGCAGTTCATAGCCCGTGCCGGGATGGTCGTTGAGAAGTCCCAGCAGCACGTAGCGGCTCTGACTTTCTCGTTTGGGGCGGGCGGGCATGAACAGACTTTATCTCTATTAGATATATATCTGCAAGATATACATATCATCGTCGCGGGACCTGGCGAGATCACGGCCGGCGACCCGGTAGAATGGAAAGACATGATTCCTACTCTTGAATGGACGTCCCAGGGCGTTCGCTTTCTCGACCAGACCCGACTGCCTCTTGAAGAAACCTATGTCCTGGCAACGACTTACCAGCAGGTTGCCGATGTCATTGTGACCATGGTTGTCCGCGGCGCACCTGCCATTGGCGTCTCTGCTGCGATGGGCGTTGCTCTCGGTATTCAGAACAGCCCGGCGACCACGTTGGGAGCCCTTGCAGCGGATCTGGAAGTGATTTCGAGCACCCTGGCGGCTACCCGGCCGACGGCTGTGAACCTTTTCTGGGCGATTGATCGTATGCGGCGGCACTACCAGGTGCTCGCGAAGAGCGGCGACCTGGCCGCCATCCGAAGCGGTATGGTTCAGGAAGCGCTGGCCATGTACGACGAAGACATTGCAGCCTGCCGGGCCCTGGGTGCTTTCGGCGCCGACCTGCTGCCCCGCGATGGCGGGGTGCTGACTCATTGCAACGCCGGAGCCCTGGCTACCTGCGGCTATGGAACAGCACTGGGCGTGATACGGGCCGCGGTTGAAGCCGGTCATGCGATTCATGTCTACGCCGATGAGACACGACCCTTCCTGCAAGGGGCGCGGCTGACTGCATGGGAATTGCTGCACGACAACATTCCGACAACGGTCATCTGCGACAACATGGCCGCGAGTCTGATGCGCGCCGGCAAACTGCAGGCGGTCGTGGTCGGAGCAGATCGCATTGCTGCCAATGGCGATGTGGCCAACAAGATTGGTACCTATGGTGTTGCCGTGCTTGCGAAAGAACATGGCATTCCGTTCTATGTAGCGGCACCCTGGTCCACGATCGATCTTGCTACGAAGACCGGCGACGACATTCCGATCGAACAGCGTTCCCGGGTGGAGGTCACCCACCATGCCGGCAAGCAGCTGACTCCGAATGATGCGGGCATCTGGAACCCGGCGTTCGATGTGACGCCTGCCAAGTACGTAACCGCCATCATTACGGAACGCGGAGTCATCCGGGGACCCTACAGCGAGACGCTGCGCGAAGGGGTGCTTGAGGCTGCAACCTCAGTCATGGTCTGAAGACTGGCTCGTCCTGTGGGCAATTCATCTGCCGCGATAATCGCCAGCCTGGCATTGACATGGCAAACAAAGCCGTTCTTCCGAAAGGGCGTGTCAGGCGCAGGGCTTCTGCTCCGCTTACCATGCATTTGAGCCATGCCGAGATCCCTTACGAGCTCCGGTCGTCTTCTTCCTGCTACCCGGATGGTCCTCCCGGCTGCCTGCGATCCGCGGCAGCATTCGCTGGTGCGGGGAACGCTTCTGGTGCTGGGAAGCCTGGTGGCGGCTTTTCCGATTGCCGGGTATCCGGACGATCGCGCCACCCTGAAGCTCATGATTCCCCTGCTGATTGGCCTGCTGGGGTTTCTGGAGACTTTCCGCTGCCTGCGTCTGCGCTGGAGTCTCTATCACGGGGCGGTGGTGATCATGCTGTACGTCGACGTGATGGCCATTTCGATGATCCTGTTCCTGTTTCTGTATCCGTATGGCCGCTGGATCCTGTAGCCGGGGATTGCCTGCATAAAAATCTGTATTGGCGAGTCAATCAACGCTAGTATGGTCGGGCGATTCACTTTCCCCAGGCTTACAAAACAGGAGATAGAACATGTTAAAAGGCTTCCGCGACTTTATTTTGCGCGGCAATGTTGTGGATCTGGCGGTTGCAGTTGTTATCGGCGGCGCGTTTGGCGCGATTGTCAATGCACTGGTCGTCGATCTTATTACCCCGCTGATTGCTGCGATCGTCAAGAAGCCTGATTTTTCAGGTCTCATTCTTGATATCAATGGCGGCAAGGTTCTGTACGGCAGCTTTCTCAATGCTGTGATCTCGTTCCTGCTGATTGCTGCCACGGTGTACTTCCTGGTGGTACTGCCATTGAACAAGTTGATGGCACGCTTCCATAAGCCCGTGGAGGCACCCGCGGCAACCAAGACCTGCCCGGAATGCCTCAGCGAGATTCCGATAGCGGCACGCCGCTGCTCGCATTGTGCGCAGCCGGTCGCTGCGTAGACTGCTTTTGTTGCTGTTTCGAGTATTGTGGTCTCGCGGTTTGTACGTCCGGGAGAGACAATCAGGGCACTCATGTAATCTGGGTGCCTTGACTCTCAAACCGGAGTAGATCGATTGCCTCTCCTGCATCGTTCCAATTCTCTTCTCTCGCTCGCCGCAATCTGGTGCTTCAGCCTTGGTCCCGTAACGCTTCACGGCGCTCAACAGACTGCTCCTGCTGAAGGCTCGACGCCGGGCACGGCTGCGTCCATGCCGGCCATGCCCGGCAATGTTTTCGGCTTCCGCGACTTTGCCCGGGAGCAGGCGCAGACGGATCAGAGCTTTCTTGCCGTGCCGGATGCCAATCTGGCCGGTGAAGCCTTGAAGACGCTGACGGCAGCGCCGCATGTGGCGGGATCCAAAGAGGACTATGCGACGGCTGTCTACGTTGCCGGCAAGTTCAAGGCTGCCGGCCTCGACACGCATATCGTCCCGTACAAGGCATGGCTGAACCTGCCAAAGGATGTACATTTTGTGGCGACGTCCGCGGATGGCAAGGTGTTGATGCGAGGCCCGCGGCGCGAGCATGTTGCCGGTGATCCATTTCAGGACGATCCGCGCGTGCTGCCGGCTTTCAATGGTTCGTCTGCTTCCGGTGACGTGTCCGGCGACGTTGTCTATGCGAACTATGGTCGTCCGGAGGACTTCAAGCAGCTGAAGGACGATGGGATCGACCTGCATGGAAAGATCGTACTGGTGCGGTATGGAGAGAACTTCCGCGGTGTGAAGGTGTATATCGCTGAGCAGTATGGAGCTGCCGGGGTCATCATCTACTCTGATCCGGCCGATGATGGATATTTCCAGGGTGATAAGTACCCGAAGGGGCCGTATCGTCCGGACAGTGGCGTGCAGCGCGGCTCGGTGCAGTACATGTTCAAGTATCCGGGAGATGCGCTGACGCCGGGCGTGGCGTCGACTCCGGAACTGGCGGCGGGCAAGCGGCTGAAGCCGGATGAGGTGGAAAGTCTGCCGAAGATCCCGGCGATGCCGGTTTCCTATGCCGATGCGGCGCCGATTCTTGAACAGCTGGGCGGGGCTGAGGCTCCTCGTTCGTGGCAGGGTGCTCTTCCCTTTGACTATCACGTCGGCGGTGCAAAGGCCGTGAGTATTCACATGGTCGTGAAGCAGAGTTATACGCAGACGACGATCTGGGATGTGATCGGCAGGATTCCAGGTACGGACCATGCGGACGACTGGGTGGTCGCAGGGAACCATCGGGATGCGTGGGTGTACGGCGCGGTCGACCCGAGCAGCGGGACTGCTGCGATGCTCGAGACGGTGCATGGGCTAGGCGTTCTGCAGCAGCAGGGGTGGAAGCCGAAGCGGACGATCTACCTCTGCAGCTGGGATGCCGAGGAAGAGGGTCTGATCGGCTCGACCGAGTGGGTGGAAGACCATGCAGCGCAGATGCACAAGGCAGTGGCGTACTTCAACACAGATGTCGGAGTAGCCGGCCCGGACTTTGAGGCATCGGCAGTTCCCTCTCTCAAGCGCTTCATCCGCGAGTTGGCCATGGAGGTGCC
>CAZZVA010000085.1:0-5851 GCA_964657345.1 uncultured Acetobacteraceae bacterium | reverse complement strand
GCCCAGTCCGAAGGGTGGCTCGGTGTACGACGCGTGGCTGAAAGAGCAGAACAGTGCGGCTGCGCGTGAGCGTGCGGGGAGGCGGCGCAGTGCGCCCATGGATGCCGACGCGGGGCAGGTGCATATCGGGGACCTGGGCTCGGGATCGGACTATACTCCCTTTCTGCAGCATGCGGGTGTGCCGTCGACCGATATCGGGTCGGGAGGCAAATACGGGGTCTACCACTCGGTATTCGATAACTACGCGTGGTTCACCAAGTTTGCGGATCCGACGTTCGTTTATGAGCAGCAGCAGGCGCGGGTGTTCGGACTGGAGATCCTGCATATGGCGGATGCGGATGTGCTCCCTTATGACTATGTCGCCTATGCCAAGTCGATCGCTTCTTACATCAGCACGCAGCAGGGCAAGGCTATGGGCGCCGGGCTGACGCTGAATTTTGGCGCGGTGCTGCAGGCATCCGACAAGCTGCTGCAGACAGCGACCGCCACGATGACCCAGCAGCAGACCGGCGAGGCGACTGCTGCTTTGAATGCAAAGCTGCGCTCCGCGGAAACGGCCTTCCTTAATCCCGACGGCCTGCCGGGGCGGGCCTGGTTCAAGCACACCATTTATGCGCCGGGAGAATATACGGGCTACGCGGCTGTGGTGATTCCCGGCGTGAGTGAGGCGGTCGAGGCAAAAGACGCGGCGCGGGCGCAGGCTCAGCTGGATCTGCTTGCGGAAGCGCTGCACCGGGCGGAGAAGGTACTGGAAGGAGTGGCGGGAGAATAACGAGAGATGCTCGACTGGTAGTGTTTCCTTTTGACACCATTACCAAAGTTAGAGCGTGTCAAATTTTCCTGTTTCGGGCAAACAGTGTAAATGTTACTTTGATCCTCGTAGGGAAATGACAACATGCCTGGTCGAAGTTTTGTCAAAGGGCAGAGACAGTTCCTGACGTAGAAGCAATGCTCGGAGGCGCCATGATCCACCTTTTAATTGCCTTGGCCTTTGTAGTAACCATCATCGTTCCCTCGTTTGTCGCAACGACCGGACTTTCCAAGAAGGAACGCACGATCGCCTGAGATTTCCCAAAGTTTGACGTTTTCGAGCAGGGCAGCCGAGGTATAGGCTGCCCTTTTTTTTGATTCCTGGTGCCGAGTCGGCAGGTCGTCAGTTGCGGGTGGCGAGTTGTGCTGCCTGGAGGGTGACGAGCTCGGTGAGGTCGCGCTTCTCGAGGCCATGGACTTCCTTATTAAAGGTGTCGACCTTGGTGGACCAGTTCATGGAGCAGAACTTCGGTCCGCACATGGAGCAGAAGGCGGCTTCTTTATAGTAGTCGTCCGGCAAGGTTTCATCGTGCATGGAGCGGGCGGTCTCAGGGTCGAGCGAGAGAGCGAACTGCTTCTCCCAATCGAAGGTGTAGCGCGCGTAGCTGATGGCATCGTCGCGATCCTGGGCTCCGGGCCGGTGACGGGCGATATCGGCTGCGTGGGCGGCGATACGGTAGGCGATCATGCCGTCCTTGACATCTTTCTCGTTGGGCAGACCGAGATGCTCTTTCGGCGTGACGTAGCAGAGCATGGATGCGCCATGCCAGCCGATGATGGCGGCGCCGATGGCGCTGGTGATGTGGTCGTATCCGGGCGCGATGTCGGTGACCAGCGGCCCCAGCGTATAAAAGGGAGCGCCGAAGCAGTACTCGACTTCCTTGTCGACCTGCTCCTTGATCTTGTCGAGGGGCACGTGGCCGGGGCCTTCGACCATGACTTGGACATCACTCTGCCAGGCCTTGGCGGTGAGTTCGCCGAGGGTCTTCAGTTCGGCGAATTGGGCGTCGTCGCTGGCATCGGCGACACAGCCGGGACGGAGTCCATCGCCGAGCGAGTAGCTGACGTCGTACTTGGCCATGACCTTGGTGATGCGGTCGAAGTGCTCGTAGAGAAAGTTCTGCTTGTGGTGCGCGGTCATCCACTGGGCCATGATGGCGCCGCCGCGGCTGACAATGCCAGTGATGCGCTTGGCGACCATGGGCACGTACTGGATCAGCACGCCGGCGTGCACGGTAAAGTAGTCGACGCCCTGCTGGGCCTGCTCTTCAATGACTTCGAGGTAGAGGTCGATGTTCAGATCTTCGACGCGCTTGACGCGCTGCAGTGCTTCATAGAGCGGCACGGTACCGATGGGAACGGGCGAGTGGCGCAGGATGGATTCGCGTATCTCGGGAATGTTGCCGCCGGTGGAGAGGTCCATTACGGTGTCGGCGCCGAAGTTGACGGCAGTGTGCAGTTTCTCGAGTTCGTCCTTTATGTTTGAGGTGACAGCCGAGTTGCCGATGTTGGCATTGATCTTGCAGCGGCTGGCAACGCCGATGGCCATCGGCTCTACTTCCGGATGGTTGATGTTGGCGGGGATGATGAGGCGGCCAGCGGCAATTTCGTCACGAATGAGTGTGGCGGCAATTTTCTCGCGCGTGGCGACAAATTCCATTTCTTCGGTGATGTGGCCGAGGCGGGCAAAATGCATCTGGGACATGTTGGTGTCGCCGGTGCGCTCGGCGCTGGCGCGGCGCTGCTTCAACCATTCAGCGCGCGGCTTGAGGATCTCTGCGGTGGCGTACGCTGCACTGTCCATGGTCTTTCCGCTTTCCTGCATGTTGGTGTGTGTCCCTTCTCGTATATCTGTTGCGTGGGTGATGCGATCAGCCTGCAAGGGTTAACCGGTTGAAGTCTCCTTCTGCCATGCCGATGCAATGCTTAAGGCGGATTATAGCCCTCTCGTCTTCTGAAATCAGGAGCGCGACGCGAGAGTTTGCAGCGCCACGCAAGCGGGGACAGATGGAAGAAAGGCACGGTCAGCGCGACTGTGCTGGTAGCTGGAGACCTGTGCGACACCGATCGCAACAACGACCCATCGACCATGGAGATCATTCCTGCGTAGCCCGTTTTGTCTCATTCTTTCGCGACGCTCTTCTACGCTCCGCTGTTCATGGTGTCGTGCGGTGCCGGTTTGTGGCATTTGCGCGAGGAGTCTGAGTTGCAGCCGATACGGATCAAAACTTCTGGGGAACAACGGTCTCATGAGAAGGGCCCACGCATTGTGGGAGAGATGTCCCGAAGTAGGATTTCAGAAGGCAGGCGGCTTCGGTACGCTCAACGTGTTGACTTGACTCTGCCTCGGCCGGCTCCTACCCTGACAGTACTTCTATGAACAAGCGACCGCAGTCCCTTCGCATCGGTATTGCCATTTTTCTCGTGCTGGGCACGATTGCGTATCTTGCGTTCAGTGCGGCGCAGGCGAATAAGAGCTATTACGTCACGATCAGTGAACTGCAGGCGATGGGGAACAAGGCATACACGCGGCATCTGCGGGTTGCCGGGAATGTGGCAGTCGGATCGATTGCGCGTAATGGCACACATGCGCAATTTACGTTGATTGAACAGGGCAAGATCCTGCCGGTGCAGTACCAGGGCGCAGAGCCGCCGCCGGATACGTTCAAAGACAATGCGCAGGCGCTGGCAATCGGAACGTATGGTCGCGATGGCGTCTTCCATGCGACCGAACTGCAGGCCAAATGCGCGTCCAAATATGCTCCGGCCAATCCTTCGACGACGCCCAGGCCCGCATCCGTACCCAGCCCGAATAGTACTGCCTCCCTGCGTTGAGTCGGGTGCGGGTATGAGGCATACGACGGTTCGTCCGCTCGTCGTCCTGAATGAGGTTTCGAAGCTCTACGGTCAGTTCGCGGCGCTTTGCAAGATATCCATTGAGTTGAGTCGCGGGCGGTGTTACCTGCTGCTGGGCGAGAACGGGGCCGGCAAGTCAACGCTGCTGCGGGTGCTTGCCGGATTGCTGACGCCCACGGTGGGCACGATCTCCCTGATCGCAGACACTGGCGTTCCGTGTGGACCGCGCGACATGCGCGAATGGATCGGCTACATGAGCCATGCACCCATGCTTTATGACGAGTTGTCAGCCCGCGAAAATCTGGCCTACTTTGCCGGTTTGTATGGTGCCGGATCCACGCTGAGCCCGCATGCCGCGCTGGGGGCGGTGGGACTGGATCCAACTCTCATCAGACCCGTAGGGCAATATTCCCAGGGCATGCGGCAGCGGACATCGCTGGCCCGGGCACTGCTTTCGCAGCCGCGGCTGCTGCTGCTGGATGAGCCTTTTTCGAATATGGACGCGGGCAGTGCGCAGCAGATGCTGACTCTGATTGGCAGCCTGCGCGATGCGGGGACGACGATCGTGTTGACTACGCACCAGCGAGAGCTGGCGCTGCCGGTCGCAGATGTGCTGTTGACCATGAAGGCTGGAGCACTGGTAAACCAGCAGCCGGGGCCAGTTGGGAAGGCCGTGCTGTGAGCAAGACCAATGCGGCTCGCATCCTGGATGGAGTAGGGATTTCCTACGAATTGCGGGAGTATGCCGTCGATCTGGACGACTTGTCTGCGCCCACGGTTGCAGCCAAGATCGGGCTGCCCGTCGAACAGGTATTCAAGACGCTGCTGGTTTCGACTGGCGGCAGCGAGTATGTCTTTGCGGTTGTCCCGGGCGATGCCGAACTCGATTTCAAAAAGCTGGCGAAGGCGGCTGGGGTAAGGAGCGCCGAGATGGCAGCATTGAAAGACGTGCAGCCGCTAACCGGTTACCTGCGTGGTGGAGTGACCGTGCTGGGCGCGCGCAAGCCTTACGCGGCCTTTGCAGACGAGACGATGGAGCTGCATGACGTGATCTCGGTCTCTGCCGGGCAGCGTGGACTGCAGCTGGTAATGAAGCCGGGGGACTACCTGCGCGCGACCCAGGCGCGGGTCGCTGATCTGACCAAGACGACGGTTACTTCACCTGTTGACAACCGCGAGCGCCGGTCGTGAAGGATGTCCGGATCATCTGGCACCATCTGAAAAAGGATCTGCTGATCGAATGGCGTTCCCGCGAGGCCGTCCAGGCGATGCTGTTCTTCTCGCTGCTGGTAGTGGTGGTATTTGCGCTGGCATTCGATCCTTCGCGCGACACGGCGCGGCAGATTGCTGGGGGCATTCTGTGCGTGGCGACGCTCTTTGCATCGGTGACGACATTGAACCAGGCATGGGCGCGCGAGCTGCGCCACCAGGTCCTCGATGCCCAGCGGATTGTTCCGGCACCCGCCTCAGCCCTGTTTATCGCGAAGGCGCTTGCGAACTTCCTGTTTGTATCGATTGTGCAGTTGATCCTGGCGCCTGTATTCGTAATTTTCTACAACCTGCACCCGCTGGGTCCGGCGTGGCTCTTCCTGCTGATTGTGCCCCTCGGGACCTGGGCGCTGGTCGTCAACGGGACATTTTTCGCCGCGCTCTCCATGCGGGCACGGAGCCGGGAGTTGCTGCTGCCGTTGATCCTGTTCCCGATCTTCATTCCTGCGCTGCTGGCGATGGTGCTGGCCTGCACAGATGTGCTGACGGGGAATGATGTGCCAGTGCTCTGGATCAAGCTGCTGGGTGGTTACGACGTGATCTTCACGACGGTAAGCCTGCTGCTCTTCGAGACGGTACTGAATGCCGAGTAGCGGCTACCAGCGGCCAGTGAAGCCGAGATGGGCAACTTTCGAGATCGAGAAGAAGACCAGCCACAAGCCGGCGACGGCAGAGACGATGCGAAGGACCATCATGCCGGCGCGGCGATCTTCCGGGCGCATCGGTTTTTTGCGCAATCCGAAAATCTGGCCGGCAATGCCAGCTAAAAACAACGCGGTCCCAAGAACAAGTACCAACCAGGCCATCGCAGGGATCTCCTCGACCTTTACCAAACTTCGCCGAAACAACCGGCCAGTGAACAGTACACCTTCTAACCTGGGACTGGCCAACCGGGTTGCAACGGGATGACTCCAGG
>CAZZVA010000084.1:0-12274 GCA_964657345.1 uncultured Acetobacteraceae bacterium | reverse complement strand
CAAAGCAGCAGGCGTCGTTCGCACACCTTCGGCGACTTTGCCGCCGAGCGACTTCAGGATCTCATCCACACCGCGCCCCTTACCCAGCGCGATGCCCACCGAACGATTGCGGGAAAGCGCCCCGGTACATGTCAACACCAGGTCGCCAATGCCGGACAACCCAGTGAGCGTCTCACGTCTTCCTCCGCATGCCACCGCCAGCCGGGTGACCTCGGCAATACCTCGTGTAATCAACGCAGCGATGGCATTGTGCCCCAGGTCCAGTCCCGCGGCAACGCCTGTAGCAATCGCAATTACATTTTTCAGGGCGCCACCAAGCTCCACGCCGATCACATCTTCGTTCGTGTAAATCCGGAGTCGCGGAGAGGTGAAGCTCTGCTGCAGCAATGCCCCGACGGCAGCGTCTTTGCATGCAATTGTCACTGCTGTCGGCAATCCCGCAGCCACCTCGGAGGCAAACGATGGTCCGCTCAGTACAGCCACGCGGCACTGTCCGCATACCTGGGAAATGACTTCGCTCATCCTCAGGCTCGTGCCGTCTTCGATTCCCTTCGTCGCACTCACGATCAGTTGCTCCGGCCGAAACAGACCGGCAACATTGGAATAAATATCGCGTACATGCTCGGACGGCATCGCACCCAGAACGATCTCTGCCTGCTCCAGCGCAAGCGCGGCATCTGCGGTGCTGCGGATACTCTCAGGTATGGGGAAGCCCGGAAGATAAGCGCAGTTTTCGCCATGCTCATCGATCATCCGAGGCACCCGTTCACTGTGCGACCAGAGCATGACCTCGTGCCCATTGCCCGCAAGACTCAGTGCCAGCGCAGTTCCCCACGCTCCACTTCCGAGAACAGCGATCTTCCGGGTTGCTCTGCTTGAAACGTCGTTCATTGCGCAGCAGGCTTTGCTTTGCCGAATCGGTATTCAGTACCCTGCAACAGCCTGGCAATATTCTTGTGATGTTTCACAAGCACGATAAGCGGGACAGCCACCAGAACAACTTCAGAAAAGGCGGTGCGAGGCGTGCGGAACACCAGCGTGGAAAAAACGGCAAACACAATCACTGCCGCGATAGAAGCCAGTGACACGTACTTGCTCAGCAGAACGACCACAACGAAGACAGCGAATGCAAGCAACGCCGCCAGCGGTGACATGGCGATTGCCATTCCCAGCGCTGTCGCGACTCCCTTGCCTCCTTTAAAACCAAGCCATACCGGATACACGTGGCCCAGCACCACCACCAGAGCCGCCAGGGCCTCTGCATTCTGCAGTGCAGGCACGCCGTGGGAAGACCCATGCATCAGCATGCCCGCCACATACACAGCCACGTAGCCCTTTACTGCGTCCAGCAGGAACGTCGCTGCACCCAGGCCCTTGGCCCCTGAACGCACCACGTTGGTAGCGCCGATATTTCCGCTGCCCAGTGTGCGGATGTCTTCCTTGCGAAAGAGACGCACCAGGATAAGTCCGAAGGGAATCGAGCCCAGGAGATATGCAACGACTGCTATGACGAGAAGAGTCGACATGGATGAATGATTGAGGGCGCTTCAGCAGAATGTCACAGCCCGTTTCGCTCCGAGTCTAGCAGCATTCCCCTTGAAATTTACAGGCTGTCGCCCCAATCCCTGCTCGTCTTGCAGCGATGACGCCACATCACATCAAGCGCCGACGCACCAGGTCCAGTGCCTGCTGACTCGCCCAATGCCGAATCCTTTCCCGATCACCCAGCAGATTCTTTTCAACCACTTCAACTTCCTTTTCATCGGCGACCGCAACATACACCAGGCCTACCGGCTTCTCTTCCGTGCCGCCGCCTGGCCCGGCAATGCCTGTGATGGCTAGCCCGAAATCCGCGCCGGTGCGTCGCCGAATGCCTTCCGCCAGTGACTTCGCCACGTCGGAGCTGACAGCGCCATGCTCCTGGATCATCGCGGCTGGTACACCGGCGAGCGACGTCTTCAGTTCGTCCGAATAGACCACCACGCCGCCGAGAAACGAGCGCGAGCTGCCGGCAATGCTGGTAAGACGTTGCGCCACCATGCCGCCAGTGCAGCTTTCGGCTACCGCTAGCGTCGACCCGCGCATGCCGAGGTAGTACAGCACGATCTGCTCCAGCGATTCGCCGTGCGACGAGTAGACAATCTCTTCCAACTCCTCTTCGATCCGGCTTGCCAGCTCATCCACGCGCTCCTGCGCCGCCTGGGGCGTCCGCTTTTCGCAGATGAGATTCAGCTGAATGTCTCCGCTGTGCGCGAGGATCGTCGTCTCGACGTCCGTAAATTTCTTGTAGATCGGTGCGATCCGCGCATCGCACGCCGATTCCCCGATCATCGCCGCCTTCAAGGTACGTTTTGCGATGAAACGCTCTGGCAGAATTTCCTTCAGTCGCGGAATCACCTGCGCATCCATCATCGCCTTCAGCTCATGCGGCGGCCCGGGAAGCAGGATGACCAGCTTGCGGTGCTCGCCGAATACCGTATCCAGCCATTGCCCGGGTGCCGTCCCATTCGCGTTCTCCAATATCTCTGCCTGATCCAGAACATCCGCCTGCTGCGTGTTGTTGGCAGACATGGCGATCCGTCTCGTCGCAAAACGCTTGTACAGCTGTGCGACCAGGTCAGCATCGCGCTTCAAGCGAATGCCAAGTACTTCGGCCACGGCCGGGCGCGTGAGGTCATCCTCGGTAGGTCCAAGCCCGCCCATCAGGATCACAATATCCGCGCGGCCCAGGGCGGTCTTCGCCGCACTCACCAGGTGATCTTTTCGATCGCCCACGATGGTCTTGAAAGCAACTGTAACGCCGAGTTCGTTTAGTTTCTCGGTTAGGAAGAGTGAGTTCGTGTCCTGCCGATACGGCGTCAGCAACTCCGAGCCAATCGCAATAATTTCGCTGTTCATGTTTCCTGCTGAATTCGTTCCTGGATGACTGAGAAAGGGATCGTCGATGTATCGCGGAATCTCTGCGTTCTTCCAACCATCAGAAGAGGCGCAGTCCCTCGACGCCCAACGCTACATCATAAATGGCATTCTGCGTCGCAATCGCCACCGATCCGTTCGGTATAAATGCGAGCCCCACAATGCCGCTGCCGGACAACACCAGCTCAGCCTCTTTGTCTGGCGTGATGCGCACAATCCCGCGCTGTCCGCGCAGCGATGCGGCCACGTACAAATTGCCTGCAATGTCCAAAGCAAGTCCCTGCGGCCGGCCCAGCCCGCGATAGTAGTTTGTGATGTTGCCCTTGGTATCGATGGCATGCACCACGTCATAGCTGGATGTCGTCGGAGCCGTCACAAACAGCGTGCCATCCAGCCCAAAAGCAAGATGGTAGGCCGCTACACTCGGCTCCAGCGTGGCATACACAAAGATTTGCCGGTCCTTGGCGATCTTGAAAATCGTGCCGCTTCGGTCGCCGCAATACAGATTGCCCTCTGCGTCGAACGCGAGCCCTGTGGCCACTCCCATGCTCTCGGTGAAGATGGATGCAGCGCCCTGCGGCGTCACCCGGTGGATCGTGCCTTCGTGACGCGAGGAGACATACAGCACGCCATCGGCATCCACGGCCAGTCCAGTCGCATTCACCAGTCCCGTCATGAACGAATCCACATCGCCTTCCGGAGAGATGCGAAACACCGACACTGGCACCTGCTGTCCGCGCGAACCCGAAAGCGTCGTGTACACATTGCCGGATGCATCCGTCGCGGGATTGGAGACAGGATGCACATTCTCTGAAAGCAGCCTGCCCACGCGGATCTGCACAGAATTGCTGACCGAGCCGTTACGCCGGACTTCGAGGCGCCCTTCCCCGGCAGCCTCCGGAATGCGCACCCGCAGCCGCGTCGGACGGCAAAGAGCCAGCGGCGCGGACTTGCCATCGAGCAGGGCAATCGGAGCCTTGGGCATTTCACCCTCTGCTCCCGCTGCTGCCAGGTTGGAGCCTCGAATCTCTACTTCAGCGCCCGGCAGTACGGCATCTGGTATCACAGCTTCAATCGTTGGATTGTGAGAGGAAGCCGCTTCTGGCCTGGTCAATCGAATCATAAATTTGCCTGTTGCCAGTTTAGACGCAGGAACCCGCTGCGCGGCAGGCTGAACCTTTTACCACCAGTGCCGCAACGCCAGCAGCACGATCGCGCCATAGACACCCGCAGCCAGGTCATCGAACATGATCCCCCAGCCGGCCGGAAGCCGTTCCAGCTGCCGCGCCGGCCAGGGCTTGGTAATGTCGAACACACGGAAGAGTACCAGCCCGGCCAGCGCATGTTTCCAATCCGGCGCCGCTGCTGCCAGGGTCAGCCACTGTCCGGCGACCTCATCGATCACCACATTCTGCGGATCCTTGCCGCCACTCTCCCGCGCTACGATAGTGGCCGCCGGAATGCCGATAGCCGCAGCGATGGACGCTGCCAGCAGGCTCGGCCACACCGGAGTGATGCGGGACGCGTACACAATGGCATGGGACTGAAACATAGCCGCGTGCGGTATAAAGAACGCCGCCCACAGTATGGTGGCCGCTATCGAACCCCACGTGCCGGGACCAGGCGTAAGTGTTCCGGCACCGCAAAAGGTCGCAGTGATCCACGCCCAGTGCGTGTGCCGGGCGCGCGCCTTCGAGGCCGGGTTTGGCATCGACTCCAGGTCGCTGCCGTCGCCGGCAGGTCCCACCAAGCTAATACTCGCTTTCCGCGTCGATGCCGCGACGAAGCAATTCCTGTTTCACTGCTTCCTGGTCCACATCCCCCAGTACATCCGGATCGATAATCGGTGACGAAATGACATACCCGCCGCTGGCCCATTTACCCAGATCGATCACCCGGCACCGGTCACTGCAGAATGGCAGATCCGGATCCTTCAGCCCAACCACCTTCCGGCAGGTCGGGCAGCGCAAACTTTTCTTGGTGGGTTCAGTACTCATACATCTGCGATTCTCTACAGCGGACAACAAATTGTCACTCTCCCGAAGAATGTGCCGGGCATCGCACTGTCTACTCGACCACCCTCGCAACCAGGTCGTAGTCGTGGGCTTCCGTCACTTCGCAGCGATAAAACGTGCCCGGAATCAGCGTCTCGTGCGGTCCAAAGTCGTTGATGTACAGCTTTCCATCAATTTCCGGCGCATGAAACTGGCTGCGGCCTTCCCACAGCATCGGCGTCTCCTCGGATTCACCTTCCACCAGGACATCCAGCATGCGTCCTGCCCATGCCTTCTTCGCTTTGCGGCTGATGCCCTGCTGCAATCGCATCAGCGAACGACGGCGCGTCTCGATCGTCCGCCTGGAAACCTTCTGATCGAGTGCAAATGCCTGCGAGCCGTCTTCATCCGAATAGCTGAACACACCGAACCAGTCCAGCTTCGCCTCGCGCACAAATTGCGAGAGGATTCGGAAGTCCTCATCCGTCTCACCCGGGAATCCGACGATGAACGTGGACCGGATCGCCACCCCCGGCACCGAGCTGCGCACCTTCTCCAGCGTCTTCAGGAATATCTCCGCACCGCCACCGCGCTTCATCCTCTTGAGAACGTCAGGAGAAGCATGCTGCAGCGGCACGTCCAGGTAATTGCAGATGTTGTCGTGCTTGGCAATCACTTCCAGCAGCCGGCCCGTGACCTTGTTGGGATAGGCATACAGGAACCGAAGCCACTTCAAGCCTTCGATTTGCGCGAGCTGGTCCAGCAACTCGGCCAGGCCATCGCGCATGCCAAAGTCTTCGCCGTAGCAGGTCGTGTCCTGGCCGACCAGCGTGATCTCGCGTGTGCCGCGGGCAACCAGCTGCCGCGCTTCGCTGATCACCGATTCGAATCGTCGCGACCGAAACTTGCCACGCAAATTTGGAATGACGCAGAAGCTGCAAGGATGATCGCAGCCTTCCGCGATCTTGATGTACGCAGAAGCACGCGGAGTCGCCAAAATTCTCGGCGTCATCTCGTCATAAAGATACTGCGGCAGTGAAGCCGTCGCGCCATCCCAGGCCTCCCGCGCAAAACGACCCTGCTGCTCCCGCAGATCACCTTCCGCGCGGGAACGAATCGTCGACTCGGCAGCCGGCCGCACCACTGCTGGCGCC
Organism: uncultured Acetobacteraceae bacterium; assembly: GCA_964657345.1. Taxonomy (GTDB): domain Bacteria; phylum Acidobacteriota; class Terriglobia; order Terriglobales; family Acidobacteriaceae. The sequence goes on along the minus strand of CAZZVA010000084.1, from coordinate 6,210 downwards.
GACTGAATCGTGACCAGCTGCGGCGATGCGGGAGCGAAGATACCAGTCAGCCCCGCGGCTTCCAGCACCTTTTCCAGCTCGCCCGTTCCAACCACGGCATCCACTTCAGGCAGATTCTTGCGAATCTCATCGCGGTAGCGCTCCACCAGGCATCCCGCCACAATCAGCTTTTGCGCGCGCCCCGTCTTCTTGAACTCCGCCATCTCCAGAATCGTGTCCACCGATTCCTGTTTCGCAGAGTCGATAAAGGAGCATGTATTCACCACCAAAATCTCTGCCGATCCGGGATCATTCGTCAGCTCTGCGCCCGCACGATCCAGCAGACCCATCATCACTTCACTATCGACGAGGTTCTTGGGACAGCCCAGGGACACGAAGCCCACCTTCGGCCTCGCGTGAAGCCGGACTTCGGGCGCGGCAGCAGACGAAGGAGAACTCTCCGCCGGCGCGTCAGCAGCCAGCAGTGTGGCTATGGATTTCGTGGAATTCACAATCTTCAGTCTATCGCGATCCGGCCTACGCCCGGCCTGTAAATGGACACGATTGCTGATGTATCATCAATGCTGTGCCGGGCCCTACGCGACGTAATCCCGCCAACCCCGCCAGGTCCGGAAGGAAGCAACGGTAACGGGCTAGTATGTGCGCAGTAGGTCCCCCGGTACTCTACCGGCCGCCATGGGCCCCGGTCGCGGGCCTCCGCATCAAGCCCGGAGCGTCTCTCTTAGTACATCGCATGACTTCCTTCGTGACGTAGGGAGATTGCAGCCGTCGGCACAGCATGAGCCTGTGCGCGCGGACGTCCCGTCCCCTAGACGGCCAGTCCCGGTGTCATAGAGAATGAAGAAGCACGCCAGATGGAGATCGGATTTGAACCAGGCAACACCTGCCCCGCCCGGCTCGCTTGAACTGAAACCAGACGCTACATCGTCCAGACAACCTGTCCGGCGCACTCTCCGCGCAGCAAAAATCAGCGCCCTCGGCACCTATGTCCCACCCCGCGTCCTCACCAATCACGACTTCGAAAAGATGGTCGAAACCAACGACGAGTGGATCACCAGCCGAACCGGCATTCGCGAGCGGCACGTCGTCGACAAGGGTATAGCCACCAGCGACTTGGCTGTGGAAGCAGCAAACCGCTGCCTGGCAGAACGAGGTCTCACCGGTGCAGACGTCGAAGTCATTATCGTCGCCACTGTCACCCCGGACATGATGTTTCCCTCCACCGCCTGCCTGGTCCAGAACAAGATCGGCGCCAAAGGGGCATGGGGCTTCGACTTGTCAGCCGCCTGTTCGGGCTTTGTCTATGCATTACAGGTTGGAGTGAAGCTGGTCGAAAGCGGCGCGCATTCCAGGATCCTCGTCATCGGCGCCGACACCATGTCGTCGATCCTTGATTACACCGATCGTTCCACCTGCATTCTCTTCGGAGACGGCGCAGGCGCAGTCCTCATCGAACCAGCTGAAGAGGGCGAAACCGGCTTCATGGACTATGTGCATGAGATCGACGGGTCGTGGGGCACGGCGCTCTACATGCCCGGCGGCGGCAGTCTTCATCCCGCCACAGCCGAGACAGTCGCGCAGAAAATGCACTACGTCCACCAGGACGGTGGAGCAGTCTTCAAATACGCCGTGCGCAAAATGTCGGAGATGTCCGAACGTCTGCTCGCCCGCAACCACCTGGCAGTGAAAGACCTCGGCTGTTTCCTGCCTCACCAGGCCAACAAGCGCATCATCCAGGGATCCGCCGAGCGACTCGGATTGCGCGAGGACCAGGTCCTGATCAATATCGATCGATATGGGAACACGACAGCAGCGACCATCCCGCTCGCGATGGACACAGCCCGGCAGGAAAAGCGTTTGAAAAAGGGTAACTCCGTACTGATCGCTTCGGTAGGAGCAGGAATCACCTCGGGTGCCGCACTGTTTCAGTGGGAAATCTGACGGCTGATTCAGCGTGCCGTTACTGCTTCGATGGTAATTCGACTTCCGCCGCTGAGGTCGGAACTACGCTGCTTCTGCAGCCGCTTGTTCCGCAGGTACAGGCTTGTTCCCGAGCTCCCGGCGAATCTTCAAAAACTTGTAGGTCCCGAAAGCTATGCCGGCAACGGAAATCGCGGCAATGCCCCAGCCGATCACACCTGCATAGTCAGCGAGGTAGATCCGCCAGGCATGCAGGATCGCGCGTCCGTAAACCACGCCCAGCCACGTCACAATGCTGTAGCGAATGCCGCGACCAAGAGCATAGGACAGCACGAACGTCCTTCGCCTCACGCCCAGGGCTCCCGAGGCAAGCGAGAACGGCATCAGTGGTACCGGCGGCGGCAGGATCGTCGCGATCGTTATGGCGGCAAAGGCATGCGCCTTCACCCACCGCTCCACCGGCGCCAGGATTCGACCCGGCACATACCTGCGAAGGGCTATTTCACCACCCGCTTTTCCCATCCTCCAGGTCAGAAATCCCCCGACTACAGATGCCCCGAGCGTGATCATGGTCAGCAGCCAGGGATTCCCATGCCGGACGATCAACAACAGCAGCAGGAAATCGGTACTGCCGGGTATCGGTAGCGGAATGACCCATCCATCCAGGAAGGACACCAGCCCCACCCCGAGCAGTCCAAGGTGGATGATCCAGCGAAGAAACGCGGATTGGTGGTGCGCGCCGTGATGCGCAGCATGGACTGCAGCCTGTTGAGCAGCAAGGAGGATCACAACTGGTTGGACGCAGATTGCCGTCCTCCGGACGCGGCCATCAACAATTTGGCTTCCGCTTTGAACACCCGGACCTGCTTACAGTGATCTAAAGGAAGCGAAGTGCCGGTGCCGGCGGCAACACCCTGCACTCGGCAGCAAGATGGAGGAAATGTTCGATTGCGGCGATACATTCCTCATCCAGAACGTAGTGAATGTTCTCCGTCAAATATGTCCGGATCACACTGGCCGGCATGGCGATCCGCGTCGACCATTCCTGGACCAGCGCGTCACGATTCTCAAGACCGTGATCCCGGGAACGCAGGAAATCCTCTCGCACCTGTCTACGTTCGACTTCGCTCGCGAGCAGTGTTTCCCGGACGACCCAGAAGGCGGAGACCCAGGGTAAACCCGTAAACTCATGCCACGCCGAGCCGAGGTCCACATAATTCAATTGTTCCCCCGTCCGCGATTCGCGGGACGCACGATCCTCCAACGCCATCAAAGCAGGATCTCCAATCAACACTGCCGCGTCGCACGATGCCAGCATGCTCTCCAGATCCGGCGTGTGGGGGAGGTAGCTCACCGGCTGCTGCCAATACCGCTCGAAAAGAATTTGCACATAGGCGAACGTGGCTCGCGAGGAGGTATCCGCCGCAACCGTCCGGATGGCTTGCAGAGGACGCTCCGATCGATGAATCAGGAGCAGGGAACGAATCGCCCCCTTCGACGCTACCGTGCATCCCGGAATGATCAGAAGCCCCGGCGTCTCCGCATACGCAGCGATGGGAACAAGACCAATGTCTGCCGCTTCCGCATCGTGCAGGGGCAGGGCCAGCCGCTCGGCGCACTGCGCAGGCATCATTTTTTGAACGTCGTATCGCCGGGCCAGTTCCTGCTGAAATGGCGGGTGCTCGAAATCCCACATCAGTGGTGCGGGATTGAGAAAGCGGATGGCAGCAAGGCGCAGACGGAATTCCAAGTAGATGCTTCCTCCCACCAGTGTAACGTCTGCAGGCTACTCGTTTGGGAAAGACGCCCGGAGACACCGAGCCATTCCCGATTCCGTCCAGTGTCAGTTGCAAATGCGTCATTGCCATGGATCGGGCATTGACATCCCATCCGGCCCCGCCTAGTCTCTGGCCAACTATCCATACCATTTCAACGGAAGAGACCTGCGCCGTTCCATAGCGTAGAGAAGTCATATGGCCACCCATACTGCTTCGCCGACTGCTGTCGCCGGACCCCTGCCGGCTGCCGAACAACTGGCGTGGCTGGCTCTGGTCCTCACGCCCGGTCTTGGACCCCAGCGTATTCTCCGCGCCTTTCGCGAAACCCGCACCATCGAACGTATCTTCAATATGGCGCTCACCGAGCTCGAGTCGTTAGGCTTTCCAGCCGAGTCCGCCCAGTTTCTCTTCGATGGCAGTGCACGAAGAGCAGCAGAAAAAGAATGGCGGGATGTTAGTGCCTCCGGTGCCTCGCTGATCGCCTTTACAGATCCCGAATATCCGGTCCGGTTGAAAGAGATCTTCGATCCGCCACCGGTTCTGTGGCTGCGCGGCGATCCCGCACACCTCGCCCGGCCCGGAATTGCGGTCGTCGGCACCAGGCGACCCTCGCCCTACGGCATGGGCATGTCGGAGATGCTTTCCCGCGATCTCGCCGCGCGGAATATTGTCATCCTGAGCGGCATGGCCCGGGGCATCGATACTGCCGCTCATAAAGGTGCCCTGGCAGTTCACGGAGCCACCGTGGCTGTCTGGGGAACAGGCATCGACGCCATCTATCCCAAGGAAAACAAGTCCCTGGCCGAACAGATTATCCAGTCCGGTGGCACCATCATCTCCGAGCTTCCGCTCGGCACCTTTCCCGCACCTCAAAACTTCCCCAAACGGAATCGCATCATCAGCGGCCTGAGCGTTGGCGTGCTGGTCGTGGAGGCAGCAGAGAACAGCGGCACCCGCGTCACTGCCCGCTGTGCCATCGAACAAAATCGGGATGTGTACGCAGTCCCCGGCAACGTGACCAATAAAAATTCGTGGGGACCTAACACGCTGATTAAACAGGGCGCCCGACTGACGGCTACGTGGGAGGACGTCTGGGAAGATCTTCCCAGCCAGGTAAGGATCGAACTGGAGGCTGGACTCCCTCAAGCCACGGACTCTGAATCCAAAATGAAACCGGGGGCATCCTTATTCACAGAGCCGCCGATGCGGGAGCAGGAACTCGTTGTCTACCGTCTTCTGCGTCATGACGAACCCATGCAGATCGACGAAATGATGGAACTGCTGGACTCCCGGCTCACGTCCGCTGAAGTTTTCACGGCCCTATTCGAACTGGAACTGGCCCGCCACATACAACAACTTCCCGGCAAGAATTACGTCCGGCGTATGTAGCAGGCACGTCTCCGGCCGGGCAACTGCCGCCCCGAACACACGTCTATCGTTTGGGACGGATGCAGGTCCGGCCGCGAGCTGTCCTCGCCCGAAATCGCCGCCAGACCGACTGTCCAGCAAATGGACGGCTCTGGCGCCTTCGGTAAGAGCGTGGTAGCTTCCAGAAATCGGCGGTACTCCACAGAATCGGTGGAGGCGCACCGCTGGAAGGAATCAACAATGAGTAAATCCCTCGTGATTGTCGAGTCGCCCTCGAAGGCAAAGACGATCAATAAGTATCTCGGCAAGGACTACATCGTGGAAGCCTCCCTGGGCCACGTCAAAGACCTGCCGAAGAACAAAATCGGTGTCGAACTCGAAGACGGCAGCTTCACGCCCGACCTGATCGTCATGCCCGACAAGATCAAGGTCATGGATCGCTTGCGCAAACTGGCCACCGGCGCCAAAGCCGTGTACCTGGCTCCCGACCCCGATCGCGAAGGCGAGGCCATCGCCGCGCATCTTGAAGACGAACTGCGCGACTATGCAACCAAGGGAACCATCCATCGCGTCACCTTCAATGAGATCACCCCCAAGGCAGTCAAGGCCGCCTTTCTCAACTCGCGCGCCGTCGATCGCAACCTCGTCGACGCACAGCAGACCCGTCGCGTCCTCGATCGCATCGTTGGCTATCAGATCTCACCTCTACTGTGGGACAAGGTAAGGCGCGGTCTCTCCGCCGGCCGCGTCCAGACCGTCGCCCTGCGCCTCATCGTCGAGCGTGAACGTGAGATCAAAGCGTTTAATCCAGTCGAATACTGGACCATCGATGCTCACCTCAATCCGTTACCTAAAGGAGCCGAGTTCACAGCCCGCTTTGTCGGTGTCGATGGCAAACGCGCCACTATTCCGACTGTCAGCTCCGCATCTGTTCCTACTGAAGCCGCCACCCAGGAGATCCTCCAGGCAATCAAGAAGGCAGACTGGTCCGTCCGCGAAGTAGAACGCAGCGAGCGCAAAAAGAGCCCCACGCCCCCGTTCACTACCAGCAAGCTTCAACAGGACTCCTCCCGCCAGCTCGGTTTCAATGTCAAGCGCACCATGGGCGTCGCACAGCGACTCTACGAAGGAATCGAAGTCGGTT
>CAZZVA010000083.1:0-12351 GCA_964657345.1 uncultured Acetobacteraceae bacterium | reverse complement strand
GCAAGGTGCACCGCAATGATGCGTCGGATGCGACCCACTCGCCGATCTTCCACCAGGTCGAGGGTCTCTGCGTCGACACCAACATCACCTTCAGCGATCTGAAGGGCACGCTGGACTTTGCCATGAAGGCGTTCTTCGGCTCGAGCGTGAAGACACGTTTCTTTCCGTCGTTCTTTCCGTTCACCGAGCCCAGCGCCGACGTGCAGATCTCCTGCATTTTCTGCGGCGGCAAGGGCTGCCGAAAATGTAAGCACTCGGGCTGGATTGAGCTGCTGGGCTGCGGCATGGTCGACCCGGCGGTCTTTGGATTTGTTGCGCAAAAACAGCCCGGCTACGATCCAAAAAAGATTTCAGGCTTTGCCTTCGGCATGGGCGTCGACCGCATCGCGATGATGAAATACGGCGTCTCGGATATCGGCCAGTTCTACTCCGGCGATGTACGTTTCCTGGAGCAATTCTCATGAAAGTCCAGTTCGCTTGAAGATTCTCACGCAATGGCTCCGTGAGTACCTGCCCGGCCTGACCGCAACCGATCGCGAACTCGCCGAGGATCTGACCCTGCGCGGCATCGCCGTGGAAGGCGTCTTCGATCTTGGTGGCAATAACGGCTCGCTGTTTGAAACCGACATTACCACCAACCGCGTCGACGCCATGAACCACTACGGCGTCGCGCGCGAGGCTGCTGCCATCTACGGGCTCACGTTGCCGTCACTCGAGACGAGGCTCGCCTCGACGCAGACATCCGGCATCGCGCCGCCATCCATTTCCATCCAGGCGCCTGACCTTTGCGGCCGCTTCACGGCCCGTGTTCTGCGCAACGTCAACATCGGCCCGTCAACCGGTATCGTGGCCAGCCGCTTCCGGCTGCTGGAACAGAAACAGATCTTCAACGCGGTCGACGCCTCTAACTACGTACTGCTTGCCATGGGCCAGCCAACGCACGCTTTCGATCTGGACAAGCTGGAAGGCGGCATCATCGTGCGTCGCGCCCGCAAAGGCGAAAAGCTCAAATTGCTGGATGGAACGGAGCGCACCCTGGATGCCGACGACCTGGTAGTCGCCGATGAAAAGAAAGCTTTGGCGCTGGCCGGAGTGATGGGTGGATGGGATTCGATGATCACGGCCGAGACGAAGAACGTGCTCGTGGAAGCAGCCTGGTTCGATCCCGCAGCCATTCGCCGCAGCTCCCGCCGTCATGGTCTGCACACCGATGCCTCGCATCGCTTCGAACGCGGCGCCGACTTCAACGCGGCACCGGTCGCTTCCTCCATGCTGTCCAGGCTCATTCTCGAAGCCGGCGGCTACGTCGACGGCGACTTCATCGACATCGTCGTCCCGGAGGCCGATACACGCACGGCGAAGCGCAAGCCCATCTCGCTGCAGATCACGGAAGTGCAGCGCCTGCTTGGAACCACCGAAGATGGTGAGGGCGTCAGCGGCGACACCACTGGGCAGGTGTTGACTGCGCTTGGCTGTGCGCTGTCGCCCGGCACCGCCCCCGGAGAGTTCCAGGTCACCCTGCCCAGCTGGCGGCTTGATCTCGAACGCGAAATCGACCTCGTCGAGGAAGTGGCTCGCGTCTACGGCTACAACCGTTTCGCCAATACCCTGCCCGTGTTTGCCGGCACGGTCATCGAACTGCCGCACGCCACGCGGCAATCGACCCTGCGCTCGCGCATGCTGGCCGGCGGCTTCCACGAAGCACTCACCAGCACCTTCTGCTCAGCAGACGATGCCGCATTGTTCGCGCCTCAACCGAATCAGGCCGTCGCCATGGGCAACCCGCTGAATGCCGAAGCCGGCATGCTGCGACCCTCGCTGCTCGCCGGACTCGTCACAGCCATCGCGACGAATGCCAGCCGCAACGTGGCAGAGGTCCGGCTCTTCGAAGCCGGCACCGTCTTCAGTGGCAGCACCGACCGCGTCGACGAAGTACCCGCCCTGGCGTTCGTCGCAATGGGTAAGGTCCCATCGTCCGGACCCCATCATCCCACGCGCAGCTTCGACTTCTACGACGCCAAAGGCATGGTTGAGACGGTAATTGCCGCCTTCCAGCACCGTTCGTCGTACGTGGACAACCTGATGCTCCCGGCCTGGCTCCATCCCGGCCGCGGAGCCCGATGCGTCGTCGATGGCGTCACCATCGCCTATTTCGGACAACTGCATCCCGCAGAGGCCCACAAACACAAGTTGAAGGAAGACGTATACGCCGGCGAGTTCTACCTGCAACGGCTCTATCTGTCGGCCTTGCGCGAACCGCGCCTGCAGGATCTTTCGCGCTACCAGGCGGTCGAGCGCGACTTCTCCTTCCTCCTCCCGAAGTCCATCCGCTGGGAGCAGATTGAGCAGTCGCTGCAAAGCCTTGGCCTCGGTGGCATCATGACCTACGCGCCGCGAGAGCTCTTCTACGCTAAGCCCGACCAGGCATCCGGCGTAACCATCGAGACCGGGGAATACTCGCTGCTGCTGTCCACAGTCTTCCAGGCAGCTGACCGCACCCTGCGCGATGAAGAAGTGCAGGAGTGGTCACGGCAGGTGATCGCCGCAGTGGAAGCACTTGGCGGCAGGCTGAGAAAATAGCCTGCGGGCACCAGTCCGTACCGATAGGCAGTTTTTACCCGGCGACCGGGCGGCTTCTACCCATTGGCCGTGATGGTGCGCTTATCTGTCTTCGCCGCTGTTTGACTGGTTTTCCACGTGACCTTGAGCGCTATACTGCGAGAAATGAAGCATGCTCACGCATGCAGTGCGAGGCAGGATGGCGACTTCAGCAGTACACCCCGGGGAACAGGCAGAACACGAGAGCTCTTTCGACGTACAGGCAGCAGCATTCCATGCGCTTGAACAGCGCGTCCTGCGCGCGATCGAACTTTTGCGCAAGGAACGTGAACTGCGCAGCGCCACAGAACAACAGCTGCACCAGGCCGAAGAACATGGCCTCGAAATGGAACTGCGGGTCGAAGAGCAAACCGCGCAGCTGGCGGAAAAAGCAACCGAAATCGGTTCGCTGACCTCACGCCTGAATGATCAGGTAGAACAGACCCGGCGTATGGAAGGCGAACTCTCACAGCTCAACGGAGAGCGCGACCAGGTCCGCCAGCGCGTCGAAAAACTGCTGCAGCATCTCGATGAATTTACCGGAGTCTAGTCACCATGACTGTTTTGCTGGAACAAGTCGAAACCGCACCTGCTGCTGAACCCATCACGCCTTCGCGTGCCCCCAGCCGTGCGTTTGCAGACGACGCGCCCCCTGCGCTCACCGCGGTCACGGTCGACATTTACGACCAGACCTACCACCTCCGCGGACAAGACCCGGCCTACATCGAGAAACTCGCCGAACTGGTCGACAGCAAGATGCGCGCCGTCGCAGCCGGCGGCACCACCGTCGACTCGCTGCGGGTAGCCGTCCTCGCCTCGCTCAATATCGCCGACCAGCTCCTTCGCGCCGAAGCGCGGTATCGCGCGCTGAGCGGGTCTGTTGTCGAAACCGAACACACGCTCCGCGACCGCGCCGCGAGCCTCTCCGGCCTGCTCGACTCGATCCTTTCCGAGGAACGCAAAGTCGGTTGACGCTGCTTTCGGCGGACCCTCCGACGGTAGCGGTACTTGCTGGCTAGGCAGCGGCACAGGCCAGAACCGCCTCGTGCGTACTCAGCGTAACGCAAGCCACCCGCATTCGAATCTTCGGAAGACGTTGCAGCAAGACAACAGTGCGGACAGGGCAATCTTTCGCTAGTCACGATAGCTGCAAGTCGGAACGAGACCAGGCCCGCTCGTTGGCAAGTACCGCCTTCCACGCAGGAACCGCCGGGGCTACTTCTCCGCTGCCATCGCTGCGGCGGCAGCTGCGCCAATGACCGACAATTCTGAAGTCTGCGCGATCACTTCCAGCGAATAGCTCTGCAGCGGACTCATCTTCACCTGTTCCCACAGGTATTCCTTCAACCGGCCCATGTCCAGGAAGCGGGTGTTGATGCCCGTGAAGTAAAAGCGACCAGGGCCATCCATGTGGATCGACGTAGCCGTGGCAGCAGCGAGGGCGCGATGCCAGCGCTTCACGAAGTCGCTGCAGCGCTGATCGCCGGCCTTGGCCTGTGCGAAGACTTCTTCCGGCTCCAGATCGAGGAAGCGCAGACGCATGGCGCGATTGCCCATGATGCCTTCCACGTGGCCGACGCCCCCGCAGCCGCAGTAAGTCTCTTTCGGGTCAAGCGAAACTACCGTATGGCCGCCTTCCCACGGAGCATCCGTGTACGGATAGCGGCCGAAGCCGATGCCATTTCCCAGCGTCCACACCCGGATCACGCGATCCAGCTTGCCATGCGTCGCAGCAATGCCGGCAGCGACTGCGTCCGCATCATTGAAGACACTGACGGCGCTCTCAATCCCCCGCGCCTTCAGTGTAGATGTGACGGCGTCGCGGATATGCGCGCCCTTCAGCTGCGCGAGGTTCGGCGAATCCTCGACAATGCCATTGCGGATGATTCCAGGGAGCGCAATACCGACGGCATCAATGTCGCCGGCGGATGATGCCAGTTCCACGACCTGGTCGCAGATGGTCGAGCATAGGGCATCCGTCGGCAGATCGATCAGGCCGCCGGTTTCTTCCGTGTCTTCCGGGTAATGCCGCAGGGGGCCAACAATGTCATGCCCATGCAAAAGGCCCGCTGCGATACTGGTCGTCAGGACCACGCCGATAGTACTTGCCATACTTCTTCCTCAAATCCTGTTGTCCCGGGTCACCCTGACCATGCGGAACTGTTTGCCGGCGCCTGCATTCCCTCGGCAATCAAGCCTCAGAACGTCCCAGTCGATTGATCCCGTTGTACGCCGCAGTCTTGTAACACTCTGCCAGCGTGGGATAGTTGAACACGGTGTCGATAAAGTAGTCGAGCGTTCCACCCAGCGCCATCACGGCCTGGCCGATGTGCAGCAACTCGCTCGCCCCTTCGCCGATAATGTGGACGCCAAGGATCGCGCGGGTACCGCGATGAAACACAATCTTCAGCCGCCCCGTAGTGTCGCCGCGAATCTGTCCACGCGCAATCTCGCGATAGTAGGCCACACCCACTTCGTACGGCACGTCTTCGTCGGTCAGCTGCTCTTCCGTCTTCCCGATAAAGCTGATTTCCGGAATCGTGTAAATCCCATACGGATAAAACGATGGATTGGAGTAGGTGCCCTGGTCGTTGAACGCGCGGGCCACCGCGATCCGCCCCTGTTCCATCGAAACCGAAGCGAGTGACGGAAATCCGATGACATCGCCAACCGCAAAAATGTTCGGCGCCTTCGTGCGATAGTCCTTATCGACTGCAATCCGCCCGCGCGCATCGGCTTCAATCCCGGCCGCCGCAAGATTCAGATCGTCCACATTGCCGCTGCGCCCGACCGCATAGAGCAGCGCGTCTCCCGACACCCGCTTCTTGCTTTCCAGATTGGCGACGACACCGCCCTCGGGCGTCTCTTCCACGCTCTCGACTTCCTCATTCAAGCGCATGGTCACCCGGCTGTCGCGGAGGTGATAGCTCAACGCCTCGATAATCTCCTGGTCCGCAAATTCAAGCAGCCGAGGCCGTTTCTCAATCAGCACCACGCGCACGCCCAGCGCCGCAAACATGCAGGTATATTCCACGCCGATCACACCGCCACCGACCACGATCAGCGTCTTCGGCAGACTCGGCAGGTCCAGCACCTGGTCGCTGTTGATGATGTTCCGTCCATTGATCGGTACCTTTGGCGAAAAGGCCGGCCTCGTTCCTGTTGCAATCATGATGTTCTTGGCTTCGTACACCTGGGAGCCATCTTCGCCGGTCACCCGCACATGGTTGGCATCTTCAAAACTGCCCAGCCCGTACAACACATCAATATTGTTGCGGGAAAGCTGGGCCTCCGTCACATCGACTTCGGTCTTGATCACGTGCTGAACGCGAAAGGCCAGGTCCGCCATCGTGATCCGCTCTTTCACGCGATAATTCATCCCGTAGACCGATCGATAGTTATAGCCCGACAGATGCAATACCGCCTCACGCATCGTCTTGCTCGGAATCGTGCCGGTGTTGATACAAACGCCACCGACACTGCGCATCCGCTCCACAACCGCGACGCGCTTGCCCTTCTTGGTTCCGTAGATCGCTCCGCGCTGCCCAGCCGGACCGGAACCGATAATCAGGAGATCGTATGTATTCATGCCTGTCGTTAGCGTACCGGAAAGTCTTGTCCCTTCCCATGCCACTCTTGGCGGGAGTGTTCAAAATGGCTCTTTCCCCGGGATGAGTCCTGCTTTAATCCCAGGCCGAAAGAAAATTTCACGATCTCGTCATAACGCGCTGTCTCCCCAAAAATCAACCCAGCGTAAGCTGGTGACTCGTAGCTCCGGCACCGTCCACAACACACCAAGGACCCAGGCATGCAACTTTATGCAATTACTGACCGCTCTCTCCTGGATTCTTCGCCCGCCACCTCGCCGCAGCAGGCCCTGGCCGACCTTGCCCGCCGCTGGGCGGAGAGTGGCGTCGCCTACATCCAGATCCGCGAGAAGGATCTTTCTGCCGACGCCCTGGCCGCTCTCAGCGAGGCAGTCGTGGCCGCCACCAGCAGCTTTCCCGTCAAGGTGCTGGTAAACGGCACCCCACGCGTTGCCGCGGCTGCCGGCGCAAGTGGCGTTCATCTGCCGGCGGGATGGACAGCAGAAGCCATTGCGGCCGCACGGAATGTCTTCCAGCAACGCCACGAGGCAGCCATCGTCTCGGTAGCCTGCCACTCCAGTGCTGAAGTTGTGCGTGCCCGCGACCTCGGCGCCGACCTTGCATTGCTCTCGCCGGTCTTCGAAAAGACTCTTCGCCAATCCGTCTCGCCCCCTGGTGCCGGCGCTGGACCCACCAGCCGTTCCCATGCCGAAACGCGGCCTGGCATGGGCCTCACCACGTTTCGGGAAGCCTGTGCACTTGCCGCTCCACTGCCTGTCTTTGCGCTTGGCGGCGTAACTGCCGCAAATGCACGGCAATGCGTCCAGGCCGGCGCTGCCGGAGTCGCTGCGATCCGGCTCTTTCTAAGTAAAAAGGAAGCCTGGCTGCCGCTGCTCTCCTGACTTCATACCGCCAGCGATCGAAGCAGCGTCTCACCGTCTGCCCGCAGAATTGGCGTCCGCCGCCCGCGTGCTCTAATCTGTTCAGAGCAAGGCGCCACCAGAACCGGTCGCTGCCTGCACGCTTTTGATCTGCCGCTTAATGAGGAGCACCCATCGTTTCCATGCTGTTCCCTTGCAGTCTCAGCTCCTTCGTTCGTGCTCCTTTCACGCGCACGCTTCTGTTGACCGCCCTGCTTACCGCGCCGGCGATCGCACAGGTCACCGGCCAGCCCGACCAGTCGGCGCCGCCGTCCAGTTCTACCGACGTCCAGACTGCGCAGGTGGTACAGAAGCCGGTCGATCTCTTCCGCAGCGATGTCGCCATCAGTGTCTTTGCCCAGTACACCAACAAGACCAACGGCAACTTCATCCGGCAGGACACCACCTCCTCCGGAGGCGGCATGGTCAGCTATCGGCAAAGCCCCCGCTGGTGGGCAGGCTACGAAGTCAACTTCGGCGAGACGAAGTACAGCGAGTCCTACCAGCAGGGCGAATACCGGGTGAACCACAATACCTCCGAGATCACCGGCGCCTACCTGCTCAAAGCCCCGAAATACCGCGGCGTGGTCGCTTTCCTCACCGTCGGTGCCGGCGCCATCGTTATCTCGCCTTCTTCCTACGGCGGCCCCATCGCGCTCACGCCGAACAATCCCGTCACCCAGGTTCTGCCCGTGTTCGTCTACAGCCTTGGCGTGGAGCACCAGTTCAACGAGCATTTCGGCCTGCGTCTGCAATATCGCGCCGACGAATACAAGGCTCCTAACTTCAAGCAGGTCTCCCTGGACACCCACAGCCTCCGCACTACCCTGGAGCCGGCAGCCGGCGTCTACTACCGTTTCTAGCTTGCGTAGAGCCGCTTTCCCGGGAGCATGGCAGGCCGCTATCGCGTATTCTTAGGGAGAGACTCCCATGCAGATCCTTATTTCCGACTTACAGCAGGAGCCACTGGAGTTCAATCAGAACCTGGCTCCCGGCGCCATTGATTTTGGCGACGACCTGCAGCAGATAGGCGACCTCCATGCAGCCGGCCGCGCCGACTTGCTCGAAGAGCATCGCGGCCCGCGCAATATCGTGACAGACATCCGCCTCCGGGCCAGTTATAGCGGCAGCTTCCAGGCCCCGTGTGCCCGCTGCGTCGATCCCGTCACCCACCCGATCGCGGGTGAATTCGACTTGATCTTCCGGCCTCTCGGTACCGATACCGACGCCACCGAACATGCCATCTCGACCTCGGAGACCGAAATCGGGTACTATCAACAGGACAGTCTTGCGCTTGAAGATGTCCTGCGCGAGCAGGTACTTCTATCCCTGCCTGCCAGAACCCTCTGCCGGGAAGACTGCAAAGGCCTCTGCCTCCGTTGTGGCAGAAACCGCAACAGCGAAACCTGCAACTGCGATGCAGTTCCGGTCGATCCGCGCTGGTCAGCACTCGGGGAACTGCGCAGCAAGGTGAAACAGTAGACCGCAAGCAGGATTCAGCCGGGTACCTGCCGGCAAATTTGCAAAGAGCTAAGAGGCACGCGCTGCTTCGACCTGCGGCGATATCGCGGTCAACAAACGAAGCAATGCGCCTGCCGTTGAGAGGAATGTGTCATGCCTAATCCGAAACGCCGCCACTCCAAGCAGCGCACTGCCAAGCGCCGCTCCCACGATTTCCTGACTGCGACAGTCACCTCGGAATGTCCCAATTGTCATGAGCGCAAGCTGCCCCACCGGGCCTGCGCCAAGTGCGGCACCTACAAGGGCCGGGAAGTTCTTGAAGTCAAGGAAGCCTAAGAGCGAGCTGTAGTGCCACCATTGCTGGACATAGCTCTCGATGCCATGGGCTCAGACAAGGCGCCCGATCCGGAAATCCGGGGCGCCATCCTGGCCTGCCAGACGCTGCCCGTCCGCGTTCATCTCGTCGGCCCCGAGGATCGCATCCGCGCCGGTCTGCGTGCAGCTGCGCGTGCCAGCCTGCGCCGTCATGAGTTGCGCTCCGCCTCGGACGCCCGCATCGCTCTCCGCAAGTTTCTGACCGACCTGCCCATTGAAATCGTCCATACCCCGGAATGGATTTCCATGGACGATAAAGCCGCCACCTCCCTGCGCAAGAAACCCAACAGCTCCATGCGCCTCGGCCTGAAGCTGGTCAAGGACCAGAAGGTAGCCGGCTTCTTCACTGCCGGCAACACCGGCGCGGCCATGGCCACTGCCAAGATGGTGCTCGGCGCGATTCCCGGTGTGGATCGCCCTGCCCTCGCGTCCATCATGCCGACCACCTCCGGACGCCCCTCCATCCTGCTCGACGTCGGCGCCAATGTCGATTGCAAGGTACAGCACCTCGCGCAGTTCGCCATCATGGGCGACATCTACGCCAAGCGCATGCTCGCCATCGAACGCCCCCGTGTCGGCCTGCTCTCGATCGGCGAAGAAGAAACCAAGGGCAACGAGCTTACCCGCGAAGCCTTCGCTGTTCTTCGGGAACTGCCCATCTGCTTCCTCGGCAATGTTGAGGGCCGCGACATCTACAACGGCCATGCCGACGTCATTGTCTGTGACGGCTTCGTCGGCAACGTCACCCTCAAAGCCTCCGAAGGGCTGGCCAGGTTCATCGTGACGCAGCTCCGCGAGTCGCTCACTTCGACGGTCACAGCCCAGGTAGGCGCGCTCCTCTCCCGCAAAGCCTTCGCCGCCTTCAAAAAGCGTCTCGACTACACCGAATACGGCGGCGTTCCGCTGCTCGGCCTGCGCGGCGTCTGCATCATCGGCCACGGCTCGTCCAACGAACGCGCCGTCTTCAACGGCATTCGCGTTGCGGCAGAGTACGCCCGCGCCGGCGTCAACGCGTCCATCGAACAGGAACTCGGGCAGCTCGCCGGCAGCGGCGCTGGCAAGTAGGAAACCGCTCCCGATCAAAACATCGTCAACGCAGATCTTTGCCCTTCAGCATCGCCGAAAATTGCTCCGAGTACAGCTTCCGCCCAGCCGTCGATAGATGATTCGAATCGTGGAACAACGCCGGATCGTGAATTGGAAAATAGTCGGCGCCCTGGTAATAAGCAACACCATCCCGAGCAGCCAGCGCGCGAACGACACCCTGCAAGGCCCTGACCTCCGGCTGCGCCTCCACCGGCGCGGCCATCGGCGGATCGGCCAGCAGTACCGGCACATGGTACGCAGCCACCACTGCAAATAGCTCCTCCAGCGCCCTCCGTTGCAGCGGATCAGGCTGGCTCCCGGCAATCGGGATCCGCAAAGACGGAAAAATCTCCGGCGGACATCCACCCGCGATCTTGTTCACGTAACTGCCATGGTAGGAGAGCCGGTCGATCGCCCCATGCACCAGCGGCCAGGTCAGGATCAGTTCGCTGCCTCGATTCGCGGCCAGCGACCACACATCCAGCCAGGCATCCACGCCATGATGCGTTGCCAGATAGGTCCGGGCCAGGTCCAGTTTCATCGCCGGGGGAGCATCGAAAAACAGACGCGGCTCCTGGATATCCGGCTTGCGCGCCAGGCTGGCGCTGTTTGCCTCAAGCACCAGCAGCGATGGCCGTCTGGAAGCATCTGCCAGCAGCGTCTTTACCAGCGGAATCATGCTCACCGGGTCCAGGCCGTCATACCCCATCACATAAACAGCCTTGCCCGTCTGCGCCTCTAGTACGCCGGCGTCATACCCCTGGCGCGTATGCGATGAGCCCAGCAGCAGCACATCGGTCTTTGGCCCATGCAGCTCGCCATGAATGCCGCTGGTCGTCGGCGCAAGATGATGTTCAAAGCAGACCTTCAACCCCACCAGTACAGAAAGCAGCAGCAGCGCAGAGATCAGCGTAAGCCCGAGAGTCTTCATGTTTTCAAAACTGAAAATAGATAAAAGATGACGCCCTCAGACTTCCAAACAGCATCACGGCCTGGAACAACAGCACCACCGCCACTGCCTGCCACGAGACCGACTGCGTGAATCGCTGCTTGAAGAACAGCATCCGGCCCTCCTTCAACGCCTCCAGGCCAAACATGACAGCGATCAGCACGAATGTGCCCATCATCAAGGCCAGCGAGGAAGAATCGCCGGTAGCCAGCAGGACCGCATCCTGGACACTGGGCAGCGTCAGCGAAGTGGAAACACCGATCTTACCCAGGATCCCAAATGCCTGCGTCAACGAGCGCGAGCGAAAGAACACAAACCCGATCAGCACCAGCGTGAGTGTGACAAAGCGGCGCGCCGCAGTCCATGCCCAGCCCTTGCCCCACCATTTGCCGATCCATCCCTCCAGTACCAGCAGCAGTCCGTTGTAGAAGCCCCAGAAGACGAAGTTCCAGTTCGCCCCATGCCACAAGCCGCTGATGGTGAAGGTGATCAGCAGGCTGCGAAAGTGGCGCGGGATCGAAATCGTGTCGCCGAACAGCGGAAAGTACACATAGTCCTTGAACCACGTACTGAGCGAAATATGCCACCGTCGCCAGTAGTCGCTGATGCTCTTGGCGAAGTAGGGATGGTTGAAGTTCGTCATCAGCTCAAAGCCCATCACCCGGGCTGCTCCGATCGCAATCGCAGAGTAGCCGGCAAAGTCTGCATAGATCTGTACCGCAAACAACACCGTCGCCAGCAGCAGTTCCAGGCCGGACGCAGCCTGCCATCCGCCATAGGCGATGTTGACATACACGCCCGCCCGATCGGCGATCACCATCTTCTGGAAATATCCCCACGCCATCATCGACAGGCCGCGCATGACATTCTCGATGTTGAATGCATGATGCTCATAAAACTGGTGCAACAGGTTCTGCGGCCGCTCAATCGGTCCGGCCACCAGTTGCGGATAAAACATCACGTACAGCGAGTAAATGCCGAAGTGCCGCTCCGGTGCCTGCTTGCCCCGATACACCTCGATCACGTAACTCAGACTCTGGAACGTGTGAAACGACAATCCGATAGGCAGAATGAAATGACTCAGCGGAAGATCGGGATGGAAGCCAAGCAGATGGCCGACCCGGCTGCTGGTCGTCATGAAAAAGTTGTAGTACTTGAAAACGAACAACACCGCGCAGGTCGAAAGAATACTGATGACCAGGTAGACCTTCCGACGCCTGCCCTGCGCATCCGCGATCAGAATCCCCATGACGTAGTCGATCAGGATCGTGACCAGCAGGATCAGGATGTACACCGGGACGAACGCCATGTAAAAGTAGCAGCTCGCCACCAGCAGCATCTTCCATCGCGCCGACCACGGCAGCAAGTAATACAG
>CAZZVA010000082.1:0-12533 GCA_964657345.1 uncultured Acetobacteraceae bacterium | reverse complement strand
GTTCACCGTCACCTATTTCGCCAAGGAAGCGGCGCGGCTCCTCGGCTGAGCCTGCCCGGATACAAGCGCCGCACACAGCCCCGCCCTGTCGCGTAAAATAAAGAGTTGCGTCTATATGGGCGGCACATACCGGGCTGCCTCACCAGGTTTTCACGGAAACGGAGCATCTACTTGGCACAGAATTCAGCTGAAACGATTTATGACGTCGTCATCATTGGTGGCGGCCCTGCAGGTTACACGTCGGCCATTCGCGCGGGTCAGTATGGATTGAAGGTCGCGCTGATTGAAGAGACGGAAAAGCTGGGCGGTACCTGCCTGCACTGGGGCTGCATTCCTACGAAGTCCATCCTGTTCAATGCTGAAGTGTATGAGTACGTGAAGCATGCCAAAGCCTACGGGATCGAAGGCGTGGGTGAGATCACGCTGAACTGGCCGGAAGTGTTGAAGCGCAAAAACGACATCGTGACCAAGCACACCAAGGGTCTCGACTTCCTGATGCGCAAGAATAAGGTCGTAACCGTGAACGGCCGTGGCTCGCTTACGGGTCCGGCGAAAGACGGCATTCACACGGTAGAAGTTGTTGGCAAGGACAAGAAGACGCAGCAGCTGAAGACGAAGAATGTCGCGGTTGCGACCGGCTCGGACGCGCGCATGCTGCCCGGCCTGAAGCCGGATTCGACCATTCTGACCAACATTGAAGTGCTTGGCATCAGTGCGGTTCCCAAGTCAATGATCGTGATCGGTGCAGGAGCGGTCGGCGTGGAGTTCGGGTCGATTTTCAAAACCTTTGGCACGGACGTAACGATCCTCGAATATCTCCCTAAGATGGTGCCCAACGAAGACGATGAGGTCAGCAAGGAGCTGGCCCGTCTTTATCGCAAGCGCGGCATTGAGACCAACGTGGGCGCGCGCGTCGACAAGGTGGAGAAGACCAAGGATGGCGCGAAGGTCACCTACACGAATGCAGAGGGCAAGCAGGTCGTGAAAGAAGCCGAGAAGGTGCTCGTCGCCGTTGGTCGTGCGCCGCGGACCGAAAACATCGGTCTCGAGAAGACAAAGGTAAAAGTGGAGCGCGGCTTCGTCCACGTGAACGAGTGGATGCAGACGGAAGAGCCGGGTATCTATGCCATCGGCGACATCGTCGCCGGGCTGCCGCAGCTCGCACACGTGGGTGCCATGTGCGGCATTGTCGCGATGTCGAAGATCGCCGGCAGACCTGCGCGTCCGGTCCGTCGCGAGCGTATTCCCGCCTGTACCTACTGCGAACCGCAGATCGGCAGTGTCGGCCTAACCGAAGCGATGGCGAAGGAAAAGGGATATGACGTCAAGGTCGGGAAGTTCCCCTTCTCGGCGAACTCCAAGGCCTCCATCGTCGACTCGCATGATGGTTTCGTGAAGGTCGTCAGCGATGCGAAGTACGGAGAGATTCTCGGCGTCCACATCATCGGCCCGCAGGCGACGGAGCTGATCGCCGAAGCAGTGACGGCGATCGAACTTGAAGCCACGGTCGACGAAATGATGTTCATCGTGCACGCGCATCCAACGCTGGCTGAAGCCATGCTCGACGGTTTCGGCAGTGTCGAAAAAATGGCCATCAACGTGTAAATCGAATGCGTGCGCAGGCTTGAAGCAGAAGTCTGCGCACGCAATTTAGTCCGCAAAATGGTCACCTCGCTCCTCTATCTCGAACGCATCGATTACCAAACAGCTCTGCGTCTTCAACAGCAGCTTGTCGAGTTGCGCCATCAACAGCGCATTACGGACACGCTGCTCCTGCTTGAACATCCGCCTGTCCTGACTCTCGGCCGCAACGCGCATCGTGACAATATTCGAGCTTCTTCGGATGAGCTGGCGGCTCGCGGTGTAGAAGTCGTCGAGACCAACCGGGGCGGCGACGTCACCTATCACGGTCCCGGCCAGCTTGTCGGCTATCCGATTCTTGATCTGCGTGCGACAATGCCTCGCCGCAGTGTCATCGACTATGTGCGTGGGTTGGAAGAGGTGTTGATCCGCGCCTGCGCTGACTTTCAGCTGCTCACCGACCGCGTGCCCGGCAGAACCGGCGTTTGGACGCGGCCCGGGGGCGCCATCCCGGAGAAGAAGATCGCTGCCATCGGTGTCCACATCTCCCGCGGCATCACGTCGCACGGCTTCGCTTTCAACATCACCACTGAGCTTGCAGATTTCAATTGGATCGTTCCCTGCGGCATCGCCGATCGCGGCGTCACCAGCCTGGAAGCCGAAACCGGCCTGCCCACGGCCCGGTTAAGCCTGGAAGACATAGCACACCGCGTTGCCCGCCAGTTCGGGCGGGTCTTCGACACCCAGATCCTGCACCTGGATAGCTTCGAAGACCTTGCCGCCTCTGCCGAGCCGGAAATCACGCGCGCATGATCCAAACCCAATCCTGTGCGCCTGTCCAAAACGGACGCTGCCGCCTCAGCCCGCGTGCTCTCTATGCGGATTTATAATCGAACGTCGATCATGTACGGTTTCAAGGGACTTACGAAGGGGAACACATGCCAACCGATGTAATCATGCCCCAGATGGGCGAATCGATTTTTGAAGGAACGATCACCAAGTGGCTGAAGAAGCCGGGCGACTCCGTGCAACGCGACGAGCCGCTGTTCGAAATCTCCACCGACAAGGTCGATGCGGAAATTCCTTCGCCAAGCGCGGGTGTACTGCAGGAGATCAAGGTTTCAGAAGGCGCCACTGTTCAGATCAACACTGTCGTCGCGGTCATCGGAGAGTCCAATGGTGCCTCCGCATCAGCCGCTGCCGCCCCGCAAGCAAAAGAAGCAGCTCCCTCGCAGGAGACCGGCAAACCAGCTCCTGCAGCGGCTGAAACGCCTGCGCCCCCTGCACAGAACGGCACAGCAGCCCCGCCAGCCAAGGCCTCTTCGACAGACGTCATCATGCCGCAAATGGGCGAATCCATCTTCGAAGGCACCATCACCAAGTGGCTGAAACAGGTCGGCGACAACGTGCAGCGTGACGAGCCGCTCTTCGAAATTTCTACCGACAAGGTCGACGCCGAGATTCCATCGCCGGCTGCTGGTGTCCTTTCCGAGATCAAGGCACAGGCGGGTTCCACCGTACAAATCAACACTGTCGTCGCTGTCATTGGCGGTGCTGCTGCTGAAAGCTCTGCGGCGTCGGTCGCACCCGATCCCCAGGCTCCGGCTCCGCACGCCACGGCTAAGCCCGGCGAGCCCGCAGCGCAGCTTTCAACCAGTCCATCCAATCCTGCGACTGCGCCCGAAGCTGCCACATCCTTCGAAGACGAGACCGCCGCCACCTCCGAGCGTCTTCGTTCATCGCCGCTCGTCCGCAAGATGGCCAAGGACAACGACCTCGACCTCACCAAAATTCCGGGCACCGGCAGTTCCGGCAGAATCACAAAGGAAGATGTTGTCGGCTTCCTCTCGAAGCAGGGTGATGCCAAAACCGCACCGCCGGCACCGGTTGCACCTGCCGCTCCAGTGGCTCCTGCGCAGGTATCATCCGCATCTGCCGTCGCGTCTGCTGCACCGAAGGCTGCGGCTGCTCCTGCCGCCGGTCCTAAACCCGGCGAGCTGGTCCCCATGTCGCGCATGCGTTCTATCATTGCGCAGCGCATGGTCGAGTCGAAGCACACCAGCCCACATGTCCACACTGTCTTCAAAATCGATATGACCCGCATCGTGCGGATGCGCGAGAAGGAAAAGTCGAAGTACGAGCAGCGCAATGGTGTGAAGTTGACCTTCATGCCGTTCATCGCGCGCGCCGTCATTCAGGCTCTGCGCAAGATGCCGATTGTCAATGCTTCCATGGAAGGCGATGCGATCCGCTATCACGGCAATGTCAACCTCGGCATTGCCGTCGCACTCGAGTGGGGATTGATCGTCCCCGTCGTCAAGCAGGCCGAGGAGAAGAGCTTCCTCGGTGTCGCTCGATCGATCGTTGACCTGGCCGAGCGTGCACGCGGCAAGAAGCTCAAGCCCGACGAAGTCGGCGGGGGCACGTTCACGCTCACCAACTCCGGCATCTTCGGCGAGCAGTTCGGCACTCCCATCATCGCGCAGCCGGAATCCGCGATCCTGGGCATAGGCGGCCTCTTCAAGGAGCCGTTGGTTATCACCGACGAATACGGGACCGACTCCATCGCGATCCGCAACGTCATTCACCTCACGCTCGGCTTCGATCACCGCATCATCGATGGTGCCGATGCCGGCAAGTTCATGTCGGAAGTGAAGAAGTATCTCGAGAACTGGTCAGAAGATATCGGCTAGTCGGCAAACACGAAAAAAGGGGAGGCAGCGGATGTTCTCGTTGCCTCCCTTTTTGTTGAACGCTACAACCTGCTCATCGCCTGGAGTACATGCGCCACGGCTTCTTCCGGTGCATCGCCGATCGCCGACAGATGCCCCATCTTGCGCCCCTTGCGTGGCGTATGTTTTTCATACAGATCAATCCCCACACCGGCTACAGCCAGAGCCTTGTCAAAGGCCGGCTCACCCTTGAGCCAGACATCGCCCAGCAGGTTTGCGATCGCCGCAGGCTTTAGAATATCCACGCATCCCAGTGGCAGGTCGCACACCGCACGCACATGCTGTTCGAACTGGCTCGTCACGCACGCCCGCGAACTCGCGTGATAACTATTGTGCGGACGCGGAGCAAGCTCATTCACCAGCAATCGGCCTCCGCGCGTTACAAACATCTCCACTGCCAGCAGACCTTCTACGCCGATCTTGTCAGCAATCTCACCAGCAATCTTTTGCGCCTCCTGCTCCATCTCTGTCGGGATCGCCGAGGGCAGCACACTCCAAACCAGGATCTGGTTTTCGTGATGATTCGTAGCGCTCGGAAAGCAAACCACTTCGCCGCTCGGTGAACGCGCCACCATCACAGAGATTTCTCGTTCTAACTCGATCCCCTTTTCCGCGACGCATGGAGCTTGACCTAGGTTCGCCCACGCATCACGCTTCTCATCGAGCGGCGTCGACTTGGTCACACGAACCTGGCTTCGTCCGTCATAGCCGCCGCGCGCGCTCTTGATAAAACAATCGTCATCAAAGGCCCGCAACGCCTCCGCAAGATCATTCGCATTCAGGATCTCTCGATACTCTCCCAGCGGAAAGCCATGGTCCTTCAACCATTTTTTCTGCGCGATGCGGTCCTGAATAATCGCCAGCAGCGCACGTCCCGGTCGCACTGGCGCATATTGCGCAGCCGCATCCAGGCAGGCCAGCGACACCTGCTCAATCTCCAGCGTCACCACGTCGCAGCCGCGAGCCAGTTGCGCCGCCGCCCGCGCATCATCCCACGAACCCTCAAAGCAGGCATCCACCACAAAACGTGCTGGACACACGGGATCAGGATCCATCACCTGCACGCGATATCCCATCGAACGCGCAGCCATCGCTGTCATGCGCCCCAGCTGGCCGCCACCCAGTATCCCGATTGTCGATCCCGGCAGAATCGGCTTACGCGTTTTCGCGGTCACTTCGAATCAATCTCCTGCGCAAGCACCTCGTCCGTGCGTGCCTTCCGCCATGCCTTCAGCTTCGTCATCAGTGCGGCGTCTGTTCCAGCAAGTATCTGCGCAGCCAGCAGCGCAGCATTCGCACCACCCGGCCGGCCAATTGCCAGCGTGCCCACCGGAATTCCTTTAGGCATCTGCACGATCGACAACAGCGAGTCGATGCCCTGCAGCATCGTAGCCGGAACCGGTACACCCAGCACTGGAACCTGCGTCTTCGCAGCCAGCATGCCCGGCAAATGCGCCGACCCGCCAGCCGCGGCAATAATCACCCGCAGTCCGCGCGACTCAGCCTCCTCTGCATATTGAAACAGCAGGTCAGGCGTCCGATGCGCTGACACAACGCGCGCCTCGTACGAAATGCCAAGCTCTTTCAGGATAGCGATCCCATCCTCAAGAACCGGAAGATCACTCTTGCTTCCCATCACTATGCCGACCAGCGGAGACGCATGCATCCAGTGATTATAGTGCGCTGCAGCCTCCAGTCACGGTCCGACTACAACGGCACACTCGCACAGATCTCCGCAGAAAATCGCGAATAGTTCGGAGGCATCGACCCGTCGTACATGCGCACGAAATACTGTTCAATCGCTGCTTCCCGTGCAATGTTGAACACAGCAGCCGAAGTCCGCATCACCAGCGTCCCGTCACTGCCGGGACCGAACTGCCAATCTACACGCCGCACCTCGAAGCCGCCACCCGTCGGCGGCGTCATCCCGGTATTCACTGCAATCTGGCTCGTCGACACTACTGCCGACAGACCGCCCACGTTCGCCACCGTTGACGGCATCGCGGCTGCGACCTGAGGAAGCCATGCTCCCGTCGGAACAGCCGCAGACGTCTTCACCGAAAGATCCACAGCCCAGTCGTTGGCAAACTCGATGGCATACTCCAGCAGCTCAGGAATCGTGCCATGACTCGTGACGTCAACTTTTCGAACAATGAGCAACGCCGTAATCCCCAGCGCAGTAGACTGCACAGCCAATTGATCGCCCGGCCACACATCTCCGCTCTGCTGCAGATTTACAGCCGAGTATTTTCCCGCCCATGCTGCTCCCGCATTCGTCGCGATCGACAACAACGCCAGCACCGCATTTTCACAATCGGCCGAGCTTCGCGGCCGTGGCGCCGTCACACTGCCGATCCATCTGGATACCCCCGGCACCACGGCGCTGTTCAAGGCCGCGATCGAAGCCGCATTTGCCAGCCGCGCAACGGAAGTCCCCGCTGTCCGATATGTCACCGTGATCAACTCACCCGCCTGGGGAACACTAGTCGCATAGAACTCCAGTCGTCCCGCAGCAGTCACTCTGCAATCCGCACCAATCGTCGCCGGCCCCAGCCGCCGCGTTAAGCCCGAACCGCCCGGAGGCACACTCCTCACCCACAACGATCCATTTTGCTGCAACTCAACGGTCTGCACGCTGCCCGTCAACGCCGGGCTGTTCACCGCCGCCAGCACACACGTCGCGGGCGCGCTTAATACGTGTCCGTCATACAGCACGACCGTCGTCTGGTTGATGCCACCGGTCGTATCCTGCACTTCCAGCACCAGATCCGCCGCGGCGGAAAGCAGACTTCCTCCATAAGACTGCGGCCCGGTCGTTCCGGTCACATAGTACGTCGACGTCACTCGCTGCTGCTCTCTGCAGTGATACCGCATGCGAAACGTATATGCCCTTCCCGCCGTAAGCGGCACGCTCGCTCCCGCCTCCACCCCGCTAAGCACCGCCGTCACCACCGTCCCACTCGTGCTCTGCTTCACGTGGAAGCCCGCAAATAGATTTGGCTTGGCGATAATGCCGCTGTACAAGCATGCGATGTACCCATCACTGCTTCCTGTACATTGCACCCCACCAGCCGAAAGTACCAGCGACCCGCCCATCTCCACGTTATCGATTGCAACCAGCGTCGTCTGTCCATCAAGTCCGTTGCCGCCATTGATGCTCAAACCCACCGCGCTCAGCGTCAGTCTCGATCCCGGATCAGTCACAAGCCACGTCAATGAATTAATTGCAGGACCACCAAAACTATCCACAATCAACACACTGTTTTTCCCTGTGGATGTCAGCGGCTTTCGAGTCAGCTCAAAGGCTGTCGTGGTGCCGTCACCCTGGAACGTTTCATTGACGTACACCTGTGCTTCGCTCTCGCCACACACTGTGAAATCGTTCGCAAGCACCTTCAATTGCGAAAGCGAAAGCGCACTCACACTCAAGGTTCCATTCGCATCGCTCAACGTGTGAGTCGTCGTGCCGATCGACTGAACATTCACCTGCCCATTCATCACCTGATAGCTCGCACGAGCGATCGTAGCCAGTGCCCCCGCATTCTTTGACCAGTTCTCCTCCGCCTTGGCTGCAAACACCCCTACATTGCTTACCGAAGTGCTTTGCACCGTAAACCGGATCGAATCGACCCGCTGCGTCAATGCCTCCATCGCATTGCTCACCAACAGGTTCGTACTTCCCGCTGTCAGAGGAACACTCTGCTGGTCCAAAAGAAATTCGTCGCTGATCGATGTAATCTTCTGCGCATACATCGTGCCTTTCACACCGGCGCCAGCGAACACAGCCTCCGGCAGCTGTGCCACGTACCCCGTAAATAAAACAACGCCGCCATCGGACGTTACCACCAATCGCGCATACTGCCCCGGAGTCGGGAGCAGCGAAACATTGCAGTCGAGCGTGAAGATGCAACGTCCGGGCTCATTCAACTTCCGCTCGATCTGTAAACCCGCAGCTGTGGAGAGACTCTGCGTGTAGTCCACAACACCCGCGCCATTATGATTATCGATCGTGATCTTCACCTGGTCTCCATCTCAAATAGCCGTTAAACAATCGCATTCGGAGAAGGCACATACGTGCGGAAGCACACGACCGTCTGCGCGTCCACGGCATCCACCACGGGCAGCGCACGAAAGGCCGCCTTCAGCAGTAGCTTCTCAAGCGGCGCCAACAGAAGCGGTGTGGATTCAGCCGCGCCCTGCATCGCCTGCAGACGTGGATAATGAAAGAAGACTGCATCGCCTTGCTCTCCCGACATCACAAACAGCGCTGACCACTCCTGCAGGAAGGATCCGCCCTCGCGATCCACAAAACCCAGCAGAGGCTGTACCTTCATTCCGGCAGTTGGAACACCTGCAATCAACGGCTGTGCTAGCTGCAATCCCTGCAACGTCACCTGCTGCACCCTGGCAACATTGAACGTCACCCGCCGCACATAACTCACGTCACTATTCACGCTCAGAGCACTTTTCACATAAGCCGCGCTGATCCCCGAACCCACAAACCCCACTTGATCTGTGTAATCCACATCCACCGCCACCAGCGACCCGCTTGTGTACTTCGCAGCGTCAGCAGCAGCCAACCCAATGAAGCTTGCGCTCGTGGCAACCGCGCCGCCAAACATCACCGGCTGCGCCACTCCCGCTACACCGCCTGATCCATTCGCTGTCGCACCCGCCGCCGGTGTCAATACATTCATGTGCTCCGCGCCACCTGCCAACGCCATCGAAAGCTTCGTCCACTGTTCAAACAAAAACGTAACCGTCGCACCACCTGCCTGCCGCACCTGGTACTGCGATACGTTCGGCGTACCCGCTGCCACTGCGGCAATTTTCGTGTCGGAAATGCGTGCAAATTCACTGATCCATCCAAGATCGATCCACGGGCCTGATACACCTGCGGTCATCACTTGCGCCGCACTCGCTGGATCAAACAAGGTCGGCGCTTCCGTCGCTCGATTCACCGGCGCAAAATAAGCACGCACTCGCCTGCTGATTAATCCAGACGGCGGAATCGCAGTCACCACGTTACTCGTGCTCATAGATCAGCGGCCTCTTCATGGCTGTACAACGTTACGTTAACCACACGGCTCAGCTGGCTCCTCAACGACACCATTGGACCAAAGACCCCGTTGTTCCAGAAAACCCGCGTCGCCAGTGCCGTCGGCGGTGTCATTGCAAAATTCTGCTTCGAGGCATTACGCACCATCAACATCTGCAACAGCTCCGCATCCATGGCACACATCGACCGCCCACGATCCATGCCACCCAGCGTTGAGCTTCCTTCCGTCCAGTAATGAATCTCGCACTCCTGCGCCGCCAGCGGATACGTGTGCTGCGCATCCACCGACATCGAAGTCCAGCGCAGCCTGAACATGTCCGGCGCTGCATTCGCAACAGCAGTCTCATTCTCTTCAACCAGGATCCCCGGACGCTGTACACCGCGAATCGTCGTGACCCGCAGCGGATTCACAACCGCAAGCTGGTTCCGCAAAGCAAGATAAAAAGTATTCCGCGCATTCTCCATCGCCCCACATCTCCTTGAACACACATCGGCAACCACTCGTCACGATCCGGAGATTGTCTCCTGCGCAATATCCGGAACTCCCTCGCGCAGCAGCACGCGATACAGGCACACGTTTCCCTGCCACTCGGTGAATGATGTCGCTTCGATCTGAAACAGCATCCCGTTCACCAGCACTCCAGTCGCCCCCGCAAACAACACATCCGCAGAGGTCACCTGCTGCCCACTCACAGCCGCCACCACAGCAGAGGCGGACAGCAGCAGTTCGTATTTGCTCGTTTCAATCTCCGTCATCGCGACTCGTATCTTCCGGAAAACCGCAGGCGAAAGCAGCAGATCCTGGAACAACGGAGCACTCAATCCGAGTTGTTCCGCATCAACACCACTAGCCGCAGGCAACGGCAATCGAAGCCCCACCGCAAAGCCGCCCAGCGATCGCAGCAGTGCATCCACCGTCCGCACCTGGCCTGCATTGAAAGGCCGAACACTCAGATCACTCATCTCAGCCCAGCCTTGTCGACACATACGGCGCCAGCAGCATCTGTACCTGCGGGTCAATCAGCGAGCCAGAAAAATATTCCATCTGCAGCGTATCGATCCTGCTGCGCTGTACATTCAATCCGGGAGTCGTCTGCGCATTCTTCACGATCTGGGCGCACGCCACTTGCACTGCGGCAGGAATCACCGCCAGCCCCGCCGTGTACATCGCTTCAATCTCTCCATACGCCAGCCCGAGCAGGTTGTACGGCAGCGTGATCTCACCCGTCGTTCCGTCGTAGTCGACCGTGGTCGGATCGATCGTCGTCCACGTACCCGGCAGCGAAAACACATTCGCAATCTCCCCGAGTTCCAGGTACGGAATCTCCCCTCTACGTGGTCGCGCCAGCCGACCCTGCAACGACACCAGAGGCGATACAGCAGGTGCCACCGTCACCAGCGGCAGATAACTCAACCGCACCGTCTGGCTCCCCGACACCACGCGCATCCGCTCCGTATACTGTGTCGGATTCAAACTCGGCCGACGGCAATAAGCCTCCATCATCGCGGACGCCATCGTCACCCAATCGTCCGTCGTATCCGGCGCCAAACCGTAGCTCGCATAATCCGCTGGCTGCAGATATCCCATCGCCCATCTCCTGCTCTCATCGCTTTGCCTTGCACAAATAGAAAGGGGCCGATCCGATTCAACATCGAACCGGAGCAGCCCCTGCTTCTCGTCACTTGCTAAACGATCTAGCGATCCACCAGCACCTGCATGTGCGCATAGCTCGCACCCTTCACCACCACCGCGCCAAACTTCACCACCGCATACTGGTGCGTCAGCGTATTCGGCAGTCCCAGCTGAAACACCCTCGGCGTCGGATCGCTCAGCCAGTGGTATTCGATCAGGTCCTCACTTACGATGTAAGCGGGCAAAACTGCTGTACCCGATCCCGGTGTCCCGGTATAGCTCAGCGCCCACTCCGGAATCAGCGGAATATCTCCGGCCTGTGTCGATAGCGTCTTCACCGTGAAACCAGCCGCGATCTCTCGCGAACTCAGCACCACGTTGAACTCCGTCTTCATCTCACGATCGATCAGGTCCAGCAGCACCGGGTTGGCATAGATAGCCGTCGGGCGCACACCATAGTTGCTGTTCGCAACCATCTGCGCAATCGAAGACTTCAACCCATCGACAATCGAAGACGTTGTTCCAATCGTCGTCGAATTCCCTGACGCCGCAATCTGCGCACCGGCTCCGAAGTATTGTGTCGTCGTCGGCGCAGACAGCGATGTATCGTTCCCATTCCACAACGCAATGTCATGTGTGCGCATCACGCCGTCCACTGTATCCACCAGGTCCTTGGCCTGTAGATAGGCAAACTGTTTTTGCTGCGATCCCAGCTCCATATCGAACAGGTTGTAATTCAGCTGCGCGACCAGCGCCTTCAACGGCACACTGCGTTCCACGCGCGTCGGAGTCACCAGGCTCGGCGCAATGTTCCTCGGATCCATGAACACCGCACTCGCAGCCGCAGCCGGTATCGCCGTCTCTTCGAAGAACCGCGAAGGATGACCAGTAGCCGGCACCTGCTTGATCCGCTGTCCGAACATCCCGCGTCGCCGAACAATATCGAAGATCTCCGACTGGTAATGCGGAACTTCAATTGCGCCCGGTCCGATATAGTCTGCTGCAGAATGTATGTCTAGAAATTTCGATTGCATGCCTTATTCCTTCTGCCCGGATCTACCAGGCCTTGTCCAGCTTGTTTAAATCTCACGCTCAACCATGCGCCGCCAACAGCCGGCACGACCCATCCTCAGCACACTCGTCTAGCTCAGCGCTCCCGCTCGCAGCAGCTGCGACTTCACTGCAATCCGCTGCTCCAGGCTCAGCCCGTTCATTGCTGCATCCAGCGCACCCGCTTCAATACCGCCGCTCGTATGCACCCCACTCTTCGTCAGCATTGGACCCGCAGCAGCAGCCATCGTTCTGCGTGTCGACTGACCCATAGCCGCATCCGCCTGCAGTTGTGCAATCGTCTGCTGTGCCTCTTTCAGCCGGTGTTCTAGGTCCAGCCTGATCGCGTCCTGGCTGGTATCCGCCGTCGCTACAATCCGCTGCACGTCGCCGCACACACTGGCATGCCGCTCTTCCATTCCTGCAATCGTGCGTTCCAGCTGGACTGTCGCCGCAGCCAGACGCTCCAGAGTTTCTT
>CAZZVA010000081.1:0-12615 GCA_964657345.1 uncultured Acetobacteraceae bacterium | reverse complement strand
GCCGGTTGCCGCCATATGCCGTCACATACAGGTCCTCGTAACCGTCATTGTCGTAGTCGCCGACTGCCACGCCCATCCCGTAGCCGATACCCTGCAGCCCCGCCTTCTCGGTCACATCTTCGAAGGTGCCATCCTTCTTCTGGTGGTAAAGCCGATTCCAATAATCCGGACCCGTCTTCTGCGGAATCGTCCCCTTTGGCGTGGGATTAGCCAGCGGCGCGCCATTCACCAGGAAGATGTCCAGTCGCCCGTCATTGTCGTAATCGAACAACGCCACGCCCGAACCCATCGTCTCGATCAGGTACTTCAAAGGCGTGTGGGACGCTTTCCCCTCAAAATGCACACCAGCCTTCGTCGTCACATCAATGAAGTTTCCGGGAGTATCGCTACTCGTCTCCACTGCCTGGGCCGGGGCCTGTGGCAGGCACGATCCACACAGCAGCAACAGCATACTGAGCCGGAAAACCAGGGTCGCAGAATGACGCGAGAATGAAGGGAACAGTGTCTTCATGCAGGGAACAAAGCCCGGTCGCGCAATCCGCAAGGCACGATGCTGGCTCCGCCGATCATCTTACCGTTACTCGCCGACTGCAGGCTATGCCTCAGTCCCGACCGGCGTCGGCTCGGACGTCGCAGCCTCCGCATCGTCAACATCCCACCTGGCGATCGTTGCCGCCGCACCGCCCCGGGTCAGAAGAGCCCAGCCCGCCAGCAGCAGCGTAGGCGACGCGGACGGCACCGTGTCCCCTAGTTCCGCCAGCGTCGTATGCTGCACCGTCTGATCGGGCTGTGCAGCCCGGCTGATCAGGCAGCAGGGCAAGTCGTTCGGCACACCCGCCTTCAGCCACTCCTCGGCCAGCCCTCGAAACGACCGGCCCGGCATGTAAATCACCTGCGTCGCCTCAAACGATTCTGCTGAAAACACCTTGCGTCCATCTGAACCGGCAGCGTGATGAGCCGTCGAAAACTGCACACCGGACGACGCCCGCCGATCCGTCAGCGAAATACCCAGTGCAGCCGCAGCAGCAAACGCCGCCGTCACCCCGGGCACCACCTCGAATGGAACACCCGCGCCGCTCAGCGCATCCATCTCCTCGGCAGCCCGTCCAAAAATCAAGGGATCGCCGCTTTTCAGCCGCACCACACTCAACCCCTTGCGAGCACTCTCAATCATCAGTGTGTGAATCTGTGCCTGCGTAATACGCTTCGCGCCACATCGTTTGCCGACACTGATCAACAGCGCCGTCCTGGATGCCAGCTCAAGCACCGCCTGTGGCACCAGGTCATCATGCAGGATCGTGTCGGCAGACTGCAGCAGCCGGAGCGCACGCACTGTCAGTAGTTCAGGATCACCAGGCCCGGCGCCGACCAGGTATACCCTGCCTCTCTCTGCGAATGTCACCGGTTCGTCTCCATCGCGATAGCGGCCCCTGCAGCGCCAAACGCCAGCGCTCGCGACGGACACTCTGCAGACTCGCACACCTGCCGCTGCGCCAGGGTATGCAGTAGCCGCTTCCGGCCCTCGCCTGCCGGATAACCCGCAATCACTTCCCGCCGCAGCTGGCCCAGCGCAGCCAGAGAACCGGCCATGTCTTCCGGCAGCGCAGCATCGATCTCACGTCTCAACTGCTGCGCCAGCGCAGGACTCTCCCCCGCAGTCGAAATCGCCACCTGCAAGGCGCCACGGCGCACGATGGAAGGGAAGTAGAAGTCACAGTTCGGCGGATCATCCGCAGAATTGCAGAGCACCCCAACCTTCCGGGCCGCTAGGAACACGGCTGTATTCACCTCCGGTCGGTCCGTCGCTGCAATCACCAGGTCGGCCTGCTCTACATCCGAATCCGCAAAGCAGCGAACTTCCCACATCAGTCGGCCCGCGCTCGCCAAAGCCTGTACCTCCGCAATCGCCATGGGAGCCACCACCTTGAGGACGGCACCGGACGTCAACAGGGAAGTGATTTTCTCGAGGCCCACATTCCCCCCGCCGACAATCAACACCCGCCGTCCTTCCAGCTTCAGAAACACAGGAAACAGATCCGCCATAGTCACCCCCGCGCCCGGATCATTCGCCGGCACCATGCGGCACACGCCCTGCAGGCTGGTCCCGATCCACCGGTGCCACCACGGCGCCCGCGATCTGTGTGCGCAGCTCTTCGTCCGACGTGCGGCCAAAGTAGGCACGCAGATTCTCCCCTTCGCCTCGGGTACTGAGATAGCCTCGCAGCAGTCGCTCGATCGCGACCGGCACCTCCTGCGCCGTGCAGCGATAGCCGATCGGCCGCGCAACCTTCGCGTATTTCCCAACCGCACCACCAACGCAGAAATAGTAGGCATCCTGGAGCTGTCCATCCACCTTCAGCTTTTTGCCCTCGAGGCCGATGTCCGCAATCCAATGCTGTCCGCAGCTGTTCGGGCACCCCGTTACATGCAGCTTCAGTTGCTGATCGAATCCCGGCAGCCGCTCTTCCATCTCGTCCACCAGCCAACGCGCGAAGCCCTTCGTCTCCGTGATGGCCAGCTTGCAGAACTCCGTCCCCGTGCAGGCGACAGTGCCTCGCCAGAACTGCGTTCCATCCACCGGCACCTCGATCGCGGAAAGTTCTTTCACCAGCTCCTGAACCTGCGATTTCGGCACATTCACAATCAGGATGTTCTGCATCACCGTAGCTCGCAGATCACCCGTACCGAACCGCTCCGCAAGCTCCGCCAGCCTCAGTAACTGGTCGCCGCTCAACCGCCCCCGCAGCACCGACGCACCCACATACCGTAGTTCAGGATTCCGCTGCGCATGGACCCCCACGTGATCCCGCAGGGTATCCTCTGGCACAATCTCCTCCACCGCAGGATCCAGCCGGTAGCCAAGTCGCGATTCCAGCTCGGCTGTGAACCGCGCCCCATCCCAGCCTTCCTTCAGAAAAAGGTGCTTCATCCGCGCTCGATCCCGGCTCTCCCGCAGGCCCTGCTGATCCCGGAACAGCGATGTGATAGCCAGCACCACTTCCGCCGCCTGGTGCTGTTGCACAAAAACAGGCAGCTTCACCGCAAGGTGTGGATCCGCCGACAAGCCGCCGCCTACCCGCAGGGAATAGCCGATTACGTCATCCCCCCGCTTCGCCGCCGTCAGCCCAATGTCATTGATCTCTGGATACGAACACCACGCCGGGCAACCGGTAATCGAAATCTTGAATTTGCGCGGCAGGTTATAAAACTCCGGATTTGCCGTGAGCTCGTGCGCCACCCGCAGCGCCAGCGGCGATGCATCGATCAACTCATCGTGCGCAATACCAGCCAGCGGACATCCCGTCACATTCCGGACCACATCCCCGCACGCGCCCTTCGGCGACAATCCGACCGAGTCGAGCTGTTGCACAATCTCCGGCAGATCCTCGATCGTCAGCCAGTGCAGCTGGATATTCTGCCGCACCGTGATATCCGCCAGGTTGCGGGCATGCTTTCGCGTGATCTCGCCAATCACCCGCAATTGCGCCGAGCTCACAATGCCATTCGGTATCCCGATCCGCATCATGAAGTAGTCCGTCGCCTTCCCCTCGCCGCCCTTGCCGCCGGTCACACCGGCGCCATCGCCCTGCGTGTACACGCCCCACCATTTGAAGTACGCGCCAGCCCATTCCGTACTGATGGTGCCGCGGCCATCCCGGGCAAACTGGCGGATCTGATCGAACGCCTCCCAGGGATTCAGCTCGCGCTTCAACCGCTCCATCCGCTGCGCCTTGGTCTCCTTTACCGGCGACGATCCCGCCTGGGCCGTCACACTTCCGTCGCTCATCTCGCTCCTTATGGAACCCTTGCGTGAAAGTCTTATTGCTTAAAAGTCAAAAGCCCGCAGCTTGCAGGCGCGGGCTTCAGGATTATGGAGCAGCACTCCTCAGCTCACATAGGTCGAAGGCGCCGGAATGAACGCAGTGCCCGACAACAAGTGGCCTGTTTCTGAACAAACATCATCACTTCGAGAGTAAAAGGCTGCTGTGGCAAGGTCAAGCCGGCGCAGCCTTCGAACAGCCACGCTACTTCATCCCGTCGAGGATCGAACCCACCAACCCTCCTACCACACCACCCTGCGTCGTCTCCCGCGCTCCGGACGGCATGTATTCCTGCAGCTGGTGTGCCAGCCGGGAAATCGGCAGCGTCTGCAGCCACACGCGTCCCGGTCCTGACAAAGCCGCCAGGAACAGACCATCGCCGCCGAAGATCATGTTGCGGATGCCACGCACCATGGTGATCTGGAAGTTCACCGAGGACTGAAATGCTCCCACATGTCCGGGATGCACCCGCAGCACCTCTCCCGGCTGCAGATCCTTCACAATCAACTCGCCTGACAACTCCAGCCACGCCGTCCCCTGGCCCTGGATCTTCTGCAGCAGGAAGCCGTCGCCTCCAAAAATGCCGGCGCCCAGCGATTGCTGAAAGCCCACGCCGATCTGGATATTCGCCGTCGCACACAGAAAACCATGCCGGTGCACCATATATTCTCGTCCCGGTCCCACATCGACAGCAACAATATGTCCCGGCACCTTGGACGCGAAGGCGATCTCACCCACCCCGCCCACCGCCCGGTACTCCGTCATGAACAAACTCCCGCCGCCGGCCACCCGCTTGAACATCCCCAGCAGTCCGCCTCCGCCGGCAAACTGCGTGTGCGTCGTCATCTGGATCGCAGCGCTCATCCATGACAACTCACCGGCTTCTGAAATGACAGCATCATTCGGATCCAGAAGAAACTCGAGAACTGGCATCGTCGTGCCAAGAATGCGGCTTTGCATGGCTTTCTCTCCTGCCCGGCGTTTGGGCACCTCCACTATAGATTTCCCGGACCGTTTCGTCTTCTAAATTAGCCGCTCCCACTTGCGCTTGAATTGCCCATCCACCTTGTTACCCCGGCGCCATGTGCAGCCCGGAGCCGCAGGACTCCCTCACGACTGTGCTGGTCTGCAGCAGAATGTCCCGCGTCGGCATCTCCGGCCGCTCCAGCCGCTCCAGCATCGCCGACAGCGCCGCCGCCCCGATGTCTCCGCAGTTCTGGTGCTGGGTCGTGAGCGGCACCGGCAGCAATCCTGCATACTTCACATCGTCGATGCCCACTACGCGCACTTCCTCCGGCACGCCCACCCCCAGGTTGGCCAGCGTCTGCATCAACCGGGCCGCGGTCAGGTCATTTGCACACACAAATGCCTCGGGCTCGATCTCGCGCAGGATGTTCTCGATCAGGCGCCGGTCCTCCGGATCGCCTCGCCGTTCCATCCGGGCATCCACATGCAGACCCAGTCGCCACTGCGCCTCATGCCAGCCCGCCGCGCGCGCATCCACGGTCGCCGCTGAGAAGGGCTTGGCGAGAAAAACGATCTTTCGCAATCCCATCCGCAGCAGGTGCGCGGTGATCAGATACCCCGCCCGATGATTATCAATGCCAACCAGGTCGTATCGGGAACGTGCCGGGTAAGGAAGATAGCAGCGATCCAGCAGCACGATCGGGATGCGTGCCCGTTCCAGGGCGGCCACGATGCGGCAGTTCGTCTCATCTTTATTAGGGGTGTACTCAAGCGGTGCGAAGAAAACTCCGGCAATCTTCTGCGTAATGTACTGCTGGCAAAGATGCTCCGCCTCCTGCTCCTGCCGTGCCGCAGATCCAAGCGCGTGGCCCCATAGCAGGGAATGAGAACTCGCAATCGGTGATCGCATCATGCCGTGGCAGATCGGTTCGAAAATCTCCGTCCGGCCAAGATCCGGGATCAGAAGTCCGAACACATAGCCGCTGCGTACCGTACGATCCAGGACATAGGTGCCGGAACCGGCACGGCGTGACACCAGTCCCTGCTTCTGCAGCTCATGAACCGCTTTGGCCACCGTGATCCGGGACACCTGGAAGCGCGACCCCAGTTCGGCTTCGCTCGGGAGCCGCTCGGAAGGCCGATATACGCCGCTCACGATCGCCGCATGCAGCTCTTCAAAGATCTGTCTGTGTCGTGGAGTTTTGGTCGCCGAACCCGTCTCCGCTATCACCTGCTTGCCAGTCTTGTTCACCGCGCCTGATCCTCGAATGCATCGTAAAGCTGTCTATACATTTGTTCCCCGGCCTGCTCACTCGGGCAGTCGCCCTTCGCCCTCAATCAGCCGGCAGGCCCGTCTTCAAAAAATTGCCGCACACTGGTTAAGCTCAACAAAGACACATAGTAAACGCTTTAGTAGGGCTATTCTGCGCTATTTTGTCGGGCGCCGGAATCCATCCATCCAAAGTAGGAGAGGCAGCTCCTTCGACTCTGTCAAATGCTATGACCAAATCCTCCCCTTCCTCCAACAAATTCATTGACAGCCGCATGAATCCGCTTGTACCTTCCGTCTCGGCTCGGCGAAGTATGGCTGCGTCGATTCGACTCTGTCCACTCTGGATCACCAGGGTGGTCGGGATTCCCCGGTAGACACCATATTCCGGCGGCAACTTCAGGCACGTTCTGCGCAGGCAGATTTTCAGGGAGATCAGGAATGCAAAACTTTAAGAATTGGAAAGCGGCTCTGGTGCTGGGAGGCTCGCTCATCGCAGCGCACAGCCTCTATGCCCAGGCCGTGTACGGTTCGCTTTACGGCACCGTCACCGATAGCAGCGGTGCCGTTGTCCCAAATGCGACCATCACCGTCACCGATGTGGCGAAAGGCACCACAGCTACTACCGTTGCCAATGGCAGCGGCGACTACACCGTCGATCACCTGATACCCGACGTCTACAACATCAAGGTTGCCGCAACAGGGTTCCAGGGCTTTGAGGCGAATGGCATCCAGGTCAATGCCGACCAGTCCGTCAAGATCGATACCTCCTTGAAAACGGGTAACTCTTCCGAAACTGTCCAGGTCAATGCCGACACCATTCCTGAGTTGAAGACAGACCGTGCCGACGTGTCGACTACCTTTGAAGGTAAGGAGATTCAGGACCTGCCGATCGGCGACCGGAACTTTACCAACCTGCAACTCCTGCTTCCCGGTGCGCAACTGCTTGGCTGGAGCCATGCAGCCGACGAAAATCCGCAGGGCAGCAAACAGATTCAGGTTGATGGACAGGCATTCGGAGGCGTCGCTTTCGAGCTGGACGGCACCGATAACCAGGATCCCATCCTCGGCATCATCGTTATCAACCCGAACATTGACTCCCTATCCGAGTCCAAGATCACTACCCAGAATTTCGACGCCGAGTTCGGCAAGGCCGTATCTTCGGTCGTCACCGCGCAGACCAAGTCCGGCGGCAACTCCTTTCACGGTTCACTCTTCGATTACCGCGAAAGCAATGCCAACCTCGCTCGCGATCCATTCCAGCAGGGTCCCGGCACCAACTTCCCATCCGGCTTGAAAAACCAGTTCGGCGGCTCTGTCGGCGGTCCCATCAAGAAGGACAAGATCTTCTTCTTCGCCGACTACCAGGGTGTGCGTCAGAAGGTAGGCGTGTCGGAGATTCAAAGCGTTCCGTCAGCACAACTCATCTCGACCTGCCTCGGCCAGACGGTCGACAACAACACGCCAGGTTGCGACTTCTCCCAATATGTAGGTCCCAATCCGGCTAGCGGCAAGGTCGCCTCCAACGGCATCTACAATCCTGCGACTGGTCAGTTGTACCCGAATAACACCATCCCTACCAGCCAGCTTTCCACCCCCGCGCTGAACCTCCTGAAGGAACTTCAGGCCTACGCGCCCAACAACAATAGCGATAGCACCTTTCCCGGCCTCAGAAACAACTACTCGGCCAGCGGTACCGGCCTCTTCAACAGCAATCAATGGGATGTTCGCGGCGACTACCAGGTCACCGAAAAAGTACACGCCTTTGGCCGCTTCAGCCGTTTCACGGACACTCTGACCGGAAAAGCTCTCTTCGGAGCAGCCGGCGGATCGGGCTTTGGACTCGGTGGCTACGGCGGTAACTCGACCGGCGCCAATGACAGTCTTGCCCTCGGCACCGACGTCGCCATCAATACCAAGCTGGTCACCGATATTCGGCTCGGCTATTACCGTTACGATATTGCCGATCAGAAGATCGATCAAAATGTGAATGTTGCCACCAACCTTGGTATCCCGGGAATGAACGTTGGCGGTCCCACCGGTGGTTCACCCAGCTTCAACATCGCGGAAATTGGTAGCTTTGGCAGTCCCAACAACGGAACCGCAGCCGGTCCCCAGTATGGGGATGGCTTGAACGTCAACCGCTGCAACTGCCCCTTGACCGAGCGGGAAGACCAGTTCCAGGTCGTAAACAACTGGACGAAGTTCATCGGCAACCATGCAGTCAAGTTCGGCGCCGATCTTCGGTATGCTCGCAACCTGCGGGTACCGAGCGACAACGACCGGACTGGCGTATTGCAGTTTGGAACAGGCCCCACGTCCAATGGAATCAACGGCTCCGATACAGGATTGGGTTACGCGTCCTTCCTGCTCGGCAATGTCACCAACTTCAATCGCTACGTCAGCAGCTCTACCAACGCCAAGGAATTTCAGAAGCGTGACTTCTTCTACGTGCAGGACACCTGGCGCGCAACTCCAACTCTGACCGTGAACTATGGATTGCGCTACGAGATGTACTTCCCCGAAGCAGTCAATGCTAAAGGCAACGGAGCACTGCTCAATCCGAACACCGGCTACATCGCGGTTGCGGGTATCGGCGGCGTCGCTTCCGATATGAACATCAGCAGGCCCGGCAATCCCTACAATCCACGGATTGGTATTGCCTACCAGCTGAACGATAAGACCGTCATCCGTTCCGGCTACGGACGCAGCTTCGACATCGGCGTCTTCGGTTCGATCTTCGGCCATGTCGTCACCCAGAACCTGCCGGTGCTCGTCAACCAGCAGATCGCCACAACCGGTGGTCCGACTGCCGACGCATTCAATCTCGCGACCGGTCCCTCTGCATATGTCGCACCGACAGTGCCTTCCAACGGACTGCTGCCCAATCCCGGCTATGCCGTCAACACCAAGGCACGGCCAACAACAGAACGCCTTCCCACCATCGACGCCTGGAACCTGAGCATTCAACGTTCCCTGACGCCAACTCTGTCCCTCACCATGGCTTACGTGGCGAACAAGGGCACGCATACGCTGAACGATGGCGACACCAACAACACCAACACCAACGAAGCCGGTATCTTCCTCCCGGCCTCCCAGTCCGTGACCGGGCAGGCTCTTCACTACGATCCGAATCCAGGTCCGGATGCAGTGGCGAATTTCCCCGGTATTGATGCCTCTGGTGCTACCAAGAACACAACCTACCTGCAGCGCTACTACGGTGGCAGTCTCGCCGCCTGCGCCGATCCAAATTATCGTAATGCTGCTGCCATTGCCCAGGGCCTGAACGCGAATCTCCCGTCCGGAGCTTGCGGTTGGACCAACGGCATCAGCTACTATGGCGATAATTACGACACCCACTTCAATGCTCTGCAAGTCACCCTGAACAAGCAGGCAGCGAAGGGGCTGACCTTCAACCTCAACTACGCCTGGCAGCGCGGCTTTGACTACGCGGCTGGATACGCAACGTGGGACAAGCGCGCAACCTACGGTCGTGACAGCTCGATCCGCGAACAGCAGATCATCGGTTACGGCACCTATGAGCTGCCCTTCGGGCGAAACAAGATGATCGGCGGAAGTGTAAACCCGGTTGTCAACGAGATCATCGGTGGATGGCAGTTCAGTCCTGTACTGACCTACTCCAGCGGTCTCCCGTTCACACTCAGCTTCAGTTCCTGCGGTGGTATCCCGGGCAGCGCACCATGCTATGTCAATGGAAACCCCAGCAGCCTGAAAACGGGTATCACAGGAATCCCGGGAAATGGATTGACCTTCTATAAGGCCGCTCCTGCCGGTACCTTCACCGCATCTCCAACCGACGTCATCGGCAACGCCGGCAGGAACGACAAGTATGGTCCGAACTTCTTCAACGGCGATCTATCGCTCCAGAAGAATTTCCCCATCAAGGAGTCTCTGCTCGCTCAGTTCCGTGTGGATGCTTTCAACGGCTTCAACCACATCAACTTCAACACTCCCGGTGGCAATGTGGAGCAGGATGGTTCGATCTCGAACGGTCCTGGACCAGGCGGCACCACCAGCCCACGTCAACTCCAGTTCTCCCTGCGCATGCAGTTCTAACCCTGGAATGTCCCACTCACAAGGGGGAGCTTCGGCTCCCCCTTCTCTTTGCTGCTAGCATCAGGTCAATTCGCCCATGTCGAGCTATCCACCCCTCCTACAAAACACAATCCGACTTGCCGTCCTTCCCCTCTGTCTCCTCCTGTTCACGTGGAACGACACCAGTGCGCAATCCGCACCCGTCACGGTGCCCGCAGCCGAGGTATCCCCTCCCCGGATCAAGCAGCTTATCGACCGCGGCCGCCTTCCGGAAGCTCTACAGGCTCTCGACAAACTCTCTGCCCGCAACCCGGTGCCTGCCGGCGTAGACCGTCTTCGCGGCGAAGCCCTCTATGCCCAGGGCAACTATGTCTCTGCCGACACATCCTTCGCCGCCGCCCTCGTGAAAGACCCTGCCGACCATGAAGCCGCCCAGATGCGCGGCCTCACCCTCTTCCGCCTCGGCCGCGCCGCCGAAGCCGTGCCGCTCCTCGAAAGCGCCCGCAGCGAGGCCGCACAGACCAAGGCCGATCCCAACTACGTGCTCGCGCTCTGCTACCTCGAAACGCGCCGTTACGACGACGCCCGCCATGCCTTCGCCATCCAGTACGGCTTTCAACCCGACTCCGCCAATGCCTACCTGCTGACGGCCCGCATGCTCTTCCGCCGCGAGTATGTGCCCATCGCCCAGGAATCCGCCCGCAAGGCACTCCAGCTGCAACCCGACCTGCCACTCGCCCACCTGCTGTTAGGCGAAATCGCTCTCTCCGGGCAGCATCTGCAGGAAGCCATCTCCGAGTTCGAACAGGAGCGCAGCCGCAACCCCCTCGAACCCGGCACCTACGACCGTCTCGGCGATGCCTATTCCCGCAGCGCCAGGTATCCCGAAGCTGAAAAAGCCCTGCAGCAGGCCGTGCTGCTGGAGCCGAATGCCACCGGACCCTACATCCTGCTCGGCAAAGTCCTCCTGAAGCGAGACGATCCCGCAACTGCTGCCGGCTACCTGGAACGCGCCCGGACCATGGATCCCGGCAATTACATCACCCACAGTCTCCTGGGACAGGCCTACCGTGCCATGGGGCGTACCGATGAAGCCGCACAGGAAGTCCACACTGCCGAAACGTTACAGGCCGAAACTACGCCAAAAACGACTACGCTCCGATAGCTCCCTCCCCGCAGAATGAGTAGAGAAGCGCCTTTAGCAATCGTCCCCGGTAACGTATGCATCTCCTTCGAAGCACTCTCCAGGCAGCTTTCGGTCTCTGCATCCTGCTCGTCTGCAGTGGTCAAAGCGCGTGCGCCATCTCGTCAGGCACCGACCCGACTCCCGTTTTAGCAACGCCGGACAAGGCCTGTGCCGGATGCCATCAAAAAATCTACGACAGTTACGAGCGCACCTCCATGGCGCGTGGCAGCGGACTCGCCACCGAGGGCTTGATCGAAGGCGGCTTTGAGCACAAGCCCTCCGGCATCCGCTATCGCATTTATGCCAGCAGCGGTCAGGCATGGCTGTCCTACGAGCGCCCAGGCACCTCCGCACCGCTCACCGGCACCCGGCAGCTCAGCTACTTCATCGGCAGTGGTCATCGCGGTCGAACCTATCTGTACCAGCAGGATGGTCTCTGGTTTGAGGTGCCCATCAACTACTACGGAAAAAAGCAGCTGTGGGATATGGCGCCCGCGTATGGCAACACGCGCACCATGCCGGGGGCCTTGCCCGTCGATCCAAACTGCCTTCACTGCCATGCCACTCAGATAGGGACTGAAAAAGACGGTGTCCGCAACGACTTCAACGGTCCACCATTCTCCCAGGCCGGCATCGGTTGCGCTTCCTGCCATGGGGATCCAGCCTCGCACCTTGTCGCCGAGTCTTCTCACCAAGGCGCGGGCATCATCGTCAATCCGGGTCGCCTCAAACCAGCACAGCGCGACAGCACTTGCCTCCAGTGTCATCTCGAAGGCGACGCTGCCATCTACAAGCCGGGCCATTCGCTCGCAACCTTCCAACCCGGCGATGACCTGCAGAACTCGGTCGTTTATTTTGTGGACGCCAACCGGCCGAACTTCGGTGACCGGGCCAGCAGTCAGTACGAAGCACTTCTCCGCAGCGCCTGCCGCCGCGCTTCAGGCGACAGGCTCACCTGCACCAGCTGCCACGATCCGCACAGCTCCCCGGACCCCGCGAACCGCGTCGCCTTCTATCGCGAAAAGTGTCTCGCCTGCCATAACTCCGAAGCCATCGCCCTCAGGCACCATCCCGAGCAGCAGGACTGCGCTACCTGCCACATGCCCACCCGCAATACTGCCGACATCTCCCACGAACAACTGACCGATCATGACATTGAACGGAAGCCCCATCATGATTCCCCAGGCCTTGTCCTCTCTGACATTGGCAGCACACCGGCTATCAAACCCAAAAATCTGGTCTCCGTCGGCAACGCCAGCTTTACCGACCGCGAACTGGGACTCGCCTATGCTCAATTCGCTCGCCGGGGGGACGAA
>CAZZVA010000080.1:0-12707 GCA_964657345.1 uncultured Acetobacteraceae bacterium | reverse complement strand
CCGCTGCAACTGTCACTACTGTTGTGACCTATAAGTGCAATCGCACTTGTTTTCTTTGGAAGGTATGTTAGACCCACAAGTCAATTGGATAGATCACTCGATCTGCCAGCCATCGGCAAGGATTTGTGTTGCGGGCACACGGTAGCTCGGCCCACCGCCTCCAGCATTCGGTCTTTCCATGGAACGGTAGACGAAACGACGAACCTTGCGACTAGCGGGGACAGCGCCGGGGTACGCCCCGACATCGCTCCGACCGACTGAATGCATTCAGCAAAGACGATACCTACTTCCTTCTGGAGCCAGATACGACGATGTTCCTATATACCGCAGCACCTTTCGATCGC
The DNA here is from genome assembly GCA_964657345.1 of uncultured Acetobacteraceae bacterium. Classification (GTDB taxonomy): domain Bacteria; phylum Acidobacteriota; class Terriglobia; order Terriglobales; family Acidobacteriaceae. The sequence goes on along the minus strand of CAZZVA010000080.1, from coordinate 12,363 downwards.
ATTTATAAGACAGCAGGCCGGTCCCTCGCGGCTTCCGTATTCTCGTTGGCACTACTACTGCCTGGATCAAGCGCCCAGACACAGAACATCACGGTAGACGGGCCGATCATCGAGAGACCCGTGCATGTGAAGGCACACAATGTGGGCTGCTATGGAGCGGCTCCCCTTTCGTTTGGCTATTCTGTCGATAACAATTCATTTATTCAGCCCGGGACGACGCTCTACGATATCGATACTCTCGATTCGACGATCGGTGTCGGTACCCACACCATTCATTTCAAGTCGTGGACTGCTTCGGGCGAGTGCCCGCAGGTCGACACTACCTTTACCGTAGGCACGCCTCCCCCGACGATTGTGGCGACGCCTTTCCAGTGACGGCGACTTCGTCCGGCGATCTTGAGGGTTCTGCAAAGTGGGAATGGAGGCATGATCCTGGAACGCCTGGCAGTTCGCGCGGGTCGAGCGTGTATCCGCAGACCACTCCCTCGCTGGATGGGACGGCACGTCAGTATTACTTCACCTATGCCAATCATGGCGGCGAGATTTATCACGTGACCTTTGGCAGCGACACGAACGCCACCCATTTTGTTTACGACACCTACGTGCTGTTTCCCGACACGTCGCAGGTAGAGAATGTCGAAATGGATATGAACCAGGTGATGTCGGATGGACGAACAGTGATCTTCGGAACGCAGTGCGCCAGTGGATCGGGCACATGGGAGTACACCAAGATCACTAATGGCCAGCCGCACTGGTACCCGTCAAACATAGCCTGCAAGCCATCAGACTGGACCACGAACACGTGGCACCACGTACAGATCGCTTCGCATCGCGATGATGCAGGCGTGGTTACCTACGACTGGGTGATTGTGGACGGCGTCAAGTCAGTCTTCCAGGGAGCGACAGGAGCATCCGCGGTGGGCCTGGGCTGGCCTTTCGGGGATCTGCTGCTGAACTTCCAGCTGGATGGCAAGAACGGCGCAACCGGGGCCATCACTGCTTACACTGACAAGATGACCATCTATCGGTGGTAATGAAGAAAGGCAAACCGTGGCTGCGTGACAAGCGCGGCGACGGTTTGCCTGATCGCCTGGCGACAGCCCTCACATCATCTGCCTGCAATCCCTATGGACTTGCAGCGGAGCCTCGGTAGCCTGCTGGACATCCTGCGGGGATAAGCCGGGGGCAATCTCGAGAAGAACCAGGCCGGATTCGGTGACTTCGATCCATGCCAACTCGGTTGCGATGAAATTGACGACGCGCTGGCCGGTGAGGGGCAACCTGCAGTCGCGCAGAATTTTGGGTTCGCCGTTTTTTGCAGTGTGTTCCATGGCAACGATGACGCGTTGTGCGCTGGCCACCAAATCCATGGCGCCGCCCATGCCTTTGATCATTTTTCCGGGAATCATCCAGTTGGCAAGATTGCCGTGTTGATCGACTTCCATGGCGCCCAGGATGCTGAGGTTTACGTGGCCGCCGCGAATCATGGCGAAGGAATCAGCACTGGAGAAGTAGGAGCTACCCGGGAGTTGCGAGATGGTTTCTTTCCCGGCGTTGATCAGATCCGGATCTTCTTCTCCAGCAAACGGGTAGGGTCCGACCCCGAGCATGCCATTTTCCGATTGGAGGGTGACTTCGATTCCGTCGGGGACATAATTGGCGACCAGCGTAGGCATGCCGATTCCGAGGTTAACGTAGTAACCGTCGCGCAATTCTTTCGCGACGCGACGCACGATACGCTCGCGGCGGTCGGCGGCTGCCTGGTGGTTGCCGGGACTGCCCGGTAGAGGATTGATGGTCATCGCTTGTCCTTCAAGCCAGGTGCGGGCGTGATGGTGCGACGCTCGATTCGCTTTTCGTAGCCAGTACCCAGCAGCAGGCGTTTCACGTATATGCCAGGGGTATGGATATTGTCAGGATCGAGCTCCCCTGGCTGTACAACCTCTTCTACTTCGGCGATGGTGATTTTTGCAGCCGTCGCCATCATGGGATTGAAGTTTCTTGCAGTTTTTCTGTAGATGAGATTGCCCTGCGTGTCGCCCTTCCATGCCTTGATCAGGGCGAAGTCTGCCTTTAGCCATTCCTCCATGACATAGGTACGATTGTGAAAGGTGCGAGTTTCCTTCCCTTCAGCGACGAGAGTGCCGGCACCAGCCGGTGTGAAGAAGGCGGGAATACCGGCACCACCTGCGCGAATGCGTTCTGCGAGAGTGCCTTGCGGCACCAGCGTGAGATTCAACTCTCCTCGAATGACTTTTTCTTCGAGCAGCTTGTTTTCCCCGACATAGCTGCCGATGTGGGATTCGATCATGCCGGCTTCGAGCATGCGGCCCATACCGAATCCATCGACACCCATGTTGTTGCTGATGGTGTGCAGACCTTTGACACCGCGGGCGACGAGAGCGGCAATCAGATTTTCGGGAATGCCGCACAGGCCGAAACCTCCCAGCATGATGGTTGCGCCAGCGGGGATATCGCGAATGGCTTCGTCGGCACTGGCAACAAGTTTTTTCAAGCGGCTGAGTTCCTCTCCAATCGCACCCTGAAGCATACCTCATGAGCGAGAGCTGCTTCCAACCAGCCGCTTTGGGAGGCTGAGCCTGAAGTTGAGAGCTTTCACGAAGTTGCGTGCCGGTATGCTTCGACGGTAGGAATAACCTATGTTCAACAAACGGGCGATGCGCGGCTGGCGACAGATGCTGGTGAACCAGGGAGCGATCGCAACGCTGCGTGCGGCGATGGCACGGGTCGCGACTCGCTTCAAACCTCGCTCACCGGGGGCCCCTGTATCCCCGGCGAGCGATCATCCAGCGATCCACAGCTTCGATCGGGCTCACGGTGTCGATACCAGTGGTTTGATCTGGGGCGAATACCTGGAGACAGAAAGCAAAAATGACCGGTGGAATACCGCGTATTACGGCATAGCTCCGTCGGTGTTCCGGACACTGATGGAGCACATAGAGGTGGCATTGCCGGGCGCAACGTTTATCGACATGGGATCAGGCAAGGGCCGCGGGGTGATGCTCGCGATGTCGTACCCGTTTCGAGCCGTGTACGGTGTGGAGTTGTCACCGCAGTTAAGCGCTATCGCGCAGCTGAACGTGGAGAAGTATCGTGAGGCCGTGTCCTCCAGTGCGTCCTTACACCTGTTGTGTATGGACGCGATGGACTTCCAGTTTCCTGCAGAGCCACTTGTCCTGTTTTTCTACCATCCTTTTTGCCGTCCGGTTCTGCGGAAGGTCCTGCAGAACCTGAAGCAATCCCTGCAACTCCACCCGAGGCCGGCCTACATTGTGTATGTCAACACCGAGCTTCGAAGGATACTCGACTCATCGAGTTTCCTGACCAGGGTGTTTGAATCGACTATTCCGATGAGCGAGGAGGATCAACTGGACGATCGAGTCGGTTCTACGCAGGAAGAATGCGCGATCTATCGCAGCACCTTGGGATGACTGATTGACCCGGGGTGGGATCAAGCCTTCTTGGTTTTGCTTTTCGGTTTGCAGCTGCCGGGTGTTCCTGGCTTTTTTCCGGGCGTCGGCTCGTAGCCGGCCCAGCATCGACTGGTCTTGCTCTTGCCTGCAGATTTCTTCTTCGTTGCCATTGCTCTCTCCTCGATCCTTTGCACTGGGTAAGATGCATGGACTCGATTGCTTCTCTTTGGACACAGGAAGGCGGGTTTCGTATTCCGAAAGAGGAAGATCCCGATGAGGATTCGCGGGACCGGGTATCGGGAGGAGAGAATCCTGCTGTCTCTGTATGGAGATGAGCCTGTCATGCAAGGAGAAGGTTCTAGTAGAGTGAATGGACGACATGCTTGATGTGGCTCCGCCTGGAGCCTTGTCGCAAAAGCGTGATGAGCAGGCAGGAGAAATTCAATTGAAGACTTCATCGGCCACACTCGGTACGCCTTTACCACTACAGGACGCTGCTCCGGTCCGGCAGCCACAATCGAGTCGATTGCTGTCACTGGATCTGCTGCGCGGTCTCACGATCGGTTTCATGATCCTGGTGAACAACGGCGCCGATGAGCGTGTCGCTTACTGGCCATTGAAGCATGCAGCCTGGAATGGGTTCACGCCAACGGACCTGGTCTTCCCTACTTTCCTCTTCCTGGTCGGGATCACGACGGTTCTGTCTATCTCATCCCGCCTGGCGCGAGGGGTCACAAAGGCCGAGCTGCTGGGCCATGCCTTCCGTCGCGCCATCATCCTTTACCTGCTGGGTTTGCTGGTAAACAGCTTCCCTTATTTTCACCTGCACACGATGCGGTTCTACGGGGTACTTCCTCGTATAGCAATCTGCTATCTGTTCGTGTCGGCCCTATACCTTATCAGTCCGGGCTGGCGCAGCAAGGCGGTGGTGGCCGTTGCTGCTCTGGTCAGTTACTGGGCGCTGATGCGTTTTGTGCCGGTGCCGGGTTATGGCCTTCCTACTCACACGGTCCCGCTGCTGGACAAAGACGGCAACCTGACAGCGTGGCTGGATCGACAGATTTTCTCTGCGTCCCATCTTTATGAGCAAACGCGGGATCCGGAAGGATTGTTGAGCACTATTCCTGCTTTCGGTACAGCGCTGCTGGGCATGCTGACAGGATTGTGGCTGCGGTCAACCTACTCGCTGAGGCAGAGAGTGACCGGCATTGCGGTGGCCGGGTTTACGAGCGTGCTGCTGGGTGCCCTCTGGAATTTGTCGTTTCCTATCAACAAGAAGCTCTGGACCAGCTCTTTCGTACTGTTTGCCGGCGGATTAAGTATGCTGCTGCTGGCCGCGTGTATCTCTGCGGTTGATTTGCCGGCACAGTTCACGACGGCTTCCGGCAAGGTGCAGAGTTCCAAGCTGTTTACACCGCTGCTGGTCTTTGGAACCAATGCTATTTCGGCTTACGTACTGTCGGAACTTCTCGGATCGGCAGTCGCACTGTTTCCTCTCCACCGCGGGATCGATAACTGGCAACTGCTGTACCACTTGTATCTGCGGCATGTTTCGTCGGCATCGTTTGCGTCGCTTCTTTACTCGTTAACCTACGTGCTGCTGTGCTGGATACCGATTTATTTCCTGTACCGCAGAAAGATCTTTATCAAGATCTAGGCCAAAGTTTAGAGCAGGTCAGCCTCCGCGGCGAGGAAGGCGGCCTCAAGTATCTCCAGGCCTTCTACTACCTGGTCGTCCGTGATCACGAGAGGCATGAGGAAGCGGATGACATTGGAGTAGGTTCCGGCGGAGATGAGAATCAGGCCGCGCTTATGGCACTCCGCCAGGATGCGCTGCGTTTCCGCCTTCGCCGGCTCTTTCGTCACGCGATCTCGGACCAGTTCAAGAGCGCGCATGGCGCCGAGGCCTCGCACGTCACCGATCCACCGGAAACGCTGCTGCCATCGTTCCGAGTATTGCTGAATGAGGCGGCCGATGGCCATGGACCGATCATTGATGGAACCCGTTTCGAAATCTTTCCATGATGCGAGCGCGGCGGCGAGCGAGACCGGATTGCCGGCGAAGGTGCCCCCTAACTGGCCGGGACCGGCTGCATCCATTACTTCGGCCCGTCCGGTCACCGCGCCCAGAGGCATGCCGGCGGACATGGATTTCGCAGAGACGACGATATCCGGAAGGAAGGCGAATTGCTCGCTTGCGTAAGTGGTGCCGGTGCGTCCGAATCCGGTCTGCACCTCGTCAGCAATGACCAGGACGCCATGTTTGCGGCATATGTCGCTGATCATCGAAAACCATTCGGGCGGAGGAAGAACGAATCCGCCTTCTCCAAGCACAGGCTCGAAGATGACGGCAGCTACTGAGTCGGAAGCGATCTGCCGGAGAAAGGTATCTTCAAGCTTAGCGGCGCAGGCAGTACCGCAGGATGGGTAGGTAAGGTTGTATTCACAGCGATAGCAGTAGGCATAGGGTATGCGGTAAACCTCTGGAGCGAACGGTCCAAAGCCGGCTTTGTAGGGGGCTGTCTTGCTGGTGAGACTCATGGCCAGCAGCGTCCGGCCATGGAAGGCATCCTGAAACGCGATGACTGCCGAACGTTTGGTATAAAGCCGTGCGATCTTGACGGCATTTTCCACCGCTTCTGCCCCTGTATTGAAGAAGGCTGTCTTCTTATCGCCGTTGCCCGGGGTGATGGCGTTCAGCAGTTCCGCAAGCTCGATGTAGTTTTCGTAGGGAGTGACAGTAAAGCAGGCGTGGATAAAGCTTGCCGCCTGCTGGTGAATCGCATCGACGACCGCATCCGGGGTGTGGCCGGTATTAAGGCAACCGATGCCGCCTGCAAAATCGAGAAAGCGGTTGCCATCCACGTCTTCGATGATGGCGCCGTGGGATGACTTGATAAAGACAGGTACGGCGCTGCTGACTCCACGCGCCACCGCGGCTGATCTTCTCTGGGCAAGTTCCAGCGACTTAGGCCCTGGAATCGCAGTCACCAGATGGACGGACGGTCCGGAAGCAACAATGGAAGGAATCGTTGTCACAGGCTTCCCTTCTTTATCGTGATGGAGCTTCATTGTTCGGGATCGCAGCACTTCGCAACCGCTGACGGAGAAACAGATACACCGGTATGCCCAGAACGACGATCAGGAATCCTGGAACCGTCGTCGAGGTTCTGTAGAGCAGCAGGACGATCAGTAGAGTGGCAGTTCCAAGAATATACAGGGCGGGCAGAACCGGATAGCCGAATGCTTTATAGGGCCGGGCAGCCAGCGGCCTGCTGACGCGCAGTCGGAAGAGCCCGACAATCGTGAGCAGGTAGAAGAGCAGCGCGGCGGAAATAACATAGTCCAATAAATTGCTATAAAGATTGCCGAAGGTGTTGTTTGTCGAGTTGAAGGTGCGCGGCAGGATGAGGAATGAAGCCCAAAGCCCCTGTGTCACCAGCGCCCAGCCTGGAACATGGACCTTGTTCAATCGACCAGCCCGGGCAAAGAAAAGACCGTCTCTTGCCATGGCGAGATAAGCGCGAGAGCCGGCAAGTAGCATGCCGTTGATGCAGCCAAAGGTGGAGACCATGATGAGGATTGCCATGGCGGCAGTCCCAAAGCCGGGGAACACTGCCTGCAGCATCGCGGTTGCCACCCTGTCCGATGGCGGGTGCTGCACCTGGGTCAGCGGCAGGACTGCGAAATAGGCAAGATTGACCAGCATGTAAAGCAGGATGACGCCGCCGGCGCCGATGGCGAGGGATAGCGGCACATTGCGTTGAGGCTTGCGGACTTCGCCTGCCGTGAAGGTGATGTTGTTCCACGCGTCTGCAGCAAACAGGGAGCCTACCTGGGAAACACAGATCGCAACAAACATGCCGAGGGCAGTGAGGGAGGTAAGTCCCGGAACGATTTCGACGACACCCTGCGGATGCCATGCATTTTGAAAATTATGGCGAAGGACGTCGGATCGAATGGCGTAGTACATTCCGACGGCTACCAGGGCAGCCAGCGCGACGATCTTACTACTGGTGAATACATTTTGAATGAGCTTGCCGTAGTTCAAGCCGCGCATATTGCTGAAGGTGAGCAAGGCGATGATGAATACGGCGATTGCCTGCGCCGTGGACAGTGAGATGGCATAGCCCGGAAGAATATGGACAGGAGCGACGAGGTAGTGGGTCTCTGAGATCGATGGCAGGAAGACCCCGAGATAGCGGGCAAAGCCTACGGCTACGGCTGCGACCGTGCCGGTCTGGATGACGAGGAACAGCGTCCATCCATAAAGGAATCCCACCATCGGACTGAACGATTCTCGCAGGTAGACGTACTGACCGCCTGCTTTGGGCATCATGGTGGCGAGTTCGCCGTAGGCGAGTGCTCCGGTGATGGTGAGGAAACCCGCGATGAGCCAGGAGGTCATGACCCATCCCGCGCTTCCAAGCTGCCGCGACATGTCTGCAGTGACAATAAAGATCGCCGAGCCGATCATGGAGCCGGCAACGAGCATGACCGAGTCGAAGAGACCCAGACCTTTCGTGAGTTCCGAGGATGAATCCATCTGCTCTTTCAGGCCGCCTCCAGAATGTTTGCCGGGATGCTGCAACCCTACAAACGAGCGGGAGACAAGTCAATCAGCAGTCATCGTCTGGTGTCGGAGGATGCGTCCTGTTCAGTTCTGCTTTGCGGCTCTTACGAGGTTCACCATGGCGGTGCGGGTCTCTTCCGGTGAGGATACCGGTTGAAGAAAGTTGACGCGGCCGCCCTTCATGCCTTCGCTGGTCCTGAGTTTCAGGGTGAAGCCGAGCCTGTCGACCGAGGTGATGGCGGCTTCGCTCGCTTGCAGTTGGAGATGAACTTTCGCCAGCAGGATCATGGCGTCCGCGTGGTCTGCATTCATGTGCGAGAGAATGCCTGCTGCTGCGCTGGCGAGAGGATCCACAGCCGCCGAAAGATAATCCTCTGCCGTGACCCAACCCATGACCCCGAAGCCGCCGACATAGTAGGCTTCCACAACTTCGAGACGAAAAAAGTGGAAGTCAGCAAAGTCGACCCAGTAACGACTGCTTTCGTGGCGGGCGAGATATTTCTCCCGGATTATGGCGAGATCATCCTGAGGGACGGGCAATGCCTGGCCGACGAGTGTGGCGCGCGCTGCTCCCAGAGGATCGACATCCTGATTCGATGGTCCGGTGAAGAGGCTCGCACGGGGATCCGTCCGCAGGTTCTGCGTGTGCATCGCCATGTTGCTGATAAGGAAGAGCGGACGGCCGTGATCGTCGAGTGCAAAAGGCATGAGTGATCCGAAGGGAAAACCCGGATGCTTGCGAGACACTGTCGAGAGGACGGCGACCCCGGCAAGAGACAGCATAGTTTTGACGCGCTCGGCATGCGTCGGTTCTGCGGGCTGAACACTGGTGGATGAGGTTGCGGCGTGCTGGCGTGGGGCGATCGGGTCGGAAGGCATAAGAGAGTTCACTGATTAACAGGCTAACGCAGTTGGCCCGCCCGACTGCAGACGATGGAAGGAAGCGCTATTGCTCCGCTGGTGGCAGGTTGGCTGACGTAATCAGTTTATGTTGCACATAATTGTAGGGAGGAACGGTGTGGCCACGCAGGATGGCGACTCCGAGATGGATGAGACGCGAACCGTAGGTGTGGGCTTCGTGGGAAACCGTGCCGAGGAGCGGACCGCGACCGGAGCGCAGTTCTTCCACCACTTCCGGAATGCAATCCTGACCCACGATCGCGACGTCCTTGCTGCGTCCAGACTGGCGGACTGCATCGAGAGCACCGAGTGCACTGGTATCCGTGGATGCAGCAATCAGGATATGACTGCTCCTGGGATGGCGCTTGAGAAAGTCGTAGGTCACTTTCTGACTTGTTTCACGCAGACCTCGTCCGTCTACCCGAATGCATGCCTGCTGGGAGACGTGCGGAAGCAGGGATCGCACACCTTCGAATGCGCCAGTGATGCGGCTTTGCACAAAGCTGCCGGCGCCCGCGACGTCGAGTCCCAGCACGTAATCGACTTGCTCCTTCCACCTGGACACGGCGTGTTGCGCGAGTAGTTCGCCGGCCTCAAAGCCGACCTGAAAATTGTCGACTCCGAAGTAAGTCGCATGGGGATGAGGGATATCGACAGCGATAAGAGGAATGCCGCCGCGAGAGACGATATGAGCGATGGCGGGCGCTGCCTGCTCCTCGATTTGAAATTCAATGACGAGTTCTACGCGATCCTTGACGAACTCGCGTGCATTGCTGAGAGCAGTTTCCGCGCTGTAGCAATTGTCGCGAAGAACCAGTTCGATTCCCGCAGCCGATGCGGCTTCTCGAAGACTGGCGGTAACTGCTTCGGAGAACGGCATCTCGGCGCTCTGCCCTCCAAAGCCGAAGCGCATTTTTTTAGGGCGCGATACAAGGCGGTAGGAGCCATCAGGCGATTGCGAGACGTAGCCGCGGTGAACGAAGGTCTTGAGGATTCGATAGACGCTGGTCTTGGATATCTCGGATCGCTGGTAGATGTCTTCGAGCTTGGCAGGCTTTTTCTCGGCTTCGAGCATCTCGAGAATGTCAAGCGCTTTGGATAGGATGGGGATCAGGTAAAGTCGTTGAATTTTCGGCTTGTTCAATCGCGATCCCGGCCTCCGCTAGATTGTTGCTGATTATAGCAACTGCAGATGCTGCGGTATGTCCGGTGAACGACACACTTCCGGATAGCAGCAGGTATCGATCCTTATCAAAAGGCGGCCAGGACCAAGAGTTGTCGCAGATACTCGTCGGCGACCTGCAATTCCGCGATGGGCACACGCTCCCTGTCGCTATGCGCGTATTCCATGCTGCCCGGACCAAAGACGATGATTTCGCGGCCTTCTGCCGCGAAGAGGCTGGCTTCCGATCCGAAGGCGATGGATGCAGTCCCGGTGTGACAGTAACTCGTGGTGAGAGCAACCAGCGGATCGTTGGCTGAAGATTGAAAGCCGGCCTGCTGACGCAGGAGAGCAGCATCGACGCGAATCCGCGGCCTTTGTCTTTCTATCTCTGCAGCAAGCTGGCGAAGCTTTCTGAAGACTGCGTCCGGATTCTGCCCGGGGATGGGCCGCCATTCCACCAGAAACCGGCAAGTACCGGCAATGATATTTTTGGCAGTTCCCCCCTGGACGACCCCCACATTCAGAGTGGTGTAGGGCGGTGTGAAGAGATCGCTGGTCTCCGCCGAAATTTCCGCAGCGTAATCCTCGATTGCGGTGATCAGCCTGGCGGCTGCATAGACTGCGGACGCGCCTTCATCGGGCAGTGCGCTATGTGCCTCTGCGCCATGCACCGTGATTTCGGCCAGGGCATAACCTTTGCCGGCGATGGCAGGACGTAATGACGTCGGCTCGCCGATGACCATGCGGCGCGGCTCAATCATGCCTGCCTCGATGAGGTGACGCGCACCGATGCAACCGACCTCTTCATCCGCGGTAAGTACGAGGCGAACCTCCTGCTTGATTTTCGACGAGTCTATAGCGCTCGCTGCGGCCAGCAGACAGGCGAGGAATCCTTTAACGTCACAGGCTCCGCAACCAAAGATATGGCTACTTTCTTCGCAGGGCTCGAGGGCTTTCAGCCAGCCAGGATGGAACGGCACAGTATCGGTATGGCAGACGCAGGCCAGGTCGACCTGCTTCGTGTTCATCTGCTGATGAAGCGGCGCGGCGATCAGGTTGACCTTCTCGATGCCATGGCTGTCCCGGTACGGGAACTCCTGTGTCTGCCAGCCGGCAGCAGCGAGGACGGCGCCGGCATAGCGGATGATCGGAAGATTCGAGAGTGCAGATGGGGAGGGGATCCGGATCAGGTCTGACAGGTATGCGACGACACTCTTCTTCACGACTTCGCCCCTCGCGTGCTCCAGACCCTGTGATGAAGGCTGGCATAGCGTGCCACGATCTCTGCCTGTTGCGGATGCTGTCCGTTGCGGAGTGCGAATTTTCCGTGAACGACAACATCCCGAATAGCACTACGTTGAAGACCGAAGACGATCAGGGGCAAAAGGCTTTGCCGATCATGTCCGGCGATTGAGAGGTCGTCGAGATCGACAGTGAAGAAGTCGGCGAAGGTGTTCAGCACGAAGCGACCCGAAGGCAGGCCTAATGAGCGTGCACCATGAAGGGTGGCACTATCGAACAAGCGAGTTGCGATGGACTGCTTGTCGATCTGGTCCAGGATTGCGCGCTGCTGCTTTTCAAGGCGAAGGTGATAGTCGAGTTCGCGTGCATCTTCGAGCGGATCGATTTGTGCCTGGCTGTCCGACCCTAGGCAGACAGGAATACCCCGAGCAATGATCTGGTCGGCAGCAAGGATGCCATCCCCGAGATTCCGCTCGGTGGTGGGACAGGAGCAGATGGTGGCGCGTGCTTCGGCCATGCTGCCTGCTTCCTGCGGGGTGATGTGAATCGCGTGGACAGCAGTGAAGCGATCGCTCAATACATTTTCTGCCGCGAGCAGAGCAAGCGGTGTCGAACCATATTCCTGCACGCAGGCATGGTTTTCTGCGACCTGCTCCGAGATGTGCATGTGGATCGGAAGGTGATGCGTCGCGGCAAAGGACGAAATTTCCAGGAGGTCGCGAAGCGGGACAGCCCGCATGCTATGCGGCGCGACACCGAAGTGAACTGTGCTCGTTTGAGTGCGGTCTTTGCCGGCGATCAGAGCCTGCATGCTCGCGAGAAAGGTCTCGCTGGTCTCGTAAAAGCGCGACTGGCCCGGGTCGGGGGACAAGCCGAAGCCAGCGCGAACGTAGGCGGAGCGCAGGAGGACGATGCGGATACCGATGGATTGCGCGGCTGCGATGATCTGCTCCGCGGCTGCATTTGGATCTCTGTAGGCCTGGCCATCCGGAGCATTGTGCAGGTAATGGAATTCGCCCACCGTGGTGGTACCGGACATCAGCATCTCG
>CAZZVA010000079.1:0-13060 GCA_964657345.1 uncultured Acetobacteraceae bacterium | reverse complement strand
GTTCCGAACCGCCTCTGATTTCCGGCCAATCCTCATTTGGGCAACTCCAGGGTTGGACTGCGTTCAGCGGACTCAAGGGATCGGAGCTACTTTGCGCACTTGCAGGCGAAAAGGGAGGGTGGGAAGACTGGCGGGGTCCAGGTCAACACCCTCCAGCCAGATGACGTGGCCCTTCCAGGACACCACCCGGCGATGATCGCGTTCTGCGGATGGGATGTGGAGGCGTTCGAAGAGTTCTTTCACCTTTTTCGGGGCGCTGGTGTGGCGCAGGGTGACACGGTCGCCGGCCTGAACCTTGCGGATCAGAGCCGGAGAGATAGCATCCAGCGAGGGCTCGTCGTTCCGGGTGTCAGGTGGACCGTCGACCAGGATCGCTTCAAAAACAAGCCCATCGGCTTCCATCTGAGCCGTTCCGGGCACCTGGGCCATTCCGGGAATCCTTAACTCCATGGACGGCTCCGGCGCGGGCTGCAGAGGGCTGAACCGCTGCATCTGCAGTTCACGGACGGTCCTCTGGGCATAGATATTCGGAGCCAGATCGACGCGCCGGAGATCGGAGGAGGGTGCGCAGAGCTGCATGAGCCGGGTGGTTTGGTCGAAATCCAGGGTCAGCTCGATTTCCGAGGCGGCCCAGCGCAGAATCCGCCGGCGCATGGCTGGATCGAGAGTTCGCAGCCTTTCCAGTTCAAAGGCAATCGCGCGGTCATCGGGATGCGTGCTGGAGGAGCGGCCGCCCCCGCGTACCGGCTTGCCAGGCAGGAGCAAAGATTTGCCGACACGGGCGACTTCGCGCTGCCACCAGGCTTCTTCGTCGCGCGCGATGGTGGCCAGCCTGCTCAGCTGCAAGGCCAGTTGCGGATTGTATTCCTTGAGAATGGGCAAAAGGTGATGGCGCAGGCGGTTGCGGGTGTGGGCGAGGTCGCGATTGGTGGCGTCTTCGCGCCATGGCTGATCGATGGCTCGCAGGCTGGTCTCGACATCCTCGCGGGTGACGGCGAGCAGGGGCCGCAGGATTCGTCCGGCGGGCAGGGTGAGGACAGGCGAGATGCCGCCGAGCCCTTCCGTCCAGGCGCCCCGGAGGAATTTGTGCAGAACGGTCTCAGCCTGGTCGTCGAGGGTATGGGCGGTCGCGATGGCGTCGACGGTTCCTGTCTGCAGCAGAGCTGCGAATTGTTCGTAGCGCAGATGGCGGGCGGCTTCCTCCAGGGTTTCGCGACGGGAAGAAGCCCTTGCCGGTGTGTCGACTCGCTGGACGTGAATAGCGAGTCCGTGTGATGTTGCCAGGGCTTCGACAAAGGCCTGATCCTCGTCGGCTTCTGATCCGCGGATGCCGTGGTGGATGTGGATGACCGAAAGCACCAGGCCGATGGAGGCCTGGCGGTCCAACAGGGCGCGCAGGAGGGCTACCGAGTCGGCGCCGCCGGAGACGCCTACGGCGAGGCGCAAACCGGGATGGAGCAGGGACTCATCCAGGGCCAGGGTGGCATCGCGTCGGAAAGAATGAGCTGGCTTCGGCATAGTGACTCGTCGATGGTAGATGAGGCTGAGCCACGTTGGGCGGGTCAAGGCTGATAGCCGGGGCCGCGCAGGACTTTGCCTGGGAGAGCGTTCGTCATTTTGCCTTCACGGATGACAGGAACTCCATTGACCAGGACGTAGTTCATGCCGCTGGAGAGCTGGTTCGGCTGGTCATAGGTAGCCAGGTCGCGGATAGTCGCAGGATCGAAGATGACGATGTCGGCCCACATGCCGGTCTTCAGTACGCCGCGGTCGGTCAGCCCAAGGCGCTGTGCGGGCAGCGCCGAGAACTTCCGGATTGCGTCCGGCAGGGTCAGCAACGGGTCCTCGCGGACGTACTTCCTGAGAATTCGCGGGAAGGTTCCATAGGCGCGGGGGTGAGGATGATCGCGGCCCAGGATTCCATCCGGCGCCGTGCCGCCTGAGTCGTTGTCGATGGAAGTCCAGGGTTGTTTGAGGGCAAGTGCGACATCGGGCTCGGACATGCCGGCGACGACGACTTCCATGGATGGATCGGCGATGAGTAGATCCATAATGCACTCGATCGGGTCTTTGCCTTGGGATTTGGCGATGTCAGCGACGTTCTTGCCCAGCATCGGCTGCAGGGTTGAGACAGTCGTAGAGGAGAGGGTGATGCCTTCCGGGCCGGCGATTTCGAGCCACTCATTGTCCCAGCCTTTGTCGTGCAGCATGGCGTTACGGATGCGGGCACGTTGTGCGGGATCCTTGAGCCGGGTGACCATGGCGGCATCGCCACCCACATGGGCCCAGGGCGGGACGAAAGCGGAGAAGGTATTGGACCAGGCAGTGTAGGCATAGGTGTCGGCAGTGATGTCGAGGCCCTGCGCGCGGGCGGCGTCGATACGATCGATGATCTGCGGCATGCGGCCCCAGTTCGGCTTGCCGGCGGCTTTGAGGTGCCAGATCTCTACGGGGATCCGGGCTTCCTTCGCGATGCGGAAGGTTTCGTCGAGCGAGGCAAAGATGGCGTCGCCTTCGGAGCGCATGTGGGTCGCATAGATGCCCCCGGCACTGGCTGCGGTACTGGCAAGGGCTATCAGTTCGTCCGTCTTCGCGTAGGGTGCGGGTGAGTATTGCAGCGAGGTGGATACGCCCATGGCGCCCTGGTGCATGGCGTCGAGAACCAGGGACTGCATCTGTGCGAGTTCCTGTGGATGGGGAGCTCGATCTTCGTTGGCCAGCACCACGCGGCGGACGCTCGTTGCGCCCACATAGGTGCCGAGGTTGATGCCCATTCCGCGAGTCTCGATGTGGCGGAAGTACTGGTCGAGGGTGCGCCAGTCCGGTTGGAGCTGGTAGTGATCGAAGACTGGCTTGTCTTCCGCGAGCATGCGGTCATTGACCGGGGCGACCGAGTTCCCTTCGCCGGTGATTTCGCTGGTGATGCCCTGGTAAATCTTGGAGGGTAGACGCGGATCGACCAGGATGGTGAGTTCGGATTGGCCGAGCATGTCGATGAAACCGGGTGCAACAACCTGGTTGTGGGCGTCGATGACCATCTGATCCGGCTCAAGCTTGAGCCGGCCGATCGCAGCGATGTGGCCGTTCCTTATAGCTATATCGGCGCGGTACCAGGGTGAACCGGTGCCGTCGATGACGCGGCCGTTTTGGATGACGAGGTCGTACTGCTGAGCCCGGCTCTCGCTGGCCGATGCGAGGAACAGGCAGGCAGTGATGACGATGAGTTTGTTGAACATGCCGCTAGTATGCCGAGCGGTTTCGCTTTAACGAAGAAATAAAGCAGGTTGCCGAGGGGGGATCTCTTACTACGCTACGCTTCGGTCGAGATGACAAGTTCAGCGGCGCTTTGGGCGTAAGGACGAGTTCAGGGTGTTCGGGATGGCGGCGTGCGCTCGCGGAGGATGGAATCCTTGTATACTCCGGCTGTTATGCAGGTTTTTGTCATTCTCCCCGCGGCTGGTCTGGGTACACGTATGAGTCCCGGCCATGCGACTTCGACTTCGGCCAAGCAGTTTCTGATGCTGGGCGGCATTCCGATCCTGATTCACAGCCTGCGTGCGTTTGCGGCAGTGAGCCAGGTGACGGCGATTTATGTCGCGGTAAGAGGTCCCGAGATGAAGCGGGCTCGCGAACTGATGACTGAATACGGCCTCGGCAGCCGCGTCCAGATTGTGGAGGGCGGCGACACTCGCCAGGAATCGGTCAGCAAGGCGTTGTCAGCGATCGAGGCAGAAGCAGCAGTACCGGTTTCAGAAGAATTGGACATGGTGCTGGTCCATGATGCCGTGCGGCCGTTGATCGATGCGGACACCATCGCCAGGACGATCGAAGCCGTGGCGAAGCATGGCGCGGCGATCGTGGCACTGCCGGCAGTCGATACCATCAAGCAGGTGGAGCGGACTGCGGATGGCGCGATCATCCGGACGACGATTCCGCGGGAATACATTGTGCAGGCGCAGACGCCGCAGGGATTTCGGCTCGATCTGTTGCGGCGGGCCTTTGCCGAAGCCGAAGCCGACGGTTTCTGCGGCACCGACGAAGCGAGTCTGGTGGAGCGCGCGGGCGCAACCGTGGCCGTGGTGGCTGGATCGCCTGCGAACATGAAGATTACGCAGCCAGGAGACCTGGAACTGGCAGAGTTCTACCTGGCACGCGCGGCTTCGAGGATGACTGCTGTCTGAAAGCCATTTGCGATTTCGTTGCTTGATCGCAGAGCCCCTGTAGGCAGGCCCTAGGTGCTTTGCATCTGCTGCGATAGGCTAGAGGCTGCGCAACAGCACAGGAAGCCCGAACAGGAAGACACGATGAGCATCAGGATTGGACAGGGCTGGGATTCGCACGCATTCAAGGCAGGAGTGCCTTTGAAAATCGGAGGAGTTGCCATCGAACATCCCGAGGGTCTGGCCGGCCACTCGGATGGTGACGTATTACTGCACGCGATCACTGATGCCCTGCTGGGCGCAGTGGCTGCGGGTGATATCGGTACATTCTTTCCGCCGGGCGATGCCCGCTGGAAGGACGCCGACTCGGCCATTTTCCTGAACCTGGCCATCGAAGAAATTCAGAATGCCGGCTACAAAATCATCAACGTGGATACGACGCTGGTGCTGGCGGCGCCGAAGATTTCGCCGATCGCGATCGACATTCGCGAGCGCATTGCTGACCTGCTCGACCTGGAACTGAATGCAGTAAGCGTGAAAGCCAAGACGCCGGAAGGCATGGGACTGGATCACGTTGCGCAGGCGCACGCGATGGTGCTGATCGAGAAGATCGAAGAGCCAGGTCATCCGAAGACGATGTCCGCAGTCATCGAGAATCAGAAGCACCTGGAAGACGTGGTCAAAGACCTGGTGAGCCAGGTACATGGTGATGAACCGGGCTTGCTGACGCGGCGGACCATCAAGATTCCGACCTTCGACACGGACGACATCACCTAATTGCAAAACAGGCTTCTAGAAATTCGGTTGGGTAGGAGAGCGATTTGAAGCTTCTGGTCCTGATGGCGGGCCTGTATGCCTTGGGCGCGAGTGCCCAGACGTCGGCTGCGGATTGGGCGACTCCGTCAGAAGCGTCGGCCTATAAAACAACGCCGGACTCTGCAGACACGATGGCGTATCTGCGTCGCGTTGCTGCTGCTGCATCCGGACAAGTTCGCATCGAAAAATTCGGCGAGACCGGCTCCGGACGCGAACTGGACATCGTGATTGCGTCGAAGAATGGTGTGTTCGATCCGGTAAAGCTGCACGCGGAAAAGCGACCGATCCTGCTGGTGCAGAACTCCATTCACGCGGGCGAGATGGATGGCAAGGATAGCTGTCTCGCACTTTTGCGCGATATGGTGATCACCCACAAACAGGCAGCGCTGCTGGATCGCGCGGTATTTGTTTTCATTCCCATGTACAACGCGGATGGCCATGAGCGACGCAGCCGGTACAACCGCATCAACCAGAATGGCCCGGAGGAGATGGGGTGGCGGGCGAACGCGACCAATCTCAATTTGAATCGCGACTACCTGAAGGCGCAGGCGCCGGAGACACGGGCGTTGATGGCGATGTTTCACCGCTGGCTTCCGGATTTCTTCGTTGACGATCACGTGACGGACGGCGCCGATTACCAGTACGACGTGACCTACACCATTGACGATGGGCCGAATGTCTACGGGCCGATGGCGCGCTGGATTGACGGGACGGTGGTGCCGGACCTGGAGCACCAGGTGGATGCGAGCGGACACCTGGCGTCCCCAACGTACATCTCGCTGGTCGACGATAGCGATCCGGCGAAGGGCCTGGGCTTCAACGAGGATCCGCCGCGATTCTCGACCGGGTATGTGATTCTGGAAAATCGGCCGGGCATGCTGGTCGAGATGCACATGCTGAAGGACTACAAGACGCGGGTGACTGGCAACTACGAGATTCTGAAAGCATTGCTGGTGGTGATGAATCGCGATGCAGACAGGTTGTTAACGCTGAATGCCGAGGCAGACCGGCATGCGGAGCAGCTGGGTGCGCATCCGCTGGGTGACGCAGCTTATCCCTTGAGTGTGGGCTGGGATGGCGAATCGACTACACCATTCCTGTTCCGCGGCTACAGGTTCACGCGTCAGTTAAGCGAGGTCTCCGGCTCGATGTGGATCCAGTATTCGCATGAGCCGTGGAACGTGACGCTGCCTTTTCAAACCGGCTTCAAGGTGACGGCAGCCGTGGTGCCACCTGCTGCGTACATCATCCCAAAAGCGTGGGAGCAGGTGATCGATGTACTCGCGGCGCACCAGGTGGTGATACATCGCACGACTGCGGACTGGACTGGACCTATCGAGACCTACAAGTGCAGTGGTATGACGTGGAACGAGCCGCCGTTTGAAGGCCGGCATCCGCTCTTTGCCGGCGAAGGTGCGGGGGTAAAGGCAGGTCAGTTCGGGCAGTGCACAACCATCACAGACACTGCTACGTTTCCGGCGGGATCTGTTGTGGTGGAGCTAAATCAGCGCCTTTCACCGGTGGCGATGGAGTGGCTGGAGCCGCAGGGAGCGGATTCGGCCATGCGCTGGGGATTCTTTGATTCGATCTTCGAGCAGAAAGAGTATGGCGAGGCGTATGTTCTGGAGCCGCTGGCCCGGAAGATGATGGCGGCCGATCCGAAATTGAAGGCGGAGTTCGAGCACAAGGTCGAAACGGATGCGCGGTTCGCTGCCAATCCGCAGGCACGGCTGGAGTTCTTCTATGAGCGTTCACCGTGGATGGATCCGCAGCGGGTTGGCCTGTACCCGGTGGGCCGTTTGAACAAGCTGGATGGAGTGCCGCTGGACTAGTTCTCTCCGTTTATCCTGAAGACCTAGACTTTCCATGGAGATGATTTTGTCGGAAGCTGTAAGAGTTCGTTTCGCGCCGTCGCCCACTGGCTATCTGCACGTGGGAGGCGCACGCACGGCGCTGTTCAACTGGTTGTTTGCGCGGCACACAGGCGGCACGCTGATTCTTCGGATTGAAGACACGGACTTTGAGCGATCGTCCGAAGCGATGGTGGAAGGCATCCTGGAAGGCATGCGCTGGCTGGGACTGGATTGGGATGAGGGACCATTTTTCCAGTCCGAACGGCTCGAGCTTTATACGGCGACAGCAGCGAAACTGGTGGCGGGTGGTCACGCGTATCCGTGTTTCTGCACGAAGGAAGAACTGGAGCAGCGGCGGCAGGAAGCCACTGCTGCCGGCCGTCAGCCCATGTATGACCGGCGCTGCCGCGGGCTTGCGACAGAAGAGGTGTCGCGGCGCAAGGATGCCGGTGAAGCATATGCGGTACGCTTTGCAACGCCCCTGGATGGAACAACCTCGTGGAACGATGCTGTCTTCGGCAAGCTGGAGTTTGCGAATGTCGAGCTTGAAGATTTTGTGCTGCTGCGCTCAGACGGCATCCCTACGTATCACTTATCCGTGGTTGCAGACGATATCGATATGCGGTTGACGCATGTGATCCGTGGAGCTGACCACATTTCAAACACGCCGAAGCAGGTGCTGCAGTACCAGGCACTGGGCGCGAAGATGCCAGTATTCGGGCATGTGCCGCTGATCCTGGGTCCGGACAAGACGCGGCTGTCGAAGAGGCACGGCGCGACTTCGGTAATTTCCTACAAGGAGTTCGGGATTGTGCCGGAGGCGTTTCGGAATTTCCTGTCGCTGCTGGGCTGGACGCCTGGACAGGTAAAGGATGAAAACGGCAAAGACCGCGAGATCTTCGGCTCGGAGGAGCTGATTTCGCTGTTCTCGCTGGAAGGTATCTCGAAGTCGAACGCAGTGTTCGATAACGACAAGCTGGCGTGGTTTAACACGGAGTGGATACGGCGTTATCCTGCGGAGAAGCTGCTGCCACTCATCGAAGTGGAGTGGGACAAGGCCCGGCTGGAGCCGTCTCGCAACGCTGACGAAATTCTTTCGACCATTGACCTGGTAAAGCACCGGGCGCGGAATCTGACTGATTTTGCAGGAAGCTTCCGGGCCTTTTTCGCAGATGATTTTGACTATGACGATGCGGCAGTGACGAAGTTTCTGAAAGACGATGCGACCCGGGAACTGCTGGTCGCACTGGCCGAACGTTACGCGGCTCAGGCTGATTTCAGCGAGGCCGGCACGGAACAGGTGCTGCGATCGTTTGCAGAGGAGAAGGGTGTGAAGGCCGGTGTGCTGATCAATGGTGCACGTGTGGCTCTCACCGGACAGGGTGTGGCGCCAAGTCTGTTCGCGGTGATGGTCGCGTTGGGAAAGCAGCGCGTCGTTGCTCGGTTGAAGCAGAGCAAGGCGATTGGCACCAGCATTGCATCGCCCAGTTAAGACTTTGGCGCCGGTAGGCCAGATCATCTCAAGGCTAGAGCCCCATGCCGATGTTCACTCTCCTGGCACGACTGAAGTCGTGCCCTTGGCAAACGCGAATTCCTGGATCATGCGTGGAGAGTGAATCGGCCGAAGCCTCTTTAGCGCCAGTGCCCTTCGATGAACACATAGCCGCCGCGGCTTGGAGCCCAGTGGCCCGGGACCCAGCGCGCGTAGGGACGCGGTGGCGCTGCCCAATAGCCGGGTGCCCACACATAACGGGCGCCATCCCAGCGGTGATAGCCGCCAACCCAGACGTAGCCGGGGCGCGGTCGCGGCCCATAGTGCTCCACGATAGGCGGGGGCGGAGCGACGCGCACCACAACCTGGGCCTGCGAAGATTGCAGTGCGAGTCCTGAAGTCAGACCAGCGAAACAGAGTGCAGCGAGTACAAGTCGTTTCATGAATCACCTCACATGCAGAACTGACACAGTCTGCAGGCGAAGGTTGCGGTGGGCTATTCGACCATCTGGTGAATACGTGAAGACCAAGGTGTTAAGTGCAGCCGCGTTTTACTTTGCGATGATATCGACGGCGACCGGGACTTTTCTGGGAGGCAGACACTCACTGTTGTCACATGCCTGGTAGCGCATCACGCCTTGCCAGAGGTGGTCGCCTGGCTTTGCCGTGATGTGAGCATGAAGAACAAATTCGCCGGTGTAGATGCTGAATTTCTGTTTCGGCGCGAAGTCGAGGCTGGCGTCAACGCCGGCGGGAAAATCGACAGCAGTGGTATCGAGACCGGTGTTTTCGGCTACCAGGATCTGGGTTGGGATGAGTGTGGCGTCATGGGGTGCGTGCGAGTTGATATGCAGGCCGTCTGCGATGCGGAAGTGAAGATCAACGACAGACGAGTGGTTGGCGGAAAGCGTGATCTGCTCGGGAGCGAGAAAGATGACCGGGTTGGTCTGCTTTCCGGCCAGCGCGGAGGAGCCTACCTGCCAGGGGAGTTTCTCGCTGTCGCTAGCCTGCGCAAGCGCCGGTGAGCCAGCGAGCAAGATGACCAGTGCTGCCGTTAAAACCGGAAGCGCCGGTGAACGACGAAGACTGCAGAGCCGATCGGCACGATGCCTTGCGAGCTTCCAGATCACTGGCCGCCACTCGCGAGGGCCTTCTTGATGTGTTCCTCGATGACATCCTTTGAAGCGAGTCCGGCTGTCTCTTCCACGATCTTTCCGTCGCGGCCAACGTAGTACGAAGTCGGCAGGAACTCGAGTCCGCCGTATGCCTTGCCTACAGCGTCATCGCCGAGAAGGATGGGATAGTTGACGCCGAGTTTGTTCTTGAACTTGGTCACCTCGGGATGGTCTTTCACATCATCTTCCGAGATGCCGAGGATGGTGAAGCCCTGGGCCTGATACTGCTTTTGAAGATCGATGAACCAGGGCATCTCGATTTTGCAGGGCGCGCACCAGGTAGCCCAGAAGTTGATGAGGACTGCTTTTCCCTTGTAGTCGGCCAGCGAAACGCGTTTGCCCTCGGTGTCCTTCAGCACGAACGCGGGAGCCTTCTTGCCGCGCAGGTTGGGCAGACCTTCGTCGCCGGCAACATCCTGCGCTACCGTCTGGTTGGAAGCGTCCGGGACCAGGATTGCGTGGGCATTCGCCTGCTGCTCAGCCTTACGACGCTGAAAGTTGCGATATCCCGACCACGCCATGAGACCAAGGGCGGCAATGACAACAAGAATGACTATCTGATTTCGCTTCAAGAGACCAAGTTCCTCGCCGCCATCTATTCTAGTCCTGCGCGAATGCGTACACGGCGAAAAGCATGCCTGGAAGAAGCCTACATTGAGCAGGCAAAATTCAGCGGCTGGAAGCGTGCGCAGGATAGACCGGCGCTACAGCCGGATCAGGAACCGGGGAGTTGCCAATGACAGAACAGACAGCCGCCGAACTGGTACGGATCGAAGCAGCCGGGTTGCTGGCTCTGGCGGAACGGCTGGAGGGGTCGATGGCCGAGGCATTCGAGCTGGCGGTATCGATCGTGATGCAGTGCGGCACACTGCATGGCCGGGTGGTAGTGACCGGCATGGGCAAAAGCGGGATTATTGCGCAGAAGATCGCCGCAACTCTGAACTCGACTGGTACGCCGGCGATGTTTCTTCATCCCGCCGAAGCATTGCACGGCGACCTGGGCATGCTGACCAAGGGCGATGTTGTGATTGCGCTTTCGGCCTCGGGCGAGACCGAAGAAATCATCCGACTGGTGCCGATGTTGAAGCGTGTCGGCGACGCACTGATCTCCTTCTGCTGCGAGACGTCGTCCACTCTGGGAATGAACAGCGATGTGACGCTGGACTGCAGTGTTCCCAGGGAGGCCTGTGGGCTGGGCCTTGCACCCACTGCTTCGACAACTGCAATGCTGGCGCTGGGCGATGCGCTGGCCGTGGCTGTTTCGTTTCGCAAGGGGTTCCAGATAGAAGACTTTGCCGACCTGCATCCCGGCGGAAAGCTGGGTCACAGGCTGGCACGCGTGAGCAGCCTGATGCACAAAGAGGAGTCGGTGCCGATGGTGGAGCTGGGTACGGCGATGACGGATGTGATTTACGAGATGTCACGCAAGAAACTTGGGGTGACGACGGTAGTCGAGAAGGGCAAACTGTGCGGACTGATCAGTGACGGCGACCTGCGGCGGCTGCTGGAGCGGGAGGGGCCGCAAGCATTGAAGTTGAGAGCCGTTGACGCGATGAATGATCACCCCAAGACCATCGGCGGGAATGAACTGGCTGCACGCGCCCTTCACCGCATGGAAGAGCTCAAAATCACGTCGCTGGTCGTCGTGAATGACGACAAACGTGTGGAAGGGCTATTGCACCTGCATGATCTGTGGGGACTCGAATTGATCTAGTCCTCACTTCCGGGAGGCGGCAGGATTCTCTTTCAGTCTGGTGTGCACCGCAGGTCTTGCGGATGCATCAGTAAGTGTTCCGGGCAGCCGGATGCAGGGCATTTCTACCATTTAGAATGACGTGTAGCTCTATCTGAGCCGATCGCCCCTCAGGCGCGAGGAAAGTTTTAGAACCGATGCATCGATGGTCCAGGCTGTTTATTCCGACTCTTCGCGAAGCGCCCAGTGATGCGGAAGTCGCCAGTCACAAATTCCTTCTTCGAGCCGGCTATGTGCGTCAGCTGGGGGCGGGTATCTATTCGTATTTATTCCTCGGCCAACGCTCGCTGCAGAAGATCACGAAGATCGTTCGCGAGGAGATGGACAAAATTGGCCAGGAGTTCCTGCTTCCGGCACTGTTGACGCGCGAGCCGTGGGAGCAGAGCGGCCGCTGGACCAGCATGGGCGACAATATGTTTCGCCTGAAGGACCGAAAGGGCGCGGACCTCTGCCTGGGCATGACCCATGAAGAGATCATGGTAACGATTGCGCGTAGTGAGCTGCGGTCTTACAAGCAGCTGCCACAGATCTGGTACCAGATTCAGACCAAGTTCCGGGATGAGCCGAGGCCGAAGTCGGGGCTGCTGCGGGTGCGTCAATTCACCATGAAGGATTCCTATTCCTTCGACATCAACGAAGCAGGGCTGGACGAAAGTTACCGCAAACACGATGCAGCGTATCGGGCGATCTTCTCGCGGTGCGGCTTGAGTTTCGTCGCGGTGGAAGCGGACTCGGGCGCGATGGGCGGTTCGCAGTCGCAGGAATTCATGGTCTACACCGACGCCGGCGAAGACCTGATCGCTTCGTGTGCGGCATGTGGTTATGCCGCAAATATGGAGAAGGCGACATCGCGTTTGCAGCCGGTAATCGACCTGGAACCGACCGGGAACGGCTTGCCTGAGCTGGTGCATACACCGGGCAAGGCATCGATTGCCGATGTGGCTGCGTTCTTTCAGATTCTGCCGGCACAGGACATCAAGTGTGTCGCCTACATGGGGATCCGCAGCAACAAGGACGGCTCCAGACTGGAGCTGCCGGTGATTGCGTTTCTACGCGGCGACCACATGGTGAACGAGACCAAGCTGATGGGTGTTTCGGAGACCTCGGAGCTGCGGCCCATGACGGCGGAAGAGCTAGAGAAGTACATGCATGGTCCGGCGGGGTACCTGGGGCCGGTAGGATTGATGCCTTCACCAAAGCTCGCGATCGACGCTGTGAATGTCATCGTCGATGCAGCGCTGGAAGGACGCCACAACCTGGTGTGTGGCGCCAACAAGGCGGATTATCACTATCGGAATGTCACGCCTGGCAGGGATTTTCAGTGGACCCTGGCTGCGGATATCCGGAGTGTTGCGGAGGGCGAGATTTGCCCGCAATGTCCGGCAGAGGAAGAGCATCCACTGAAAGTGGCGAAGGCAGTCGAGATTGGGCACATCTTCAAGCTTGGTTATCGCTACTCTGCCTCCATGGGTGCGAGGGTGCTGGATCCGAACGGCAAGGAAGTGGCGCCGATCATGGGGTCATACGGCATTGGCCTGGAGCGCATTCTGACAGCAGCGATTGAAGACAGCTTCGATGCCAACGGTTTTTCCCTGCCGCCGTCGATTGCGCCCTTTGATGTGGTCGTGACCGTGACAAATACGACGGATGCTGCGCTGGTAGAGGCTGCGGAGTCGGTCGCGTCCGCTCTCGAAAAGAATGGATTTGATGTGCTGCTGGATGATCGGAATGAGCGGGCCGGCGTGAAGTTTAAAGATGCGGACCTCATTGGCATTCCGTATCGCATCAATGTGGGGAAGAAGATTGCTGAG
>CAZZVA010000078.1:0-13094 GCA_964657345.1 uncultured Acetobacteraceae bacterium | reverse complement strand
TTCGGAAACATAATCCGGAACCGGTTCTTCCGACGATGTTGAATCCAGCGAATCATGACCAGCCATCACCTGCAGCAGAACAGCAGCATCCTCTACGGTTCTCGTCATCGGACCCACGCGGTCCAGCGACGACGCGAACGCTATCAGGCCATATCGCGAAACGCGCCCGTACGTAGGAAGAAGGCCCACCACGCCACAGTAGGAAGCAGGCTGCCGGATCGAGCCACCAGTGTCAGTACCAAGCGTGGCCGCAGCCAGATCCGCCGCCACCGCCGCAGCAGAGCCACCGCTCGAACCGCCAGGAACACGGTCCATCGCCGCCGGGTTGCGCACCGGACCATACGCAGAATTCTCATTCGAAGAACCCATCGCGAACTCATCGCAATTCAGCTTTCCCAGAATGATGGCGCCGGCATTCTGCAGCCTCTTCACAACTGTTGCGGTATAGGGTGGCCGGTAGTGCTCGAGAATCCGCGATCCTGCCGTGGCGGGAAGTCCCTCGACTGCCAGAACATCCTTGATTCCAAGTGGAACTCCGGCAAGCGCAGGCAGCTCCTCGCCGCGCCGCACCCGGTCGTCAACGGCATCAGCCTGTGCCAGTGCGTCCGCCCGATTCAATGCCAGATAGGCATGAACCTGTTCATCGACTTGGTCAATCCGGGAAAGATAGCGCTCCACCTCGGCTCTTGCCTTGGAAGTGCCTGAGGCGATCCGGTCGCGCACATCGACCAGCGAGGGAGCTGCAGATGCGGCCAGCGAATTTATGTCCTTTGTCTCCAATGCCTCGTATTCATCCTTTGTCTTCTGCTCGTCTGTGTATCACCCGACATGATCTGTCGTTTCGCGGAGCAGCTCAGCGCTCGATCACCTTGGGCACCTTGAAAAATGTGCCGTCCGTTTCCGGTGCCGCGGCCATTACGTCCTCGCGCTGCAGCGAAGGACACAAATCATCCGTGCGGAGGAAATCGCGGGAATCGAGGGCAGATGGCAATTCACTGCGAATCACTTCTCCCACCTGGGCCATCGGCTCGACAGACGTCGTGTCCAGTTCGTTCAGTTCCGCGACATACGTCAGGATGGCGCTAAGATCGCGTTGCATGGCAATCTCCTCCTCCGAAGTCAGCCGGAGATTGCTGAGATCTGCAATATGCCGTACCTCTTCTGCCGTTACGCCTGCATGTGAACTGGCGTCATGAACGCTCAAGGCCGAACCCTCCCTGTAGCAGTATACGGAGTGCGGTGGAGCCTGCGCCCACAGCGTGGCCGTGGTCCCCATTCCAATCCTGTGTCGTTGAAAAGGCTTGGCAGCGTCGCTGCTAACAGAGCTTGTTCAAGTCAACCGAGGTATCGCGTCGACCGGAAGCACACGCTAGGGCGGTCCTCACCAGCAACTTCAAATCACTCATCAAGGTCGCGGATTGCATGTAATTTGCATCCAGCTTGGCCTTGCACGGCGCGATGCGCCGCACACAGAAGAGCTCAAGCTCTTCCTCCGGAACTTGGCGCAGCATTTCTTCCTCACAGCGAAAAACAAGCGTAGCCGCACCCGTTAGACCAGGTCGAAATGGCATTTCAAGTGTCTCGTGGTGAGGCAGTTTTGGTCGTGGCCCAATCAGACTCATGTCGCCGATCAACACATTCCAAAGTTGCGGCAGTTCATCCAGTTTGTAGCGACGAAGCCGGGTTCCGACCTTGGTCACCCGGCGGTCACCATGTTTGGTGACCGTGAAATCGCGGTGAGAGGTCTTCACATCCATTGTCCGGAATTTATAGATCGTAAACAGGTTTCCAAAGCGGCCCATGCGGCGCTGCCGGAATATGATTGGCCCATCCGAATCGATCCTTACGCAAACCGCAATCAGGAGAAGAACCGGCCAGATAAAGAACAGAGCGACGGAAGCAGCCACCACATCCATCAAGCGCCGTGTGGGGGACAGGGTCCAGATGCTTGCCGCGGCAATCTTTAAATCGCTGTCGACAAGAAACGGAAACGTCAGCGTTGATCTGCGCCGGACCGTCTCCTCCGGTAAATCGACCTGCACTTCATCCCAAAGGCTTTGTGTCGCTAGGGTTCTACTGGTTTCGATAAGACTCATCCGCCGCCTGTGGCCGAAAGCTCTCGGCGCCATTCCCATTTTCTTAAAATCATCAAACTGGTAGCAAAAACCGACAACAGTGCTTAAAAAGACCCGCAAATTACAGCCGTGGAAGAAAGTGCCTCAGCTGACAAACGCTGCCTTGCTGTACCGTACCAACGTCAAGTTCTCGCCCTGATTATGATTGTACGATGCGGGATTCTCTCAATAGAGGTGTCCCCTCAGCGTCAACCCACTTCCTGCCATGAAGTCTCTCACGGCGACTAAGAAAGTCACTGACAAAAGATGCCCATGATGGCGCACCGGATCTCCTCTTAGCCGTTTCAAGACTTCCGACCCCGGCTTTCCCGTATCGGCCCGGCGATGCCACGCTGCGTTTGACGTGCATGTCCGACATCTGCCTAACTGTATACTTATGTTGGGGTTCCGTTGCAATACCCCCTAACGTGAATCGATGGGCAGATGTTCCAGAGAGTAACTAACCCGGCGTCAGTTCTCCCAAGGATCAGGCCATCCTGGTTCCGATGATCCCTGCTTCCGATGCGACCTTCACCGTGGGTAAGGCGAACCTGGCCGACGAACCCGAAAAGCAACCCCACCTCAAAGCATCGACAAAAAAGCTGTGGCTTTTTTACCACTTTCTCTACCCGGATCCTGTAGTCAGCGCTGTTCACATGCACCAGCTTTGCCTGGGACTCACCACGCGCGGATGGGCTGTCACAGAAATCGCCGGAAATCGCGGCTGTCGTGATGAGGACACTGCGTATCCCCACTATTCCAAGATAGATGGCATTTCCATACGTCGCATCTGGCGCCCTAGTCTGCGCCAGTCTTCCACGCCAGGGCGATTGCTCAATGCTGCCTGGATGATTGGCGCCTGGAGCCTGCTTGCCTTCCGCCACGATCTGCCCGACGCCGTTATCGCCGGCACCGATCCGATCCTGAGTGTCACAGCCGCCATTTTCTGGAAGTTCGTGAATCCTCAAATACCGATCCTCCACTGGTGTTTCGACTTATATCCCGAGGCCGCCTTTGCGGATGGAGTTCTATCCCCAAACGGCCGCCTTGCCCGCTCTCTCACCTTTCTGCTCAAACGGGCTTACGCTGCCTGTGATGCAATCGTCGATATCGGACCATGCATGCGGAAGCGCCTGGCCCCCTATGTCCCGCCTTTCCTAGATGGTGCCGACTCACCCTCGCAGGCGACGATCGTGCCCTGGGCTCTTCTGGAGCCATCCGGGGTGCTTCCCTCCTCTATCGACGAGCGAAAAGCCATAGCCGGTGCCCGCCGGCTGGTTCTGCTGTATTCCGGCAGCTTCGGCCGGGCACACACCTCGACCTCCATCCTGGACCTCGCCAGATCGCTGCACGGTGAGGATGCCGCCATTGTCTTCAGCGTGCAGGGCAACTGTGAGCCGCAGCTGCGCGCCAACATCGCAGAACTGCCCCCCGGCAGCACCTGCGACGTCCTGCAGGTCCCCTTTGCCGCACCCGGAAATGTGTTAGACCGCCTGACCGCTCCGGACATCCACCTGGTCAGCCTCGCCGATCACTGGACCGGCCTGGTGGTCCCGTCGAAGTGTTTTGGAGCACTCGCCGTCGGCCGGCCGCTGCTTTTCAGTGGCAGCCGCCAATCCTCGATCGCACTCTGGATTGAGGAATATCAGCTGGGTTGGGTCCTCGATGGCAGCAATGCCGACGCCGTCGCGCGCGACTTGCTGGACTATATAGATAAGCCATCGCGCGTTCGTGACATGCAGCAGCGCTGCTTCGACACCTACCAGCAGCACTTCTCACGGCATTCCGGCATCGACCACATGGATGCGATCCTCCAGGATCTCACTTCGCCTGAAAGGACTGGACGTACTAGCTCCCCGGCAAAGCCCTTGCATAGGCAGCCAGCGTAGCAGCCGCTGTCTTTTCCCAGCTGTAGAGGCTGATTCGGGCTTCGCCGGCAACTTTTTTCGAGAGCCGCAACCGTTCATCGGCCAGCAATTCGCCGGTCAGGCTCGTCAATTCCTCCACCCGGGTCGGATCAAAATAGAAGGCCGCGTCCCCACAGATCTCCGGCATCGCAGACGTACCACTCACCAGTGCAGGGCAGCCGGCAGACATGGCTTCCAATGGCGGAAAGCCGAATCCTTCATAAAGGCTCGGGTATACGAACAGGCAAGCCGCTCGATACGCCGCGGCAAGCTGCCCGTCACTTGCATACGGGAGAAGCCGGACCCGGTGTCGCAGACCCATCTGGTCGATCCGGTGGTGTTCCTCGACCGTAAAATTGCCGCCTCCTATTGCCAGCAGCCAAAGATCAGGGTTGCGCTGGCGGACCAACGCCTCCAGCACCAGGGAAAAGTTCTTGTACGCCGGCCGACTCCCGACATACAGCAGGAACGGTCTCCCGACGAGCTCCTTCTCGGCGATCCATGGCAATAGCTCCGCGGCGGCATCTTCGCTCGCAGAAAGCGGCGCAAAGCCCTGGTAGATCACCTCCGTCTTCCGTTCGTCTACCCTGTAAAACTGCAACAGGTCACGACGGCTGTTTTCCGAGATGCACAGAATTCGATCGGCCCGGGCATAGAGTCCTTCGAGCCGCGCATGGATTGCGGCTGCATCTGAAAACAGCTCGGGATACCGGTCCGGTGTACTGTCATGATGCGTGACCACCAATGCCCGCCGGCGGACCAACGGAAGCGCCCTCTGGTAGGTCGAATGGTAGACATCGTACTCCCCTAGAAACGGCGCCATCGCTGCTGTCAGTGCCTCGTTGATTGCATATCGTGCATAGCCGGCCTTCGGAGCAGCCGCAGGCCATGACCACACCCGTGCCGGCGGTGGCAGTGCTCGGAAGGGCATCACCGATTGCGAAAAGCCATGCAGCAGTTCGGGCCGGACCCGGGCGCCCTGCGAAAAGACCCTCGCTAGTTCGTAAAAGTAGCGGGAGACGCCGCCGGCATCCTGCAGTGACGTGACCTGGTGATCGTAGAAGACGCGCATGCCCTCAGGCGCCGCTTCCAGCAGCCAGCCGCTCCGTCCGTCTTCGGCGCCATCGCTCCAGTCTCGCTACCTTTGAGCTGGTGATTCGTTGCAGCAGGAACTGGCGCGTCATCCGCGAGAAGACCGGATTGCGATACCGCCGCTGCCGCCATACCCGGGCAGCCAGTCGCACAATCTGCACGGCATTTTGCCGGCGATCCCGATACAGATCAAAGAAAGCCTGCTCGGCAGCAAGAAAATTCCCGTAGCGCTCTGGAGTCATGCGGCCATCGTAATCCAGCATCGTCATGCTGTGCTGCAGACGGAGATCGGCCGCAAAGAAGAGGCGCTTGCCAGTTGCATACAGCCGGTGAAAAAGCTCGATGTCCGAGTAGTCCAGCCAGAAATCCAGACTGTATCCGCCAACCGACTGGAGCGCGGACGCCCGCATCAGTACGCCACTGTTGGCGGCAAAGGAAGCGCCTTCGAGAATGCGGGCTGACTCCGCCGAGACTGGCTGAAATCGATGCCGCCATACGCGTTGCGGCGACAATTGAAAATCCTTCTCGAGCAACAACGGTGCCACGGCGGCAATGCGCTCATCCATCTCGACCGCCCGGCGATACCGCGACATGCCGGCCAGGTAAGCAGCCGTCACTCCCGTATCCTGATCCAGCAACAGCATCCACGGAAGACCCTTCCGGGTGCACATCGCGAGGGCAGCGTTATAGGCACCCGAGACTCCATCATTCGGCGCAGATTCCGTAGCTGCGTGCCGGTAATCGCATGGGAATGCCAGCTTCCAATCATGCCAGGGCAGCGGGCTGTTATCCCAGAGCAACACCTGGTACCCGGCCAACGCCCGGGGCTGCTCTGCATACACTGCCTCCAGGCACCGCAGCGTCTCGGATTCCATGGCAGCTGGCTCGTCTGCCGATGGCCTGCCGGCCTGTGCCATCGCCCGGTACAACACCACCACAATCAGCGTATCGTCTGCCGCGCTCACCAGCCGATCTCCAGCGCAGGCCGATGCATCGTGATCTCCGGCTCGCTCACGACACCGGCCACCGAAGCCTCCCAGCGCCGCAATCGTTCCCGCCTTGAGATGAACAGCCGCTCGCGGATCATGCCAACCGTCGTGTGAAAGAAGTGTGGCGGATCGCTCCGGCGCTTCTGATTCACGGCACGGAGCATAAGCCGGCCCAGGTAGAGCAGGCGTCCGCCGAGACCGACGTGCAGATCCCGAAAGGCCGCCTCAGCCCTCGCAAAGTTGTGAAAGCGCGGCTTCGTCATCGCTTCCCTGCCATCCTCGAGGGAGAGCTGGTGGCGAAGCGCCAGGTCCCCTTCCACCCAGACATGGAAGCCATGCACATGCAGGGCGTGGAACAACGCATGATCCAGATAGTCGAGCCAGAAACGGCGATCGTAGCCGCCAATTTCCTGCAGCGCAGCCACCCGGATCAGCGCGCCTGAATTGTAGGCTCGGACTTCTCCAGGAACGATGCCCGCACCCTCCACGGCAATGATCCGCTCGCGAATCCCTGCCACCAGCGGGGAGAGCGCTTTGCCGCGATCATTCACCAGCCGCGGCACGATGGCTCCAATCCTGCCGTCACTACTCAAATCGTGCGCCCGCCTCTGCATGACAGGAAGAAAATCATTTGGCAGCTCAGTATCCTGGTCCAGGGTCATCAGCCAATGGACGCCGCTCTGTTTCGCCATCGTGAGCGCATACTCATAAGCCCAGGCCAGCCCGTAGTTGCCGGTCACACTCACAACCTGGACCCAGCCTGGCAGGTCGGCAGGCAAGGAAAGACTTACCGCGGTTCGGTCAGCTGCCGAAACCCCATTGATGCAGACCATCAGCTGCAGGCCGAAGCCGGGCTGCGCCTGCACCTGCTGCCGGATGGACTGCCAGCTTGCCGATTCCTGGAGAGAACACCGGTAAAGCACCAGGACAGCAATTATGTTCACGATCGGCGAATCCTCAACCGGTGGCCTGGCAGCGCTGCTCACTGTCAGCGCTTCGGCGCGCCCATAGCCAGCCGTCTCACCACTTCCACCCGATCAGGGCTGTCCGTACCGCCCACAGTTTCCCATGCAGTCGCGGATCATCCTGGATGAATTCGTAGATATAAAGCACCATGCAACAGATAACGCCAACAATAAATCCAATGACTGCTCCGAGAACAATGAGCAGCTTTGTCTTGGGGTACGTCGTGAAGTACGGGACCTCGGCCGGATCCAGCAGCTGCACGATCGGCGCCGCCTTGGCCTCATCAATACGCGCAGCTTCGAGTTGCCGCGCCAATAATTCAAACAACGTCTGGTGATACTGCACTTCGCGTTCTTTGCGGATATACTCCAGGCCCACCCCGGGCACCTGCTTGGTCGACAATCCAAGATCATCGGTCGCCTTCACCCCGGCGCGACCTTCCATGGCCCGCAATTGCTGTTCCAGTCCCGCCAGCTCGGATCGTGCGCGTACCACCTCAGGATTCTCATCCGTGGCAGAGGTCCGCAGGGAAAATAACTGGACCTGCTTACTGGTAATGTTGGCGCGCAGCTGGGCAATCTGGCTGATGATGACAGAAGTCTGGCCCTGCAGCTGGATGACACCCGTCTTCTCCTCTTCCTGCTTCAATGCCACCTCGGCATCGGCGAGGCGATCCTTCTCCTGCTCCAGTTGTTTGTCGAAGAAGAGGCGTCTTTGCGCTGCCTGGCTGATAGCCAGCTTGTTGTTCAGGGCATAAAGTGAACTGGCATAGTCATCGGCGAGTGCCGCCGAGCGCTTTGCGTCCTTGTCGCGAACCTTGATATCGATCAGGCCATCCTTGCCGGAGGCAAGCTTGGTACGACCGCCCAGAATAGCGCCGGCGATGTCGATACGGCCAACCTTGTAAACCTGGTCGAGTTTGAAGTCCCTCGCGATCTGTTCTTTCACGCTGCGACTGCCCAGCAGTCCGATATACAGATCGGAAGGACGGTTCATACCGCCGCTCAGTGATCCCAGCAAACTGAGCTGACCCATCAAGGCAGAACTGGATTGCTGCTCCTGGGGAGGCATGATCACGGTATCCGCCTCGTACAGCTTTGGCTCGGTGAGCGCGTAGATAAAAAATGCCAGCGCGCCCACAATCGTAAAGCCGACCAGCAGCCACTTCCGGCGCGCAAAGACGAGCGCAATATCGAACAGATCCAGGCCGCGCTCCGGCTCGACACCATTCGCCTGCACCGGCTCGTGCGGCACTTGCGGGACTTCAGATTGGAGCGTCTGCTGGTACATACTCGTTAGTTCCCGAAAATCAGTAGTTTCCTAGCACGGCTGCGGTAAAGGCGAGTGACGAAAAGAGCTGTGAGTAGTTCGCAAAAGCCCGCACGCCTGAGCCTTTATAGACTTTTTCCGGCACCACAATCGTATCTCCTGGATTGATGTTCTCATCGGCAAAGGTATTACCCCAGAAAGTAGTCGATGCTTCCTTGCTGAGAACCGCTCCATCCGCACGAACGATAAAAACATGCTTGCGATCAGCATCCCGGTTGGGGCCTCCCGCCAGTTTCAGATAGCTGCTCACCCGTGCGGTTCCGTCAAACAGGAACGAACTCGGGTCGTACACCGAACCGACAACATTCACGCTCGATGGCCGGGCAGGCACCACCAGGCGGTCGCCATCTTCCAGCGTTAGCGCCGGCACGTCGCTGGGATCGGTAGAACCCGGCTTCAACTTGAGAACGATACGCCCGCTCGCCCGAAGCTGCTTCAGACGCGAAATCAGCAACTGCGTGGTCTGCAGGGTGCTCTGGGAACTGGCAGTATCCTGCGGACTAAGAGCTCCGGCTGCCGAAGCAACCGCTGCTCGGTCAATTTCCAGCTCCAGCGTGGACACGTAATCATCCAGCCGCGCCTGTTGTGCGATACGGGTCGACGCCCGCGTAAACTCGGCACCGAACAGGTAAGCATTCGGAGTCACGCCGCCCGCGCGCACCAGCAGCTGCCGCAGTGTTTCACCAGGCAGCACGCTGTAAATGCCGGCATGACCCACTTCCCCTTCAAGCCGCACCAGCTTGGTCTGCTGCCGCAGGGGAACGCGGATATCCGCCTGCGAAAAAATCGTGATGATGTCGCCGGCCTGCAGCGGCAGATCCTCTGCAGGATCATGCGCCAGCACCAGCTT
The DNA here is from genome assembly GCA_964657345.1 of uncultured Acetobacteraceae bacterium. Taxonomy (GTDB): domain Bacteria; phylum Acidobacteriota; class Terriglobia; order Terriglobales; family Acidobacteriaceae. The sequence goes on along the minus strand of CAZZVA010000078.1, from coordinate 3,847 downwards.
GCCCAGGTCGAAGGGCACCAGTTTCGTTTCGAAGGTCTTCGGATCCAGCCGCTCAATCACTGCGTAGGAAAAGTCGATATCCGGCGCCGGCAGACGCACGTCGTTGATCCGGTCCGCCCCCGCCGTATTTTCTGTATAGGTACGGCCCGCCTGGTCTGCCAGTGTCGTACCACCCAGCACGTAGGTTCGGATATTGCAGGTCACCCCCGGTACCGGGCTGTTCGGCTGGCTGGGCGTGCCTCCCGCTGGCAGGTTGTCCGGGCAGTCCGGCAGATTCGGATTGCGCGATGTCGATTCCGTCCCGGTCCCGCTCGTCTGCGAAGCCAGTTGCTGGAAGGCATCCTGACCATCACTGTTCCCATTCAGCGCGGCATTCGCAGCGCCGTAATTCGGATCCTGCATGATCGGCTGAGACTGATTGGAGTTATTGTTGCCGGTCTGCCCCTGCCCGTTGTTTGTAGAAGAGTTCGAGCGTTGAGCCGTGGACGCTGCGATCTGCATCCGCTGCGTCGGATCCGGTTCGAAGTCCGGACTGGGCCGGCCGGAATGATTTCTCCGCTGCCAGTAGTTTCGCGTCACCAGGGATGAACTGTCCGGGATCACGTCGCTGAGTTTGAGACCTTCATGCCACCCGAACCGTCCAGGGTCCGCTACATTGCCGCGGATCGTCACTGTCTGCGCAAACTGCGGCGAGATGGGAGACACCCGCAGGATATCGCCGTCCTGTAGGGGCGTGTCCATATTCCTGGTCAATGAGATCTGTACCGTAGTGCGCTGATGTTTCTCATTGATGCGTTCAATCGCAGCATTCGAAAGCGAGGCAAGCACGGACAGGCCCCCTGCATCTTTCACCAGCTCTGCCACCGTGGTATCCGCCTTCAGCTCGAAGATCGCTGAATCCCGGACGCTCCCGAACAGCGCTGCCTGCGGACCCACCGGCGGAATGTAAATCACGTCACCCGGCAGCAAGGGCACGTCTTTCGACTTGTCTCCGTAAATCAACAGCGCATACAAGTCGAGATCCGTGACCACCTGGCCCGATCGCCGCAACTGAATATGACGGAACGATCCCTGCGGTGCTGGTCCACCTGTAACAAACAGGGCATTGACCAAGGTGGCCAGGGCACTCACCGTAAACGAACCCGGCTGCCGCGCCGCGCCGGTCACATAAATCCGGATCGAGTGCAGTTGGCCCATGTTTACCGAGACATTGAAGTTCCGGTAAATCTTCGATACCCGCGCACGTATCTCGTCCTGCACCTTCGAAAAGGGAACACCCGCTACCTGGATCGTACCGACCTGCGGCAGGTAAACCGCTCCACTCCGATCGACCGTCACCGAAGCCGTAAGACTCACCTGGCCCCAGATTTTGATTTGCAACTCATCCCCGGCGCCAATCAGGTAGTCCGGGGTGACCGGCACCTGGTCCAGAGGAGCGAAGGTCGATGGCGATCCCCAGAACAGGTCCGACCCGAAGATCGGGAGCGTGCGACCAGTCGACGACGAAACCATCTTCTGAAAATCGGTCGCTTGTGACAAGCGAAGCGCGCGATCTGGATTGAAACGATATTGCAGCCACCAGTCATTCGCGCCGGGTTTCGTACTGTCCGTGTAATAAGGACTCGCAGCAAAGCCGGTCGCGGGATTGAAGCCCTGCGTCTGCCCCGACATCGTCTGCACCGAGCCGGCATTTACCTGGCCGCCCTGCTGAGAAGCACCCATACTCGCCCCGCTGGGTGTGGAGCCCATGCCGCTGATTGGGTTATTCCCGCTGCTGCTGCACGTCGGGTCGTCTGCACTGCAGGTCTGCGACTGCTGCGCCTCGGAGACGCGGCTTGTCATCAAGGGAAGAAAGCTCAACATCACGGCGGCAATCGCGGCAGCTTTACAGCAAAATCGTTTGCTCATACCCATGTACGGCGCGGACACTTCCGCACGTGAACAGCATTTTCGGCTCTTCACGAAAGGCCGCTGCCGGCCTTGACCATCGTCTGCTCCTTCAACAACTCTTGTTATTACTCTAATGCAACCTACACTCTTCAACGTTGGAGTGCCTGAACTGCAGCGGCAAATGCAGCCTATTCACAGACTTCCAGTTTATGGGCCATCCGTCCGCAAAGCAATCCGGACCGGCTCACCCGGGTCAAACGATCGCCTCCCTTACACTGCTCAACTGACTGCGCAAGACGCTGCGTCGCCTTTCTACTGCTCCACGATCAACGTCATGCTCGCCGTCCGGCTGATTCCCGGTGCAACGGCCGTCACTGTCAACGTGTAGGTGGAAGATGCCACACTGCCGCCACCTCCTCCTGTCCCGCCCGTGCCGCCCCCACCCGATGTTGAGCCACCGCTGGCACTCGCGCTGCATCCGGAGAGGCCGCCACCCAGAACAACCGCGGCAAAAACAATTGGCAAAGCTGCCCACGGGAAGCTCTTCCGTCGACAGCAGCCGAGTAAAGGCGCCATCAGTGCCAGAACCAGCCACCTGGAAGATCCACTCCCATCCACCGAGCGCAACCTGCTGACAGTCAGCGCGGGCGTAGTAACAGACACGGAAGCCGTGCCCGTCACACCATTCACAATGGGAAGACTTGCCGGATTCATTGTGCATACTGACCCAGCCGGGAGAGCCGGTACACTCGTGCACGACATCATGATGCTTCCTGCCGAATTGCCGACCCCCGCAATGGTAAGACCGAAGCTGGCTGTCGTGCCGGTCACCACCGTCGCCGTCGGGGAACCCGTCACCGCGATCGTGAAGTTCAACCCTGTTCCACTCAACGACGAAGTCAACCCGGCGGCAAGCTCATCGGCATACACACTCAACGACCCCAGCCGCACTCCTGTCGTACTCGGCGTGAACGTAACCGGCACTTCGCAGCTCCCACCAACTGCGAGCGTAGTGCCGCACGTGCCGGATGCCAGACCGAAATCGCCTCCAGCCGCATACGTCAATCCCGTGAGAGCCACAGTCCCGTTGTTGGTGAGCGTGAACGATTGCGCGGCCGACGTGCTGCCCTGGCCCTGCGATCCAAAATCCAATGCCCCCGGTGACAGGGAGACGATGCCCGCCGGCGCCGCTCCCGCACCCAGCAGACTCACAACCAGGGCATTCGCACCGATATGCAGCGAATCGGCAATCGTCAGGGATCCCGAACTCGGGCCGGGGGCCAGAGGCGCAAAAATCACGCTGATCGCACACGGCTGTGCTCCTGCCGGAACATTGGTCAAGCAAGCCGTGTCATCCACCAGAAAGTTCGTGGACAACGTCATGGCCGTAATACTGGTCAATGCGGCACCGCCGCTATTCGTAATCGTCACGTACTGCGGCGCGCTGGCCGTTCCCACTGCCTGTACACCGAAAGTGAGCGACGCCGTGCTTAATGTGTCAGTCGCCGGCGTATTGGGCACAGTGGGGACCGGCGCACTCGCCAGCAGCATCTCCCAGGCGCCCCGTCCGTAGGTGCCGGCAACCAGCAACGTGCCACCAGTGCCATTTGTCCCGAGAGTGGTGACGGGAGCATCCGGCAGACCGATCCCATACAGACTCCAGCATTGCTCATTCGCGCTGTTGCAATTGGCAATATTGTTCGTCATATACACGCCGGCATCCGTCGCAAGGTACACCACACCGGCATTCCCGGGATCGACGACCAGTGCATTCACAGGAGCATTCGGGAGGTTCGCCGTGATATTCGTCCAGCTCTGTCCCTGATTGACGGACCGGTACACCAGCGGCTCGCTGATGCCGTTTCCACTGAAACCCTGGATGGTCGCATAGACTGTCCTGCCGCTGGAATCGTGAGTATCAGCGACCACCGATGACACCCCGAATCCGCCCGGATTG